>JAPLAO010000286.1 GCA_026393245.1 Mycobacterium sp. | reverse complement strand
TGCACCGGATGTCCGAGGAGCTTTCGGATCGCGGCAGCGGTGTCGATATCCGTGAGATGGGCGGCGGCTGGCGGATGTACACCCGGGCCCGGTTCGCGCCCTACGTCGAACGGCTGCTGCTCGACGGTTCGCGCTCCAAGTTGACCCGAGCCGCGCTGGAGACGCTCGCGGTGGTGGCCTACCGCCAGCCCGTCACCCGGGCCAGGGTCAGCGCCGTTCGCGGTGTCAATGTGGACGCGGTGATCCGGACGCTGGTGGCGCGCGGTCTGATCACCGAGGCCGGCAATGACTCCGACACCGGAGCGACGATGTTCTCCACCACGGAACTCTTTCTGGAGCGACTCGGATTGTCGTCGCTGACCGAACTGCCCGATATCGCACCGCTGCTGCCCAGCGTCGATGTGATCGATGATCTGAGCGAAAACCTGGACAGCGAACCGCGGTTCGCCAAGCTGTCCAGGACGACGCAGGCTGACGTGCCTGTCACGCTCGATGTCGATACCGATGTCTGACGCCGAGGGCGTTCGGCTGCAGAAAGTGTTGTCCCAGGCCGGAATTGCGTCTCGGCGGGTCGCCGAACGGATGATCATCGACGGCCGGGTGGAGGTGGACGGCCGTGTGGTGACGGAGTTGGGCACCCGGGTGGATCCGGACAGTTCCGAGATCCGGGTCGACGGCACCAGGGTGGTACTCGACGACTCGATGGTGTACCTGGCGCTGAACAAGCCGATCGGAATGCACTCGACGATGTCCGATGATCTCGGCCGGCCGTGCATCGGGGATATGGTGGAGCATCGGGTGCGCGGCAACAAGAATCTGTTCCACGTCGGCCGCCTCGATGCCGACACCGAGGGACTGCTGCTGCTGACCAACGACGGCGAACTGGCGCACCGGCTGATGCATCCCTCCTATGAGGTGCCGAAGACCTATCTGGCGACGGTGGCGGGATCGGTTCCGCGTGGGCTGGGCAAGACGTTGAAGGCCGGTATCGAACTCGGGGACGGCCCGGTCAAACTCGATGACTTCGCGGTGGTGGATGCCGTGCCGGGCAAGACCCTGCTGCGCGTCACGCTGCACGAGGGCCGCAAACGAATCGTGCGCAGGCTGCTGGACGAGGTCGGGTTCCCGGTGCAGGCACTGGTGCGCACCGACATCGGGTCGGTGGCACTGGGTGATCAGCGGCCCGGCAGTATCCGGGCGCTGACGCGTAAGGAGATCGGCGAACTGCACCGGGCGGTGGGCATGTGAGCGGCGGGCATGTGAACGGCGTGGTGGTCGCGATTGACGGTCCCGCTGGAACCGGAAAATCAACGGTGTCAAGGGGTTTGGCGCGCGAACTCGGTGCTCGCTATCTGGACACCGGGTCGATGTACCGGATCGTGACGCTGGCGCTGGTGCGGGCCGGGGTGGATCTCGATGATCCGGATGCCATCGCGGCCGCGGCCGATGTGCCGCTGTCCGTCGGCTACGACCCGGACAGCGAGGCGGCTTTCCTTGGCGGCGAGGACGTTTCCTCGCTGATCCGCG
>JAPLAO010000025.1 GCA_026393245.1 Mycobacterium sp. | reverse complement strand
AGACCCTCACCTCATCCGCGCGCGACTTCGTGATGCGCGGGGTGGTGCCTCTGGCCGGCGGGTTGATCCTGGCCGCAGTGTTCATCTACGGCCTGATCCAGTACGCCAAGCCGGACTGGCTCGTCGACGACAACGGAAACAACGTGACGATATTCGGCTACGGCGCGGTCGCCGTCGTCGGGATCGGCGCCCTGGTGCTCGGGGTGGTGATGATGGTGGCGTGGCGGATCGCCGCGCCGCCGTACTTCCACGGCCTCACCCTGCCGGTCCGCAACAGCGCCGATCTACTACTGGTGCCAGCCATCGGTGTCGAGGCGATGTTCGGTCTGCCCGACTCCGGTGACATGCCCACGGTGATCGCACCCGACCTGTCCAACCTGCCCCCGGGCGAGACCGCGATCAACCCGGAGACCGGCGAGGAGTTCACTAGGGGTGGCTAGTGCGCCGGGAACCGGCTAGCGCACGGTGAAAATCGTGCGGTGCCAGGGCTTTTCGACGACACCGGTGATATCGCTCATCACATGCTTGATGGTGAGGTACTCCTCGAAGGAGTAGTCCGACATGTCCTTGCCGAAACCGGATGCGCCGAGTCCGCCATGCGGCATCTCACTGATGATCGGAATGTGGTCGTTGATCCACACGCACCCGGCCTTGATTTCCCTCGATGCCCGTTGCGCGCGGTAGACGTCGCGGGTCCACGCTGAGGCGGCCAGGCCGTACTCGGTGTCGTTGGCCTGGCGCAGTGCGTCGTCGTCGCCGTCGTGGCGGCGCACGGTGAGCACCGGTCCGAAGATCTCGTCGCGGTAGGCCTCGGAGTCCTCCGCGACATCAGCCAACAGGGTCGGCAGGTAGAAGAACCCGGGTGAGTCGGGAGCCGTTCCGCCGGTGACGACGCGGGCGCCCTGGTTGGGGGCGCGGGCGACGATTGCGGCGATCTTGTCGCGGTGCGCCCGCGAGATGACGGGACCAAGGTCGGTGTCGGGATCGGCCGGATCGCCCACGACGATCGTGCCCATCAGTTCGGCCACCCCGGCCACGAAGTCGTCGTAGAGATTGCCGGCCACGATCGCACGGGTGGCCGCCGTGCAGTCCTGACCCGAATTGATCAGCGCGCCGGCTACCGCGCCGTGCACGGCGGCGTCGAGATCGGCATCGTCGAACACCACGAACGGGGCTTTGCCGCCGAGTTCGAGTTGGGTCCGGTGGCCGTGAATGGCGGCCGCCGCCATCACTTTTCGGCCCACCGCGGTCGACCCGGTGAAGGTCACCACGTCGACACCTCGGTGGCCGGCCAGCGCGGTGCCCGCATCGGCGCCGGCTCCGGTCACCACGTTGAACACCCCGTCGGGCAGGCCCGCTTCGGTGGCTAGCCGGGCCAGCGTGAGGGTGGTCAGCGGAGTGATTTCAGCCGGTTTGATGACCACTGAGCAGCCGGCGGCCAAAGCGGGGATCACCTTCCAGACCGCCATCTGCAGCGGGTAGTTCCACGGCGTGATGGTGGCGACCACGCCCACGGCCTCGCGCCGGATCGACGAGGTGTGGTCGGCGGAGTACTCCGCGGTGGCCTTGCCCTCGAGGTGGCGCGCCGCTCCGGCGAAGAACGCGATGTTGTCGATGCTGCCGGGCACGTCGAACTCGGTCGCCAAGCGCACCGGCTTGCCGGTCTGGCTGACCTCCTCGGCCACGATCTCGGCGGCGTGGCTCTCGACGAGGTCGGCGAGTTTCGCCAGCACGGCAGACCGTTCGGCCGGGGTCGCAGCCGACCATGCGGGCAGTGCGGCGCGGGCCGAGGCTACCGCCACGTCGACATCGACGGGTGTCCCGAGCGCCATTTCGACGACGACGGCGCCGGTCGCAGGGTTGATCACCGGATGGCGGCTGCCGTCGGTGCGCACCGGTACGCCATCGATCCAGCTACTGGGTCGAACCGCCTTGGGACTCACCGCCCAACGGTAACCGAGCCGACTGCGACCTGCTACGAATTCCGGTGCAAATTGCCGGCTGGAACAACCCTTTCCGTGCCTTCAATTGCTTATGGCAACGGATTCCGTGCACAATCGACCAGTGGATGACATGTCCAAGGCCATTATCGAGCGACTCCAGCGCGACGGCCGGCGGTCCTATGCCGGGATCGGTAAGGACGTCGGCCTGTCGGAGGCCGCGGTACGCCAGCGGGTGCAACGGCTCATCGATGCCGGCGTGATGGACATCGTCGCGGTCACCGACCCGATGCAACTGGGGTTCAGCCGGCAGGCGATGGTCGGTATCCGTTGTCAGGGTGACACCACCAAGGTGGCTGAACGGCTCGCGAAAATCGACGCTGTTTCGTATGTGGTGCTGACCGCGGGCAATTTCGATGCACTCGTCGAAATCGTCTGCGCCGACGATGCCGAACTCCTGGAACTGCTCAACACCGAGATCCGGGCCATACCGGGAGTGACGTCCACCGAGACGCTCGTCTATTTGAAACTCGTTAAACAACAATACAATTGGGGAACACGATGACCACCACCGAAACTCGGGATCTCACCGCGGAGTTGTCGGCCAAGGCCGACCGACACCTGTGGGGACACTTCGCCAGACATGGGCAGGGCATCAGCGCGCCCATCATCTCGCGCGGCGAGGGTTGCTACGTCTACGACAGCCACGGCAAGCGATACTTCGACGGGCTGTCCGGACTCTTCGTGGTTCAGGTCGGCCATGGCCGAACCGAACTCGCCGAGGCCGCCGCCAAGCAGGCCGAGACGCTGGACTTCTTCCCGCTGTGGTCCTACGCCACCCCACCCGCGATCGAACTGGCCGACCGGCTGGCGCACTACGCCCCCGGCGATCTGAACCGGGTGTTCTTCACCACCGGCGGCGGCGAAGCGGTGGAGAGCGCGTGGAAGCTGGCCAAGCAGTTCTACAAGTTGACCGGCAAACCCGGTAAGTACAAGGTGGTTTCGCGAGCCATCGCCTATCACGGCACGCCGCAGGGCGCACTGGCCATCACCGGCCTGCCGGAATTCAAAGCGCCCTTCGAACCCCTTACTCCCGGCGGCTTCCGGGTGCCGAACACCAATTTTTACCGTGCGCCCGAGCCGTATGACACCGATATCAAGGCCTGGGGCCGGTACTGCGCCGACCGGATCGCCGAAGCCATTGAGTTCGAAGGGCCCGACACGGTCTGCGCGGTGTTCCTCGAACCGGTGCAGAACGCCGGTGGATGCTTCCCGCCGCCGCCCGGGTACTTCGAGCGGGTCCGCGAGATCTGCGACGAATACGACGTGCTGCTGGTCTCCGATGAGGTGATCTGCGCGTTCGGCCGCATCGGGTCGATGTTCGCCTGTGACGATTTCGGCTACGTGCCCGACATCATCACCTGCGCCAAGGGTATGAGTTCGGGCTACTCCCCGATTGGCGCGATGATCGCCAGCGATCGGCTGTTCGAACCGTTCAACGACGGCAAGACCACCTTCGGCCACGGCTACACCTTCGGCGGGCACCCGGTGTCGGCGGCGGTGTCACTGGCCAACCTCGACATCTTCGAGCGCGAAGGAATCAGCGACCACGTCAAGACCAACGCGCCGATCCTGCGGGCCACCCTCGAGCAACTGCTGGAGCTGCCGATCGTCGGCGACGTCCGGGGCGAGGGCTTCTTCTATGGCATCGAACTCGTCAAGGACAAGAAGACCCGCGAAACGTTCGACGACGCCGAGAGCGAGCGCCTGTTGCGCGGATTCCTGTCGGCAGCACTGTTCGAGGCCGGGCTCTACTGCCGCGCCGACGACCGAGGGGACCCGGTGGTCCAACTGGCCCCGCCGCTGATCAGCGGGCCGGCCGAGTTCGACGAGATCTACCAGATCCTGCACCGGGTGCTGGGCGAAGCCAGCCGGTTGATGTGAGCCCGGCTCCCCCGAACCCCAAACCGTCCGTCGATCCGGTTCGGTGGCAGCCACCACCGGTGGCACCGCTGCCCGTGTTCGGGCCTGCTGAGCTGACTATCGTGCCCATGCCGGGTGATGCGCCAGAAGACATCGTCGTCGACGCCGACGGCGCACTGTGGACCGGACTGGTCGACGGACGTATCGTCCGGATCGACCCGAGCGGTGCCACCCGCGTGGTCGGGCAGACCGCCGGCCGGCCACTCGGGATGACGGTGGCCCGCGACGGCCGACTGCTGATCTGCACCAGCCCGGGCGGGCTACTGGCGATGGACCGCAGCACCGGGGCAACCGAGGTACTGGTGGATGCGGTCGACTTTCGGCCGCTGAACTTCTGCTCGAATGTCGTCGAATTACCCGACGGCACAATCTATTTCACCCAGTCCACCGCGAAGTTCACCTACGGCCACTTCAAGGGTGCGATCATCGAGGCACGGGGCGACGGCGGGCTGTTTCGGCGCGATCCCGACGGCACCGTCACCACACTGCTTGACCACCTGTACTTCGCCAACGGTCTCACTGCGACCCTGGATGGCACGGCTCTGGTGTTCGCCGAGACTCAGGGCCGACGATTGAGCAAATACTGGCTCACCGGACCGAAGACCGGAACGGTAACTGTCTTGGCCGAGCATCTGTCCGCCATGCCGGACAACATCTCGACCGGATCGACGGGGTGGATCTGGGTGGCGATGGTCAGCGAGGTCAATGCCGCCGCGGACGCCTTGGCGCCGCGTGCGCCGTGGCTGCGCAAGTTGGTGTGGGCGCTGCCGGACCGGTTGCAACCGCAGATCGCACCGGAGGTCTACGCGGTGGCGTTCGATCCCGACACCGGCGCGGCGGTGGCCGGCGTGCGGATGAAGCGCCCGGACTTCGGCGTGGTGACCGGCCTGGTGGAACATCAGGGGCGGTTGTGGATGAGCAGCATCGGCTTCCCGGCCGTCGCGCACTGCGCCCTCCCGTCCTGACGGCGAGGCTCCCGGGAATCCGGGTCGAAATCGCTTATTCTGCGTCAAATGGGCACCTCCGGACGTCTGGCGCGGGCCGCTGCCCTGGCCGCGACCCTCGTGGTGTTAGGTGCCCCGATCGCGGTAGCCGAACCCATGAACTCAACCGACCCGAACAGCTGCCCGTACAAGGTCTCTACCCCGCCGGCGGTCGACTCCTCCGAGGTGCCCACCGCCGGTGACCCGCCCCAGCCGCTACCGGTACCGGCCTCGGCGGTGGGCGGTGAGGCGCTGAGTGGCTGCGGGGTGATCGTCGCCGCAGGGACCGCGCCACTACCCACCGACATCTCCGCCGAGGCCTGGCTCGTCGCCGACCTGGACACCGGGGACGTCATCGCGGCGCGCGACCCGCACGGCCGCCACCGCCCCGCCAGCATCATCAAGGTGTTGATTGCCATGCAGGCGATCAACGAACTTCCACTGAACAGAATCGTCGAGGGCACCCAGGACGATGCCAACGCCGAGGGCACCAAGGTCGGCGTCGACGTCGGCGGTCGCTACACCGTCAATGATCTGTTGCACGGCCTGCTGATGCACTCCGGCAACGACGCCGCCCACGCGCTCGCCGTCGCGCTCGGCGGCATGGATATCGCGATGCAGAAGGTCAATGCGCTGGCTGGAAAACTCGGCGCCCGCGACACCCGTGTGGCCACGCCGTCCGGCCTCGATGGTCCGGGTATGAGCACGTCGGCTTACGACATGGGCCTGTTCTACCGCTACGCGTTCAACAACCCGACGTTCACCACTATCGTCGGCACCCGCACCTACAACTTCCCCGGCCACGGCGACGCACCGGGCTATGAGCTCGAGAACGACAACCAATTGCTCTACAACTATCCCGGCGCACTGGGCGGCAAGACCGGCTTCACCGATGATGCCCAGCAGACCTTCGTCGGAGCCGCCAACCATGACGGCCGCCGGCTGGTCTCGATACTGCTGCGCGGCACCCGAGAGCCCATTCCGCCGTGGCAGCAGGCCGCACACCTGCTCGACTACGGGTACACGACCGCCACCGGCACCGCAATCGGCACCCTGATCGAGCCGGATCCGTCATTGATCCCGCCGAAACCGGACGCAACGGTCAGTGCGGCACCGATGTTGAATGTCGACGCTCTTCCAGTACGGATCGGCGTTGCGGTGATCGGCACGCTGATCATCTTCAGTCTGATCGGAGTGGCGCGCTCGTTGAATCTTCGGCAACAGGCGCGCTGATCTCGGTTGCCGCCCACGCCGTGGCGAACAACACCAGTCGGGCGGTCATGTAGGCGAACACCATCACCCCGAGCACCGGGCCGAACACCGCGCCCGCCGGGCCGTGCAGCACGATCCGAAGGTAGACCGAGGCGACCTGCTTGAAGATTTCGAAGCCGACGGCGGCCAGCAGTCCGGCGGCGGCGCAACGACGAAACGGAACGGCGTGGCGGGGAAGCCGGGCGATCATCGCTGTGAACAGCAGCCAGGACACCCCGACCGAGGGGATGATCAACGCGGGAACGGCCAGCGCCGTCAGCCCGATGGTCAGCAGGCTGGCCACGAATGCGACTGCCAGGGCGCGTAGATCGGACAGCTTGGTTTTCACGAAACCTGTTGTGGCACTAGGCTGTCCCCACATCTGTGTGAGCGCCTCACGAACCCGCTGCATCCACAGTAGGCCGACATAGACCGCGGTGGCCAACCCGATCAGTCCGACGGATGTCCGCGAGTCGATGGCCGAGTCCATCAGGGCTAGCAATTGCGGACCGAGATCGCCGGGAACAGCCGCCTTGACCCGGCTGTCGATCTCTGTCAACAACTGCGGCCGGCCGGCAAGGGTGAAGCCGACCACCGCGAAGCCAACCATCAACAGCGGGAACAGCGCGAAGATGGTGAAGTAGGTGATGCCCGCGGCGTAGAAGTCGCCCTGGGCCCTGTCATACCGCTGCTGGGCCCGCACGGCGTGGTCCAACCAGGCGTAGCGGGCGCGTAGCCGGTCGAATGTTGCCTTCATCTCCCCGGCAGGAACCCCAGCCGCTCGTAGACCCGGCCCAAGGTTGTGGCTGCCACCCCGCGGGCGTGCTCGGCGCCGGCGGCCAGAACGGCCTCGAGTTCGCCCGGGTCGGCCAGCAGTTCGTCCACCCGCGCCCGGATCGGCGTGACGTAGGCGACGACGGCGTCGGCGGTGTCGGATTTGAGATCTCCGTAACCGCGGCCGGCGTAGCCGGCGACCAAAGTGTCGATCTCGGTGCCGGTCACCGCGCACTGGATGGACAGCAGATTCGACACCCCCGGCTTGGCCTCGGGGTCGAAGCGAATCTCACGTTCGCTATCGGTGACCGCCGAGCGGATCCTCTTGGCCGAGACCTTCGGGTCGTCGAGCAGGTTGATCAGACCGGCGTCGGTGGCCGCCGACTTGCTCATCTTGGCGGTCGGGGTGGCCAGGTCGTAAATCTTCGCGGTCGCCTTGGCGATCATCACCTCGGGAACCACGAGGGTCTCCGGGAAACGGGCGTTTAACCGCTGCGCCACATCGCGGGCGAGTTCGAGGTGCTGGCGCTGATCCTCACCAACCGGAACCAGATCGGTGTCATAGAGCAGAACGTCGGCCGCCTGGAGTACCGGATAGGTGAACAGGCCGACGGTCGTCGAGTCCGATCCCTGCTTGGCCGACTTGTCCTTGAATTGCGTCATCCGCGACGCCTGGCCGAAGCCGGTGAAACACCCGAGCACCCAGGCTAATTCGGTGTGCGCCGGAACATGGCTCTGCACGAAGATCGTCGACCGCGCTGGGTCGATGCCCAATGCCAGATACTGAGCGGCCGTGACCAGGGTGCGCCGGCGGAGCACCGCGGGATCCTGCGGCACGGTGATCGCGTGCAGGTCGACCACGCAGAAGAAGGTTTCGTAGTCGTCCTGCAGGTCAACCCACTGCTGCACGGCGCCCAGGGCGTTGCCGAGGTGCAGGGAATCCGCGGTGGGCTGCACACCGGAGAAAACCACGCGACGGGGGGGAGCGCTCATGATCGGTTAATCCTTTCACGGCGCCGCTAACTGCTAGCGTTTTGCTCCATGCGACGACTACCGCTGGTGCTGACCGCTCTGCTGACGACGATGCTCCTGCTGGCCGGTTGCTCGAACGGCCCCGGGGGAAGTGGCGGGGGCGGGGGCGAGAAACGCCCGGACTCAGCCGCGGTGGTGGTGGTCTCCGGCGGAGACGCCACCAGTCCGTTCACCACACCCGATGCGGCCTGCGCCACCGGCCTGGCAGCGGGCAACACCAACACCGCGATCCGCGATTTCCTGCTGTCCAAGAAATACGCCGTCTACACCTCACCGGCCATGGCCGGCCGCGGGCAGGTGACCGACCAGACGGGCTTCGGCGCGTTCGGTGTCTGCCCGGTCACGCTGCCGGAGAACATGACCGTCAACTCCACGGCCAGCATCGACACCGCCGGCGAGCACCTGGCCCGATTCATCAACTGGCTCAATACTGAGAAGGGCGTCACCGAGGTTGATTTCGTGGGCCACTCGATGGGCGGTTTGTACTCCCGGGCCGCGATCCGGGTGCTGGCCACCACCGGCAGCAAGGTCAAGACCCGCTCGTTGACCACGATCGGCACGCCGTGGCAGGGCAGCTACCTGTCTGACTACGCCAATGGCCTCATCCCGCTGACCGACTGCGTGGGTGACAGTTTCTGCGAGACGTCGATGAAGACATTTAAAGAAGAGGTGCAGCGGACCATGGCCGGCTCGGGCCGCGAAGTCAATCAGGCGTACCTGATGGGCAAGGATGGCTGGAACCAGTTCCAGTCCGGCGTGCTGACCAATATCCCGGTCGTGCTGATCGCCGGTAAGAAGTTCACCCTGCCCGGCCCCGGCAATCCCGCGGTGTGGCCCAACGATGGCATCGTCTCGCTGCAGAGCGCGCTGGCCAAGAACCTCACCGATCCGGTGCTGCCGCACCGGCGCTGCTTCACCTTCGACGACAGCCATTCCATCTATGTGTCGAATGCAGCCGGCCTGGAGTGGAAGACGGCGTTGACGTGGGATCCGGCGGTACTCGAAGTGGTACACCAGGCCATTGCGGACGGACCGAAGGCTATGGAGGCGGCCAACCGCCAAGACTGCCCGGCGGCCTAGCGGCGAATCGTTTTCGGCGTCAAGATTTGCATCGCGGCGTCGAGGACGAGATCGAGATCATCGCCCAGCGCACCGATCGTCCACTCGCGGGCCATCTCGGACAGCGCCCCGACAAAGATCGCAGCCTCGACTTCGCGCGCCATGGGATCGGATTTCGGGTCGATTCGCCCCAGGTCGGTCAGAATCATCCTGCGTAACTGATTCTTGGCCGCCGCGCGGCGGCTCGCGAACACCGGATTGGTGCCGGCACCGGCGAACAGGACCCTGCCCCGGCGTCGGTCGGCGGCGGTGAATTCGAGTATCACCCTGATCCCGGCCCGCAACCGGGCGCGGTTAGCGTCGGGAAATTGGACCATCGCCGCGGTCAGGACCCGACCCAAGTCGATGACAACCTCGTCGTACAACGCTCCGAAAAAACCATTGATATCGGTGAAGCTTTCGTAGAAATACCGCGAATTCAGCTGCGCGGTGCGGCAGACCGACCGCACGGACACCGCGGCCTCGCCGGCACGGACACCGCGGCCTCGCCGCCGTCGCCGAACAATTCGAACCCGGTCCGGACGAGTAACAGCCGCCGCGCGGCCCGTCGGTCGGACGGCGAGAGCCCCGCCCATCTAGAAACTCGCGACTCGCGCAGTGTCGTCCCCCTTATTTCATACCCCCCGTGTCACACCGCCGCGGCACACCGCGATTTCAAAGAATTCATTTGTTTATACCCCGACCGGCGTGAGATTTGCTCAAAGTGATCGGCCACGAGGTTTACCGTCCCGGGAATTGCTGAGCGTTTCCCACTAGACGTGGGGGTTCGGGTCCGACTCGGCCACAAGGGGCGGATCCGTGCCGAGGTCCGCCTGTTTGCCCTGTTCAGTCAATCCCAGACCGACGAGAGCGTCGGGCAGGGGGCTACCACCGAGAGGGTCTTGCGCGGGCGCTAGCCGCCGTGCTTATGTCGTCCTCTCAGAGATTTGTCAGGGAATTCTAAGAAAATTGTGACATCGCCGGGGTTCGGTCTCCGACGGCCACCATCTTGGGAGACCCGGTGCTAACTTCTGGTCACGTTCGTAACCAAAAGTGCGGAAGAAGGCGGCCATGTTCTCAGCGGAAGCATCCAAATACATCGGACGGGTTGGCGCGTTGGCCATCGCCCTGGGCATCGGCGGTGCGGTGGCCACCCCGCCGTGGCTGGCATCGGCCGACGAAACCGGATCATCCTCAGCCGCGAATCCGAGAGGCCGCGATAACACCGCGCCGACTCATCGGGCATCGCGAGTGCGTTCGGTGCCGGCTACCGGTGCCCGGCGTGTCCCGGTCGCCGACAATCTTCCGGCCGCCGTGGAGGTGGCGCGGAACTCAAATCAACATCCAAGCGGGTCTGTGCCCAGCTCTATGCCCGAGGTGAGTGTGGCACGGGTCGAAATGCCGACGCCGTCGCGGGCAGTCCCGAACCCGGCGGTGGCGTACACCGCACCCGAGACACCCGCGGCCGAGGCGCCCGGACGTCTTGCGCTGGCGGCCACTGCATCCGCTGCATCCGCTGCGCCGGTCGCGCAGGCCGCGCCCGTCCGGGTCGTAGCGCAACCTGCCGCAGCGGTCGCCGCGACCGGTCAGCTGTCGGTTCCGAATCCCTCGCCCTCCGGTAAGAGCACAAGCACACCGACCGGACCGCTGGACTTCCTCACGGCGACACTGTCTTTGGTGAGCCGGGAGATCAACCGGCTCATCTTCAACCAGACGCCGACGGCGAAGCCCGTCCTGACCAGTCAGACCAACCCCGTCATCACCGGATCGGTGGTCGCATTCGATCCCAATGGCGATCAGCTCGCCTACACGGTCACTCAGGCGCCCACCGGCGGCTCGGTCGTCGTGGACGCGGATGGAAACTTCACCTACACCGCGAACCCGGATCTGGCGGCGACGGGCGGGGCGGACACGTTCGTGTTTCAGGTTCGCGATACCGGCTTCCATCTGAATTTCTGGACTCCCACCACGATTTCCGTCCCGATGACGTTGAACGTGCTGACATCGGAGGCCGATCGTCAGGTCATGGCCGCGCGTACCGCCAGTCCCGCCGCAGCCGCAACGACCACGCCGGGTACCGGTTCGGTGAGCTACAGCGTCGGCGACACCTGGAGCTCTGGGTTCATCGGCAATATGGCTGTGACAGCGGGCCAGGGCGGCCTCAAGGGCTGGACGGTCAGTTTCACCACCCCGGCACAGATCACCAATCTCTGGAACGGCGTCATCTCCAGTCATGTCGGCGACGCGTATGTGGTGACCAACGCGCCGTGGAACGGCCAACTCGCCGCCGGCCAGAGTGCTGCGATCGGGTTCCAGGCCAGCACCGGGAGTACCGGTACCGCGGTCACCGGCTTGCAGCTCAACGGCGTCGCGGTCGCTGCGCCGACGACACCGCCGGGTATCTCGGTGGCAGGTGTCACCGCAGCCGAACCATCGGGCACCGCAACGGCACAGGCCGCCGTCGCGGTCACGCTCTCCAGAGCATCGACCACCCCGGTCACCATCCGCTACGCCACCACCAACGGCACCGCCACCGCAGGCGCCGACTACACCGCGACCACCGGCACCCTGACCTTCGCACCGGGAGTGACCTCCCAGAAGATCAACGTGCCGATCCTGGCCGACACCACCGTCGAAACCAACGAAGCCTTCACCGTCACACTGTCCAACCCCACCGGCGCCACCATCACAGGCGCCACCGCGACCGCCACCATCACCAACACAGCGGTCACCCCGGTCACGAGCACCGGCAGCACCTTCAGCGTTACCGCGTCCGGACCCGACATCGTCGGCTTCAACCCCGCCAAGGACAAACTCGACCTCGGGGATGTCTCAGTGCACAACTTCATCGTCGTCGACACACCCGAGGGAGTCGGCTTCCGCAGTCCCTGGACCGGTGAGACCGCAGTCCTTCAGGGCGTGTCGCTAGGCCAGCTGACCGTCGATAACTTCGCCCCGATCATCAATGACCATCTGCGCCAAGACCTTTCCGGCGCGCTGGCCTGGGAGCACGGCATCACCGCCGCACCCAACACGGTCTACGTCCGCTCCCACGAGGTGGGGCAGGTCAACACCGTGGCATTCAACCCGGTCACTGACTTCGTCGACTTCCGCTACTACGGCACCCGTGAGCAGATCTACATGTCTGATAGCCCCGACGGTGTGATCATCGGCAATGCCGGCACCGGCCAGGCGCTGATCCTCAAGGGCGTCACCAAGAGCCAGTTGACCCAGACGAACTTCGTCTTCCACTTTGCGCAGGCGCGCGAGGACTCGCTGTACAAACAACTCGGCTTCGCCTCGATAACAGATGCGCAGATCAAGCCACAGGGCGTGCCGATCGCCGGCACCACCGTCTGGCCCACCGCCGCCGGCAATGGCACACCACCGACCGGTCAGACCGGCACCACCACCGTC
>JAPLAO010000071.1:2360-3591 GCA_026393245.1 Mycobacterium sp. | reverse complement strand
GCGCCACCGCGTTCCAGGTGTCGCGGCTGATGTCGTCGTCGACCGAGAAGAAGATGGGTGCGCTCTGGCCACCACCTGCCGCGGTATGCAACTGCCAGGCGGTCTGGGCGTCGGCGACGCCGCCGGCATACCCGCGCGTGTAGTCCGAGGGTGCTGTCCCGCCTGGTTTGCCGTATTGGTAGTTGCTCACGATGACCAGCCCGGCGGCGGTCAGCGACTCGGCGTAGGGCCGGGTGATCGGTTTGGCGCCGAAGTTGGAGCCGGGTCGCGAGAGCGAGACGTAGTTGATCACCCCGGCGTAGCCGGCGGCGCGGATGTCCGCCGCCGGAATCTGACGCATGGCGTAGTCGATCAGCATGGGAGCCGCGGCACCCGCCTCGGGAGCGCCGACGCTCGCTGCGGCCGCGCCCAGCCCGGCGAGCGCCGATACAGCGGTGGCATAGCGGAGTGCGTCGCGTCGCGAAACCGGGCGCGACTGGCGAAGGCTCATGGTCAGCGATGTTAACAACGGGACTGCTATTGACCGGGCAGCCCGCGCTGGAGTGACCGGTTCGTGTTCCGGGGTGGCCACCGCCTCTAGGCGAGCAGCCGGTAAGCGATCCCCAAAGATCGGTATGTGCGTTCAGCCCGCAGATCGAGCGAGATTAGTTCGTGGCCGAAGCTGTGGGAGGTCAGCCCGACGAGAGCGTCATAGGTGCCGCCACCCGTCACGCCGGCCGCCGCAGCCGTGGCTATCAGTGATTCGTACAGCTCGGCATCCGGGGCGAGCACACGTCCACCCCATTGGCGGGCGAGATACGCAGCCACTGTCGGAGCATCCATCCGGAACGGCGCCGGCATCCGGGTGAGCACGGCGTAGGTTTCGGTCACCACGTGTGCCGCGACGACCGCGTCGGGCGTGACGGCGCGACGAGCAGCCGCGTGCGCCTCATGCCAGGGTGAGAAAGCTGCAATGACGACGCTCGTATCGAGCGCGGTCACCGGCGAGTGGCCTCGATCGCATTCCGGACCTGCTCGGCGGTAAGGACGGGCAGATCGGCGTCGGCCACCGCCACCAGCGCGCCCTCGCGTTCCTCAAGGCGCACCGCCGTGGTCGCCGGAGAGATCTCAAGGCGTCCTTCAACCTCGGTCAACACGATCCGGCTGCCGGGGCGCAGCCCGAGACGTTCGCGGACGTCTTTGGGAACGACGACCCGCCCCCCCGCATCAATGGTTGCGAGCATGGTTTGAC
>JAPLAO010000071.1:0-2312 GCA_026393245.1 Mycobacterium sp. | reverse complement strand
GGTTAGACAAAGCCGTTGGGCTTTCGTAACCTAAATGAGGCCAAAGGCCGTGGACGGGCAGTTCGACGCGGATGACGTCGAGAGCAGTCAAAGGATGCGCAGTTGTGAATTCTGACCTTACTTTTGTGGCGAAATCGGTTGTGCACAAGCAACTGACCGGTGTGCTCGCAGGGCTCGTGGCGTTGGGTGGCGTGTGGAGCGGCGTCGCCGCCGCCGACCCTGTGCAGGACAATGTGGTCAAGTTCGATGAGTTGTCCAAGCAGGCGGAACAGCTGATCGAGACCGTGCAGTCGGCCCAATTGGATCTCGACAACAAGGTGCGGCTGCAGAGTGCGGCCGAACAGCGGCACGCTGACGATCTGGCGGCGCTTGACGCCGCCAAGGCCCAGCTCGCGCCCAGGCAGGGCGCCGTCGACCAGCTTGCTGCCGCGGTCTACATGGGTGGTCGTGCGGACGGCGCCTCCGCGATCCTGACCGCCGCGTCGCCGCAGAGCTTCATCGACAGGCTGGCCGTTGAGCGCGTGATGTCTACGACGATGTCCGATGAGCTGCGCAGCGTCCGTCGGGTGGAGCAGGAGGCGCGGACCATCGAGGCGGCCTCGGCCGAGTCCGCGGCCAACGCCAGGGCGACCGCCGATGCGGCCGCTGCCGTCCGAGCGGACCTGAAGAAGAAACAATCCGAGGTGCAGACCCAGGTCGCTTTGCTCAAGACGCGCTACGGCATGCTCACTCCCGCCGAACAGGCGCTGTTGGGTCCCGGTGCGGCCATCCCCACGGTCGGCATGGGCGGTCTGGTGCCCAACGCGAGGGTCCTGGCGGCGTACATCATCGCGACCTACCCCGGCGTGCAGTCCATTGGTGGGGTTCGCGCGGACGCGCTACCCGATCACCCGAGCGGCCACGCCATCGACATCATGATCGGCTCAGATATGGGCCTCGGCGATGCCATCAACGCTGACATTCAAAGCCAGTCTGGACGATTCGGCGTGGCGTACACGATGTGGCGGGTGGCCAATCACTTCAACCATGTCCACATCACGGTGTCCTGAACGCTTGCCTCAAGAGTCGGCGTTGCGCAGTATGCGTACGCCTTTCCAGAAGGCGACGTGGTTGGTAATTTCCTGTGCGCGTGAACTCGGGGTCGGGTAGTACCACGCTGCGTCCGGGTTGACCTCGCCGTCCACGGTCACCGTGTAGTAGCGCGCAGTCCCCTTCCACGGGCACACCGTGGTGGTTGAACTGTCCGTCAGAAACTCGCGCCGGACGCTCTCCAGTGGAAAGTAGTCGTTGCCCTCGAGTTTCACAGTGTCTTCCGCTTCGGCCAGTACCGCGCCGTTCCATACCGCCTGAATCATCGTGGCCTTCCTCGGGTTGGATACGTGCCCCCATTAGACGCCCGGCGTCACCGCGGGTACGGCCAGGGTCGCGTCGAGCGCCATCGGGTCACCAGCGAATGAAGCGGCCCGGACGGTGATGACACCGGGTGACAGCGTGAAACCGTCTCTGGCCCAACGCTGTAGGGGACGAATCGAGCAATCGACGACCACCCGGCCGTTCGTCCCCGACTCCAGGTGCACCGACCGAAAGCCGACAAGGTGGTGCACGGGCCGTCCGGTATCTGCCGGCTGCATGGCGTAGATCTGGACGACGTGGTGCCCGGGACGGATGCCGGTGTTGGCGACAGTGACCGCGGCACTGAACTGTTCGCCCTCGAGTGTCCCAACGTCGAGATCCGCGAGGCTGAATGTGGTGTAGCCCAAGCCGAACCCGAACGGATAGGCGGCGGCGACGCCGTTGCGGTCAAGCGTGCGCTGCCCCCACCACCGGTCGTAGGTGACGGTGGCGGCTTCCCAGTCGACCTGCGGCAGATCAGCCTGTCGGTGTGGGATGGCCATCGGTAGCCGCCCGGCTGGCTCAGCGTGTCCGAGCAGAACGTCGGCGATCGCGTGGCCGCCCTCCATACCCGGATACCACGCGAGCAGCACCGCCGCGACATCGGCATCCCACGGGTCAAGCACGATGGTCGCGCCGCCGATCACCACCACCACGGTGCGCGCGTTCACCCGGGCCACCGCTTGGATCAGTGCGACATCCTCGGCGTGCAGCCGGAGATCACGACGGTCGCCGCCGAACTTTTTGAGTTTGCCCACCGTGGCGGCGACCCTGACCAGGATCGCGGCGATCAGCCGGAACCGGGCGATGCCGCCGAGCAACTGCGTCGACGCGGTGTCTACCCCGATCATCGACTCGCCCTCGTCGACCGACGACAGCCCCACCACGACCACTGCGGTATCAGCGCCCCGCGCCGCCGC
>JAPLAO010000202.1 GCA_026393245.1 Mycobacterium sp. | reverse complement strand
CTGCCAGCCGAGAACGCCGGCTCCGGCCAGCAGCCCGGCGAAGGCCGCGACGGCCGCGACGATCCGGGCGCTCGGGAGCTTGCGTTTCGGCTCGGCGGCCTCGACGGCGCTCGCCGCATCGCTCTCGACCACATCGCTCTCGACCACATCGCTCTCGACCGCATCGCTCTCCAATGCATCGGCGTCGATCTCGGTCGCACTCTCGTCCGCCGCGTCTTCGGTGACGGCAGTGTCATCGGTCATGATTGGAATCTTCGTCTATCACTGCTCATGAGGGCTCAACTGGGCGGTTCAACCGGCAGGATCGGGCCGCCGTAGGGAGTCGGGATGGAGAACCTGCCTTGCGGCTCGGGATCGGTCTGCGCACCAAGATCAGCGCCCGGCGGCGGCCCCGCGGTATCGTCGCCAGCCGGCCGCGGCGCGTTCTTGGCACCGCGGATCAGAACGGCAGGATCGGTGTCCCGGCAGTAGGTGTATTTGAAGGCCTCGGGATAAAACGCCGTTGACGGCGGGCGCCGCGGCGTGCCGTAGTCGCAGCTGTACCGCGGGTAGACATCCCCGGTGAGCCAGATCCCGTTGTCATGAAAGACGCTGCTGAAGGAGTCCAGCAGCGAACCGCGATAGCTGGGGAACAGCGCGTTGAGTGCCGGCACCCGAAGGTACAACAACTCGCTGACAGTCGTCAGATCGCCCAGCAACCCCACCATGGTGTCGGAGTTGTCCGCGATCAGGGCGTCGGTAGCGGCCAGGGCCTGAGGTGTCTGCTCCGTCAGCGCGCGGAAACCGCCGGTCATCCGGTTCACTCCGCCGAACACCTCGGCGAGGTTCGCGGCGGCGACCGTCATACCCTCGTTCTTGTCAGCCACCATCTGCAGGGTGGCCCGGCTGGTCTTGAGCAGGCTGGTGGTTTGGGGCAGCACACCGTCGAGTGCGGACAACATGAAGGTGCCGCCCTCGACGATGTCACTGAGTTTCTGCGGCCCATCCTTGGAGAGGCTGAGTTCCTTCTTGATCAGGTTGAGCTTGTCCGTGTCGATCTGCTTGAGCATCCCATCGGAGTGTGCGAGCAGTTCGGCCAGCGTGACCGGGACCGCGGTGCGCCCCAGCAACATGTCGCTGCCCCCGGTCAGAAACGGCGCCCGGCCGTCACCCCCGTCGAAGTCGATGTACTGCTCCCCCGCGGCGGACAACCCACTCACCCGCGCCCTGCTCGACTCCGACAGCTGAACCGCCGAATCAACCCGAATCTCGGCGTTGACCCCGGCGGGGGTGATCAGCAGCTTCTCAACCTTGCCGATCGGCACACCGCGCAGCGTGACGTCCTGGTTAGGCAGCAGGCCCCCGGAGGCCGGCAGTTCGACCGTAACCCGATAGACCGACGCCAGCGGATTCCACCGCAACGCACCGAGCATCAGATACGACAACCCGACCATCAGGGTGACCGCCAAGGCGCCCGCGGACAGTAGGGCCTTGTGCCGGTGTAGATAGCGGACCGCGCCGACGAGACCGTCGGCCATCACCGCGATCACGAGCCCGGACCAGTCGGGCCGGGCGGGGGGCCGGGTGGACCAGTCGGACCGGTCGGGCCGGGTGGGGGCCCGGAGACAGCCCATTGGCCGGGGTCGGTCGGGCTGGGGATCACCGGCACCTGCGGGATGTTCGGGCCCTGCCCGACGATCCGCTCCTGGAGGCGCAGCAGGGTGTACTGGAACGAACCGACGAACTGATTCCAGTTGGACCATTTCGGCCCGTGGAAGCCCGGATCTCCCGGGAAGCCGATGTCGGGCATCGAACCGAGGACCAGCCGGTCGATGCTGCCCTTCGCCGCGAACGAGTTGCCCGCGAAGGCCTTGACGAACGGCGGCATCAGCCGGTTGAGCGCCACCAAACTGGTGTCGGGATCCACGGCGACGTCGTTGAACGCGCTGGACATGGTGTTGAGGTCGGCGATCACGCTGCGGCCGCTGGTGTCGGTGCCGGCCAGCGACGGAAACCTGCTCAGCATCTCAGTGGTGCTGCCCGCCTGGACCACCAGGTCCGCGATCTGGTTGGTGTGCTGGGCGAGTGTGTCGGTCGCCGGCGCCGCCGCGCTCATCAGCTCGGAAATGACGTCGCTCTTGGCGTCGATCTGCCGGGAGAGCCCGGACAGGGCGGTCAGCGAGTCCGACAACTGACCGGTGCGCGCGTTCATAGTGCCGAGCAGCCGATTCGTGTGGTCGATCAGCTGAGCCAAATTGCGACCACCATCCTCGCCGGCCGCCTTGCCCGCGCCGTTGACGATGTCGGTCAGGTTCTGCACCGCTCCGCCGTTGACCAGAACAGCCGCCCCGGTCAGCAGGTTCTCGACGGTCGCGGCAGCTCGGGTGTCGCTGATCCCGATGGTGTCGCCGTCGGTGAGTAAGGGCACCGCCGACGACGCATTCGCGGGTGGCTTCACGGCGATGAAGACATCCCCGAGTGGGGTTGCCGAACGGAGTTCGGCGGTGGTCCCCCTGGGCAACCGGATACCGTCGGCGATCCGCAGCGTGGCCACCGCGGTGTAGTCGCGGGCCTCGATGGACTCCATCTGACCAACGTCCGCGCCGGCGAGTCGAACCGTCGCGAAGGCCGGCACGTTGAGGGCGTTCTCGAACACCACGGTCACGCTGAAGCCGTCCTTACCCGGACCGGGATGGGGCAGCGGGAGGCTGGCGAGTCCGCTGCTGGAGCAACCGGTCATGGTCAGCGATACCGCCACTGTCAGTGCGGCGATCCTCCTACTCGCGGCCATCATTCGTGATCCTCCGCCGCATAACTTTTCTGTCCCATCTGCGTAAGACCGTCGAGAATGTAGGAAACGCCGAAATCCGGTCCGAAGTCCTGCAAAGTTCCTGTGCTGCAACCTAATTGCCGCAAATGCATCAGGTTGCACACTTCCTGGACCGTCTGGGAGTCGAACAAAACCTTGTCGGTCAGGAGGTGCGCCCGCGCAGAGCCGTTCTCCCGGTCGAAGATGTTGTAGAAGTTGTCCAGCGTCAGAGGCGCGATATCGAGCAGCTCGGCGACCTCACGCTTGAGTTCGACGGTGGTATTCAGCGTTGTACCGCTGTTGGCGAGCATTGCGTTGATTTCGTCGCGATTCTGCTCCAGGAGATTGCCGAGCTGGGTCAGCACCACATTGAACTGCTTTCCGGTGGTGCCGCCACCCAGATCCTCGTCGGCAAGCACCTGGCTGAGAACCCTGACGGTGGACCCGAAGTCGCGCAGCATCGAATCGTTGGCGGCTGCGGCGTTCATGAGCGCGCTCAGATTGTCGATCACCGTGGTGAGCTGTTCCTTGCTCTGGGCACCGCCATCGGCGCCGAGCTTGAGAGCCTTGGACAGTTCGCCGAGCGCGGACTTGATGCTGTCGCCGTTGCCGGACGCCATCAGGGCGGCCGAATCGACGAGGGTGCGGACCGCGCCGTTACCCTTGCCGTCGCCGCCGAGAGAGGCGGCGAGCCGGTCAATCATGTCCAGGGTCTTGGTGAATTCGACCGGTGTCCTGGTCCGGCTTAATCCGATGGTGGCGTGGTCCTGCATCGCGGGTCCACTCCGGTAGGGCGGCGTCAACTCGACGGAGCGTTCAGCGAGGATCGACGTCTGCAAGGTGACAGCCTGGGCATCGGCGGGGATCGTGACATCTTTGTCGACGGTGAACTCAACCTCGACGTAGCCGGTTTTCGGGGTGACTTTGGTGACGCTGCCGACTTTCATCCCGAGAACCTGAACATTGTTGGACGGGTAGAGGCCGGCGGAGCTCTCGAACTGCGCGGTCAACGTGATCGTGTTGCGGCGTTCCTTGATAACGGACCAGCCGTACAGCGATGCGACGAGCACCGTCACGGCGGCCAGCCCGGCCAGGATCGCAAACCCGCTGCCGCGCTTCACTGGCAGTCCTTGAAGTACTGGATCATCCCGAACTGCTTCGCGCGACCGCTGATCGCGCACATCCAGGAGTCGATGGCGAAGCCGTTGACGATGTTGCCGTCGATCGAGTTACCGGTGCCGGTGGCATTGGCGACGCCGCGCAACGCGATGGGGGCGCTCTGCAGTATTGCGTGCAACATATCGTCGTGTTGGGCCAGCAGGCCGGTGAGTTTGCTCGTGCTGGCCAGCAGCGCATCCATCTGGGGCCGGTTGGTGACGACGGTGTCATCGAGAACATCGACCAGCTGAGTCAGCGACTGCAACATCACGTGGAATGCCTCACGGCGCGCGACGAATTCGCCAAACAGTTGCTGGCCCTGGTTGACCATGCTGCCGATGCTGGACTGCTGGCGGCGCAACGTCGTCGTCACCAGATCCATGGTCGTGAGCATGCTGCCGAGTTGCGCGCGACGGTCGGCCATCACCGTGGAGAGCGTGCGCAGGTTGTCCATCGCCTTGGGGATCATCGGGGGCAACGTCTCGATCTGCTTCCCCAGCGCCTGGACCGCGCTCGCCAGTTTGTCGGTGTCGACCGCGCCGTAGTTGACGGCCACATCCTGCAGGGCCTGTTGCAGGTCGTAGGGAACCTCGGTGTGGTTGAGGTCGATGGTGTTGTTCTCGAGTGGGCCTCCGCCGCCGGGGTGCAGCGACAGGTACCGCGACCCCAGAATAGTGGTGACCATGATGGCGGCCCGGGAGTCCTTGCCGAGGTCGACGTCGTCCTGAATTCTCATGTCGACGACCACGTGATCGCCGGCCAGCGTCATCCCGGTGACCGTTCCGACCGGGATGCCGGCGACCGTCACGGGGTTATCCGGCAATAGTGCGGCGGCCTGGATGAACTCCGCGGAGTAGTGGCGGTATCCCGGACCCACTTTGGTGATGATCACCAGTGTCGCCAGCAGAACGATCAGCACGCCCAGAGCGACCAGCCCCACCACGGTGCGGTTCAGGTCCTCAAGCGTCTTCTTCCGGGGCAGCCCACGGTACTTGCGCTCGATCACCGAATCAGCTGCGTCAGCCATTGCCCACGTTCCTGCATTTCGGAGTGTGCTGCGCCCTGTTCCCCGGGGTGGCCGCATCGACGATGATCGGCGTCGCGTCATTGAGGCCGGGGTAGAAGCCAAAAATATTGAAGTCGCACGAGTAGGCGTTGATATAGGCGCCCGCGCCGGTGACGTTGGCGATGCCCTTCAGCATGTTCGGCAGGTTGGCGCCGGCGAATGCCAGTTGCGGTTCGATCGTGACCAGATG
>JAPLAO010000109.1 GCA_026393245.1 Mycobacterium sp. | reverse complement strand
CTTGGACTCAATGTGGCCGGCGTGCTGGGCATCCTTAATCGGCTGTCCAGCGGAGCGTCAGACGTGACGGACGGTAAGGCTTACTACGGCACCCTGCTGCCCAATGACTTGCCGATCCTGGAGCCGCTGCGCCTGCCGTCGCGGCTGATCAACGCGATCTTCGGGACCACTCTGGGTACGCCATTCGCTGATGCGTTGCAACCGGCGTTCACGATCCTGGTCAACACCGGCTACTCCGATGTGGTGACGCCTGCCGACATCGCCGCTGATCCCACCCTGGCCGACACCTACCAGCCCTACGATCGCACCTTCCTGACCTCGGCGACCCCGGAGCCGTTCCTGTCGGTGAATCCGCTGACCCCCGCGGAGTGGGTGCAGGTTCCCGGTGACGTGGTGCGTGCGCTGTTCACCGGCTTCGGCGACGTGTTCTTCCCGTCGGCCCCGGCGACCCCGCCGGCGTCGGTCATGCCGAGCCTCGCGCCGCCGGTGTCGGCCGCTCGGACCCTGGCCGCCGCCGAGGCGCAACCCGACATCGTTGCCGATGAAGCAGCAGCGACGGATCCGGCACCGCCGGTGTCGGCCCGCAAGGCCCGCGGTGCGGCGCTGCGTGCTCCGGCGGCAGTGAATGCCCCGGAGGCTGCGGAGTCGCGTGACGACGCGGTCCGGGCAACGGCCGGTAAGACCAGGGACGCGAGCACGCCGAAGCGCGCCGCTAGGGCTACAGCCAGGGCGGCCGACTAATCGCAGACCGCGCCCTGGGCGGCTGAGCCCACCAATTTGCAGTATTTGGCCAGCCCGCCGCGGGTGTAGCGCGGCGCCGGGGGAGTGAATCCGGCCCGCCGGGAATCGAATTCGGCTGGTTCGACCAGGATGTCGAGGGTTTGATTCGCCACGTCGAGGCGAATCCGGTCACCGTCGGTGACGAAGGCGATCGGTCCGGCGTCGACGGCCTCGGGGGCGACGTGGCCGACGCACAAGCCGGTGGTGCCGCCGGAGAATCGGCCGTCGGTGAGCAGTAGCACGTCCTTGCCCAGGCCGGCGCCCTTGATTGCGCCGGTGATGGCCAGCATCTCGCGCATTCCCGGACCACCCTTGGGGCCCTCATAGCGGATCACGACGACATCACCGGCGGTGATGGTGCCGTCCTCGAGGGCGTTCATGGCAGCGCGTTCACCATCGAAAACCCTTGCGGTTCCTTCGAATACGTCCGAATCGAAGCCAGCGGACTTGACCACCGCACCGTCGGGCGCGAGTGAGCCGTGCAGAATCGTGATACCGCCGGTGGGGTGGATCGGGTTGTTTAGCGCCCGCAGTACCTTGCCGTCGGGATCCGGCGGATTGATGTCGGCGAGGTTCTCCGCCATGGTTTTTCCGGTGACGGTCAGGACGTCGCCGTGCATCAGGCCGGCATCGAGCAACGCCTTCATGATCACCGGCACGCCGCCGATGCGGTCGACGTCGCTCATCACGCTCGAGCCGAACGGCTTGACGTCGGCCAGGTGCGGGACTTTCGCGCCGATCCGGTTGAAGTCGGCCAGCGACAGTTCCACCTCGGCCTCATGAGCGATGGCCAGCAGGTGCAGCACGGCATTGGTGGATCCGCCGAACGCCATCACCACCGCTATGGCGTTCTCGAACGCCTCTTTGGTGAGGATGTCGCGGGTGGTGATACCGCGGCGTAGTAATTCGACAACGGCTTGCCCACTGCGTCGCGCAAACCCGTCGCGGCGGCGGTCGGTGGCCGGCGGGGCGGCACTGCCGGGCAGCGAAAGCCCCAGAGCTTCACCTGCACTGGCCATGGTGTTGGCGGTGTACATCCCGCCGCAGGCGCCCTCGCCGGGACAGATCGCCCGCTCGATGGCGTCGACATCCTCACGCGACATCAGGCCGCGCGCGCAGGCGCCGACGGCCTCGAACGCGTCGATGATGGTGACCTCACGCTCGCTGCCGTCGCTCATCTTGGCCCAGCCCGGCAGGATCGAACCGGCGTAGACGAACACCGCGGCCAGGTCCAGTCGAGCAGCGGCCATCATCATGCCCGGCAGCGACTTGTCGCAGCCGGCCAGCATCACCATGGCGTCCATCCGCTCGGCCTGCATCACCGTTTCGACGCTGTCGGCGATGATCTCCCGCGACACCAGCGAGAAGTGCATACCCTCGTGCCCCATGGCGATGCCGTCCGAGACCGAGATGGTGCCGAACTTCATCGGGAAGCCGCCGGCCTCAAACACGCCCTCCTTGGCCGCGTTCGACAGCCGGTCCAGGGAGAGGTTGCACGGGGTGATTTCGTTCCACGACGAGGCCACGCCGATCTGGGGTTTGGCGAAGTCCTCGTCGCCCATCCCGACGGCGCGGAGCATGCCGCGGGCGGCGGTCTTCTCCAGACCGTCGGTGACGTCTCTGCTGCGGGGCTTGATGTCCGGGGTTTCGCTCACCGGATAAGTATGACCTGCTCGGGGTGGCCGCCAAAATCGTCTGCTTATACCCCCAAGGGGTATGCGGTACTGTGGTGTTATGACTTCTTCCCACACCCGAGTTCTGGCCGCCATAGCCACGCTCGCCGCCGCCATCGTGCTCTCGTCCTGCGGCACCGCTGCCACGCAGAATCAGGGCCTGTCTGCCTCGGCAACCTCCACCGACCAGGTGGCCGCCCACAACGCCGATGACGTGATGTTCGCGCAGATGATGATTCCGCACCACCAGCAGGCGGTCGAAGTCGCGGCGATGGTGCCCGACCGTTCGAACAACCCGGATGTGATCGCCCTCGCGGCGAAGATCGCCGGCGAACAGCAGCCCGAAATCGACACCATGAAGGCGTTGCTCCTGCAGTGGAATGTCGACCCCAATGAAATGTCCCATGAGAGCGGTCACGCCGGGATGGCCATGACGGGGATGGTCAACGACGCAACGATGGTCAGGCTCGACAGTCTCAAGGGTGCGAGTTTCGACATGCTGTGGCTGCAATCGATGATCAGCCACCACCAGGGTGCCATCGAGATGGCCAAGACCGAGATCGCCGATGGAAAGAGCGCCGATTTGATCACGCTGGCAAAGAACATCGTCGCCGCACAGCAGGCCGAGATCGATCAGATGAAACAGATGCTGGGAGCGTAAATGACTGGGCCACAGGGATATTCGGAAAACAAGGACAACTATGCCAAGCGGTTGCGCCGTATCGAGGGCCAGGTGCGCGGCGTCGCCAAGATGATCGACGACGAGAAGTACTGCATCGATATCCTGACCCAGATCAGTGCCGTCAACAGTGCCCTGCAATCGGTGGCGCTGGGCCTGCTTGACGAACACCTCAACCATTGCGTGAGCCACGCCGTCGCCGAGGGCGGCGCCGACGCCGAGGCGAAGCTCGCGGAGGCTTCCGCGGCGATCGCCCGACTGGTTCGCTCCTGAGGTCTCGGCACGGTCTCGAACCGGTGCTCCCGGGGTGTCGGGAGGCCATATCGCAGGCGCGCACCCGATACCGTGAGACGTGCCCACTCAGACCGTGACGGTCGACGTCGCATTTCAGCGGCGTCCGGGCCCCTGGACCCCCAGGGTCGCTCTCGCATTGGCGGTACTGGCCGCGGCAGCCTTCGTATACGTCACCGCCGAGATCATGCCGGTCGGAGCGCTTCCCGAGATCGCCGCCGACCTGCGGGTGAGCGAAGCCCTGGTGGGCACCCTGCTGGCCAGCTACGCATTGGTCGCGGCGGTGGCCACGGTTCCGCTGGTGCGCTGGACGGCCGGGTGGCCACGCCGCAGGACATTGTTGTTCACGCTGATCTGTCTGGTGGTGTCACAGTTGATCTCAGCGCTGGCGCCGACATTCACGGTGCTGGCCATGGGCCGGGTTCTGTGCGCGCTGACCCACGGATTGATGTGGTCGGTGATCGCTCCCATCGGTGTGCGGCTGGTGCCTCCGACCCACGCCGGCCGAGCCACCGCCGCGGTGTACGTGGGAACCGGTCTTGCCCTCGTCGTCGGAAGCCCACTGACCGCATTGATGAGCCAACTGTGGGGCTGGCGACTGGCCGTTGTGGCAATCACGGCGGCGGCCGTCGTGGTCCTGGTGGCCGCCCGGTTCGCGGTGCCGTTGATGGCGATGCCCGAAACCGCATGCCGCCCGCGCCGAACGCATCACCACCGCAACCGGCGACTGGTGACGATGAGTGTGCTGACCCTGATCGGCGTCACCGGACACTTCATCTCCTACACCTTCATCGTCGTCATCATCCGCGACATCGTCGGCCTGCGCGGTTCCGATCTGGCCTGGCTGCTGGCCGCGTACGGGATCGCGGGCCTGGCCGCCATGGCGTTGTTGGCCCGCTCGGGAGACCAGCGACCGAAGGCGGCCATCATCGGGTGTCTGGCCGGCTTGGCGACGGTGTTCGCGGTACTTGCCGGACTGGCATCCGGCGATCGCCACACCGCGGCCACAGTGCTGGTCGGAATCGTGGCCATCGTGGCGTGGGGCGCGACGGCCACCGCGATGTCGCCGATGCTGCAGTCGGCCGCCATGCGGCATTCGCCCGAGGACCCCGACGGCGCCTCGGGTCTGTACGTGGCCGCGTTCCAGGTCGGCATCATGGCGGGTTCACTGCTGGGCGGACTGCTGTTCTCCCATGGTGGCGAGGCCGTGATG
This sequence comes from Mycobacterium sp., assembly GCA_026393245.1. Lineage (GTDB taxonomy): Bacteria > Actinomycetota > Actinomycetes > Mycobacteriales > Mycobacteriaceae > Mycobacterium. Next base: position 2,011 of record JAPLAO010000109.1, on the reverse strand, counting down.
CTGACCGCGTCGGCACTGCTGATCGTCGCCGCCCTGGCGTGTGTAATCGCTGATCGCCGTCTGCTCGTCGACTTCGGCACCGCCGATCAGAAGTAACGCTCGTCACGTCCGACGCGATGATCCATACAGGTCAGCTGGTTTACCTGGGGTTCTGATCGGGTTTGCGGTGCACCTGGGTACCAAATACCGGGGCCACAGCTATGTCAGACTGGAAGTGCTAAAGAGCATTGGAGGACATTGGTGAAGCGGGTTAGAGGCGTCATGGCCGCCGCGTTGTGTGTCGTGGGCGTTGTGGGCGCAGGCCTGGGCAGCGGTCCGGCGCTGGCCGATCCGGACCAGCCGCCGGTAGACCCACAGGCCGTCGACGCCGCGCCGGTTCCGGTCGAGCCGGCCCCGATCGAATTCCCGCCCCCGCCACCGCCGATGCCGGGTGATCTGGCAGCGCCCGTCGATGTGCCTCCGCCGCCGCCGGTCGATGCTCCGCCGCCGGTTGATGCGCCGCCGCCAGCCCCAGCGCCGGTCCCCGCACCCGCACCTGTCGCCTCGCCGGTGGTCATGAGCGCGGCCAAGGGCCAGAACTCCGCCCCCTTCACCGGTGACCCGGTGTTCGCACCGCCGGGATTCAATCCGGTTAACGGTTCAATGGTGGGCGTCGCCAAGCCGATCATCATCAACTTCCAGCGACCGATCGCCAACCGGCCGTTGGCCGAGCAGGCGATCCACATTTCCTCGTCGCCTGCGGTGCCGGGAGCGTTCTACTGGACCACCGACACCCAGGTGCGCTGGCGGCCGTACAACTTCTGGCCCGCCGGCACCCAGGTGCACATTGACGCCAGTGGCGCCCAGTCGAACTTCCGCATCGGTGAAGCACTGATTGCCACGATCGACGACAAGACGCACCAGATGACCGTCACCCGCAACGGCAAGGTGGAGCGGACCCTCCCGGTGTCGATGGGCATGCGCGACGGCAAGCACGAGACCAAGAACGGCACCTACTACGTGCTGGAGAAGTTCCCCGACATGATCATGGACTCCTCCACCTACGGTGTGCCGGTGAACTCCACCTACGGCTACAAGCTGAAGGTGCAGTGGGCGGTCCGCATCGACAACAGCGGCGGGTTCGTGCACAGCGCTCCGTGGTCGGTGGGCGATCAGGGCAAGCGCAACGTGAGTCATGGTTGCATCAACCTCGGCCCGGACAACGCCAAATGGTTCTACGACAACTTCGGCAGCGGTGACCCGATCGTGGTGAAGAACTCCGTCGGGCTGTACAACAACCCCGACGGTGCCGACGACTGGCAGTGGACGCTGTACTGAGTCGCTAGCTCCAGATCCTGACCCGCTGCTGCGGATCGAGATAGAGCGCGTCGTCCTCGCTGACGTCAAACGCCTCGTAGAAGGCGTCGATATTGCGCACGACGCCGTTGCAGCGGAACTCCGGTGGAGAGTGCGGGTCGACGGCGAGCCGACGGACCGCCTCTGCTGCACGGGATTTGGTGCGCCACACCTGCGACCAACCGAAGAGAACTCGCTGCACGCCGGTGAGGCCGTCGATCACCGGCGCCTCCCGGCCGCCCAGTGACAACTGGTAGGCCAGCAGGGCGATGGACAACCCGCCCAGATCGCCGATGTTCTCACCGACGGTGAAAGCGCCCTGAACATGGGGCGCTTCATCGCGGGCCTCAAGATCTCGGGGCACGTAGGCCTCGTACTGCTCGATCAGCTTCGTGGTGCGGGCGGTGAACTCGGTGCGGTCGGCGTCGGTCCACCAGTCGACCAGGTTGCCGTCGCCGTCGTACTTGGAGCCCTGGTCGTCGAAACCGTGGCCGATCTCATGGCCGATCACCGCGCCGATTCCGCCGTAGTTGGCGGCATCGTCGGCGTCGGCGTCGAAGAACGGCGGTTGCAGAATCGCGGCCGGGAAGACGATCTCGTTCATCCCGGGGTTGTAATAGGCGTTGACGGTCTGCGGCGTCATGAACCACTCATCGCGGTCCACCGGACCGCCGAG
>JAPLAO010000182.1 GCA_026393245.1 Mycobacterium sp. | reverse complement strand
AACCTGCCCGAGGGTGTGTCGATGACCGTCACCGTGCCGGAGTCGATGACAGGGGCGCCGGACATGCCGGACTGTATTGCGACGAGGGATGCCTGCGCGGATCGTTCGGGATCAGCGGCTAACGTCAGCGTGTTGATCTGGCCGCTGTCGAGGTTTGAGGCATTAAGGAACGCGCGGAGGTTCTCGCCGGCTCCGACTGTCTTCAACAACTGTGCGATATCGAGGGTTGCAGGCCGAACGGTAGCCGGAGCCATGGCGCCACAGAGCCGTTCGATCTGGATTCTGAGCAACGTCGCGGCGGACTGCTCGTTGGTTGCGACTCCCACACCACTGAGCCTGACCATGCCGCCGCACCGCTCCAGCGCGACCCACCACTGGGCGAACCGCGCCACCAGGACACGGTCGACATCATGCGATGGTGTCTGCACATACATCAGCAGTGCGACGTCACGGCGAGACAGGACGGTCAGCCAGTCCAGCACCGTGCTGTCCACCTCGCCGCCGGCGGTGATGACACCGACCTCGCGAAGTTCCGCGGCCATCGGATGGTCCAGTGCCATTGCGGTGGTCTCGACACTCGGAAGGTAGGGACGCAACCCAAGTTCCGGTGCGAGCACCTCGGTGCCGGACAGCACCTGAAGTAGCCAGAGTCCATCGATCGTCGTCGTCAACACCGATTCCCCCGATCCAGCCGGTGGGGCGCACATACCGTGAACCCCACCGGCTCAGAGTTGTGTGATTAGAAAAGACTGCCCATCATCACGTCGGTCTGATGGGCGTTGTCGTTGACGGCACTGATCGTGCGCCCGTGCTGATTCATTGTCTCGATCAGCGACTGCAGGCCCTGCAGCATCTGCAGCTGTGCCTCGCGGAACGACGTCGCCGCGGCGCCCTGGAAGAAGTCCGCGATCGCATTGGTGCGCTGCGTGACGTCAGCATGGATCTCCATGAGTGCCGCGGAACGCGCGCCGACGTCCGAGGCGAACTCCGCTACGCCGCCGTGGTGGTAGGTGATGTTGTCCGACATGGCAATTCCTTTCGTTGATTCGGGGGATCAGGCGTTCGCGGCGAAACCGGTCAGGCTGTGCGCGGCATCAGCCTCATGGGTTTCCATCATCGACGCGGCCTGGCTGAGACCGTTTGCGAGGCGAGTACCGCCGATGATGGTTTGCTGCAGTTCACGATTGATCTGGCCGGCGGTGTTGACCGAGGCCAACTGCGCCTGACCGCCCCAGACCGCGGAACCAAGTCCCTCGTGGGTGCTGAGGTAGCCGTTGGCGATCGACGTGGCGTGCTCGAGTGCCGACTCGATTGCCTGCTGTGTGGTGCGCAGCACCTCCGGTGTGACGATGAGGCTCATACGTTCTCCTAACTGGTCAACTGGATGCTCAACCCCTGACGGGAAAAGTGCGTCTGAGTATCTGGTGGCACTGTGGCGGTGTCACTTCACCCTGTGTCAAACGGCATTAGGCTGCGTGGATGCGATTCGCGTTCAAGACCTCACCGCAGCAGACCACCTGGGCCGACATGCTCGCAGTCTGGAAGGCCGCCGACGATATCGAGGTCTATGAGTCGGGCTGGAACTTCGATCACTTCTATCCGATCTTCGATGATCCGAAGGGTCCGTGTTTGGAGGGCTGGACCACGCTGACCGCATTGGCGCAGGCCACCACGCGGTTGCGGTTGGGCACCATGGTCACCGGGATCCACTACCGTCACCCCGCCGTACTGGCCAACATGGCCGCGGCGGTGGACATCATCTCGGGCGGTCGCCTTGAACTTGGTGTGGGTTCTGGCTGGAATGAAGAGGAGTCCGGTGCCTACGGGATCGAATTAGGCACTGTGACAGAGCGATTCGACCGTTTAGACGAAGCGTGCCAGGTGCTGATCGGGCTGCTAAGTCAGGAGACAACCGACTTCGATGGCCGGTTCTATCAACTCACGGCGGCCCGCAATGAACCCAAGGGGCCACAACGTCCGCATCCGCCGATCTGCATCGGTGGCGGCGGCGAGAAACGGACGCTGCGGATCACCGCCAAGTACGCCCAACACTGGAATTTCCCGGGTGGCACGCCCAAGGATTTCGCCCACAAGCGTGATGTGCTCGCCGAGCACTGCGCCCAGGTTGGACGCGACCCGAAAGAGATCATGATGTCGGCACAGATTCGGCTCGCCCCGGATCTCAACTACGGCCGCGTCGTCGCGGACGCGATCGCCTACGGTGCGGAGGGCATGGACCTGGCGATCATCTACCTGCCGGTGCCCTACAGCGCGGCGGTCATGAAGGCGTTGGCCGAAACCATCCGCGACTCGGGGCTGTGGCGGTCGACCTGATCTATCGACTCTGCGCCCAGATCGTCACATCAGCCGCTTGAAACCGCCGCCGAAAGAGCGATCTGTACGCAGACTCGATGGGAATTCGAACCCGTACTGCATCAGTTCCGCCGCAGTGACGAGCCGCTCACGGTGGGCCGGGAATTCCCAGTTCTTCACTGGTTGACGAAACAACGACCAGGCGATACGCCCGACCCGCGAGCGGGTTATCGGCACGAGGTACACGGAATTTCTCCTGTGGTCGACAACTTTGGCAACCGGGACCGCGTTACCCGCAGTGCCCACCTCAGCAATTAGAGCCGGATCGCCCACCGATCAACAGGAGGCGCGCCGATCCAGGTCGTATGTTTCTGTTGTTACAGAAGTTACTAGCGTTGCGGCACTGCCGTTGGCGCGATAGGGGCCGGCAAAGCCGTGTGGCCCATCAGGAAGCGGTCGACGCCCGCCGCCGCGGCCCGGCCCTCGGCGATCGCCCAGACGATCAGCGACTGCCCGCGTCCGATATCACCGGCGGCGAAAACCCCCGGCACTGACGTCTCGAAGTCGGCGTTGCGGGCGACGTTGCCCCGGTCTGTCAGGTCAACTCCGAGTTCGCTCAACAGGCCCGGCCGTTCCGGGCCGACGAACCCCATGGCCAGCAGGACCAGGTCGGCTTCGAGTTCGAAGTCGGTGCCCTCGACCTTCTCGAACCGGCCCGCGGACATCTCGACCTCATGCGCGCGCAGGCCGGTGACGGCAGACTCGGCGCCCAGGAAACGTTCGGTGTTGACCGCGAACACCCGTTCGCCGCCTTCTTCGTGCGCCGAGGACACCCGGTACACCAACGGGTAGGTGGGCCACGGTGTGACGTCGGCACGCTCTTCGGGCGGGCGCGGCATGATCTCGAACTGATGCACGCTGGCCGCACCCTGACGGTGGGCAGTGCCCAGGCAGTCGGCGCCGGTATCGCCGCCGCCGATGATGACCACCCGTTTGCCCTTGGCGGTGATGGGAGGTTGGCCGTCGGCATCGAGCACCGGATCCCCGTGGGTGGCCTTGTTGGCCCACGGCAGATATTCCATGGCCTGGTGGATGCCGGTGAAATCCCGGCCCGGGATGGGCAGATCGCGCCAGTCGGTGGCACCACCGGCCAGCACCACCGCGTTGAACTCCTCGCGCAGTTCCGCCACGGTGACATCGACACCGACGTCGACGCTGGTACGGAACTGCGTGCCCTCGGCTCGCATCTGGTCCAGACGCCGGTCGATGTGGCGCTTCTCCATCTTGAACTCGGGGATGCCGTAACGCAGCAGGCCGCCGATCCGGTCCGCCCGCTCGAACACCGTGACGTCATGGCCGGCCCGGGTCAACTGCTGTGCGGCGGCAAGCCCGGCTGGGCCGGATCCGACGACGGCGACCGACTTTCCGGTCAGCAGGTGCGCCCGCTTGGGAACCACCCACCCCTCGTCGAAGGCATTGTCGATGATCTCGACCTCGACCTGTTTGATGGTCACCGGGTCGGAGTTGATACCCAGAACGCAGGACGCCTCACACGGAGCAGGGCACAGCCGACCGGTGAACTCCGGGAAGTTGTTGGTGGCATGCAACCGCTCGATGGCGTCCTGCCAGCGGTCCTGATGGACCAGATCATTCCACTCGGGGATGAGATTTCCCAGCGGGCAACCGTTGTGGCAGAACGGAATTCCGCAGTCCATACAGCGGGACGCCTGGTGCCGAAGATCCTCGTGGTCGAAGTCCTCGTACACCTCGTTCCAGTCACGCAGACGAAGCGGGACCGGTCGACGCTTCGGCGTTTCGCGCTTGGTGTACTTCATGAAGCCACTCGGATCAGACACGGGATGCCGCCATGATCATCTCGTCCACGTCTGCCCCGGTACGTTCGGCTTCGGCGATAGCGTCGAGTACCCGCTTGTAGTCGCGCGGCATCACCTTCACGAAATCCCCTGCCTGTCGCGGCCAGTCGGCCAGAATGCGCTGGGCCACAGCCGAATCCGTGGCATCACTGTGCGCGACCAGCATGTCGTGCAACCAATCCAGTTCGCCATCGTCGAACGCATCGAGATCCACCATCTCGGTGTTCAGGTTGTCCGGCAGCAGGTGGTTCGGATCGTAGACGTAGGCCACTCCGCCGGACATGCCGGCGGCGAAGTTACGCCCGGTCGGGCCGAGGATCACGACCCTGCCGCCGGTCATGTACTCGCAGCCGTGATCACCCACACCCTCGACCACGGCGTGCGCACCGGAGTTTCGGACGGCGAACCGCTCACCCACGGTGCCTCTGATGAAGGCCTCACCGCTGGTGGCGCCGAAGAGGATGACGTTGCCGCCGATGATGTTGTCCTCGGCGACATAGCCTTTCGGCGCGGCGTCGGACGGGCGCAACACTATCCGGCCGCCGGACAGTCCCTTGCCGACATAATCGTTGGCATCGCCGTGCACCCGCAGCGTGATGCCCTTGGGAACGAAAGCCCCGAAGCTGTTGCCGGCCGAGCCGTCGAAGGTGATGTCGATGGTGCCGTCCGGAAGGCCATGGGCACCATAGGCTTTCGTCACCTCATGGCCCAGCATGGTTCCGACGGTGCGGTTGGTGTTGGTGATCTTCATTCCGAACCGCACCGGGGTGCCGGAGTCGAGAGCCTCGCGGCACCGGACAATCAGCTGCTGATCCAGAGCTTTACCCAGACCGTGGTCCTGCCGGGAACTGCAGTAGCGATCCTGGTTCATGAAGGCCGAATCGGCTTCGTGCAGTACCGGTGCCAGATCGAGCTTGTGCGCCTTCCATCGCGAGGCGGCTCTGCTGGTGTCGAGGGCGTTGACCTGACCGACCATCTCGTTGACGGTGCGGAAGCCGATCTCCGCCATGAGTTCGCGAACCTCTTCGGCGATGAACATGAAGAAGTTCTCCACGAATTCCGGCTTGCCGGTGAACTTTGCGCGCAGAACCGGGTTCTGGGAGGCCACACCCACCGGGCAGGTATCAAGGTGACACACCCGCATCATGATGCATCCCGATACCACCAGGGGGGCGGTCGCGAAGCCAAACTCCTCGGCGCCCAGCAGTGCCGCGACCACGACATCGCGGCCGGTCTTGAGTTGGCCATCGACCTGGACGACGATCCGGTCCCGCAGTCCGTTGAGCAACAGCGTCTGCTGGGTCTCGGCCAGGCCCAGTTCCCACGGTGCGCCGGCATGCTTCATCGACGTCAGCGGTGTGGCGCCGGTTCCGCCGTCGTGACCGGAGATGAGCACCACGTCGGCATGGGCCTTTGAGACACCGGCCGCAACTGTGCCCACGCCGTTCTCGCTGACCAGTTTCACGTGGATCCGGGCCACGGGGTTGGCGTTCTTCAGATCATGGATCAGCTGAGCCAGATCTTCGATGGAGTAGATGTCGTGGTGCGGCGGCGGCGAGATGAGTCCCACCCCGGGCGTCGAGTGGCGCACCTCGGCCACCGACGGGTAGACCTTGTGGCCCGGAAGTTGGCCTCCCTCACCGGGTTTGGCGCCCTGGGCCATCTTGATCTGGATATCGGTGCAGTTGGTGAGGTAGTGACTGGTCACCCCGAACCGGCCCGACGCCACCTGCTTGATGGCACTGCGTCGCCAGTCGCCATTGGCGTCGTGCTCGAAGCGGCTCACCGCCTCGCCACCCTCACCCGAGTTCGACCGCGCACCAAGGCGATTCATCGCGATCGCCAGCGTCTCGTGCGCCTCGGCCGAGATCGAGCCGTAGCTCATCGCCCCGGTGGAGAACCGCTTCACGATCTCCGCGGCCGATTCAACCTCTTCGATCGGAACCGGTGGACGCACCCCGGCCTTGAACTGCAACAGTCCGCGCAGCGAGGCGATCTTCTCGCTCTGGTCGTCGACCAGCTTGGTGTACTCCTTGAAGATTGAATACTGCCCCGTACGGGTGGAGTGCTGCAGCTTGAACACGGTGTCGGGGTTGAACAGGTGGTATTCGCCCTCGCGTCGCCACTGGTACTCCCCGCCGACTTCGAGTTCACGGTGCGCACGCTCATCGGGCCGATCCAGGTAGGCCAGTTGGTGGCGGACGGCGACGTCGGCGGCGATGTCGTCGAGGTCGATCCCGCCCACCGGGCAGTGCAGTCCGGTGAAGTATTCATCGAGCACCGCCTGCGAAATACCGATGGCCTGGAATAACTGGGCACCGGTGTAGGAGGCGACCGTGGAGATGCCCATCTTCGACATCACCTTCAGCACACCCTTGCCGGCCGCCCTAACGTAGTTCTGCAGCGCCTTCTCGCGGTCTGTGCCCGCCAGAACTCCCCGGTCGACCATGTCGCTGATTGACTCGAATGCCATATAGGGGTTGATCGCGGCCGCACCGGAACCGATCAGCATCGCCATGTGGTGCACCTCACGGGCATCACCGGCCTCGACGACCAGGCCGACCTGGGTTCGGGTGCGCTCGCGAACCAGGTGGTGATGCACACCGGAGACGGCGAGCAGGGTCGGGATGGGCGCGGCATTCTCGTTGGACTCCCGGTCCGAGAGGATGAGAATCCGTGCGCCGTCGGCGATGGCCTTCGACGCCGCCGCCCGGATTTCGTCGAGTGCACGTCGCAGGCCGGCCCCACCCTCGGCCACCGGGTAGAGGCAGCGGATGACCGCCGAACGCATCCCGTGCCGATGTCCGTGCACCTCGTCGTCGGGGTCGAGGTTGACCAGTTTGGCCAATTCGTGATTGCGCAGGACCGGGTGCGGCAGCAGGATCTGGTGGCAGGACTCCGGCGTCGGATTAAGCAGGTCGCCCTCGGGGCCGACGGTGGCCTGGATGCTGGTCACCACCTCTTCGCGGATTGCGTCCAGTGGCGGGTTGGTGACCTGAGCGAACAACTGCTGGAAGTAGTCGAACAACATCCGTGGCCGCGAAGACAGCACCGCGATCGGCGTGTCGGTTCCCATCGAGCCCAGCGACTCCATGCCGGTGCGCGCCATCGGCGCCACCAGGAGATTGAGCTCCTCGTAGGTGTACCCAAAAGCCTGCTGGCGCAACACAACCCGGTGATGCGGCATCCGGATATAGGGGCCCTGCGGAAGGTCGTCAAGGTGGAACTGCTCGGCATCCAGCCATTCCCGATAGGGGTGCGCGGCGGCCAGGTCAGCCTTGATCTCCTCATCGGCGATGATGCGGCCCTGGGCGGTGTCGACCAGGAACATCCGGCCCGGTTGCAAGCGCAGCCGTTGGACCACGGTGGCGGGATCGAGGTCGAGCACACCGACCTCCGAGGCCATCACCACCAGTCCGTCCTCGGTGACCCAGATCCGCGAGGGTCGCAGGCCGTTACGGTCGAGCACCGCGCCGACGACGGTGCCGTCGGAGAAGCACACCGACGCCGGGCCGTCCCACGGCTCCATCAGTGCGGCGTGGTAGGCGTAGAAAGCCCGGCGTGCCGGGTCCATCGACTCGTTTCGCTCCCAGGCTTCAGGGATCATCATCAGCACCGCGTGCGGCAGGCTTCGCCCGCCCAGGTGCAGCAGTTCGAGTACCTCATCGAAGCGCGCACTGTCGGATGCGCCGGGGGTGCAGACCGGGAAGATCTTCTCGAGGTCGGTTCCGAAGAGGTCGGTGTCGATCAGCGCCTCGCGGGCACGCATCCAGTTCTCGTTGCCGGTGACGGTGTTGATCTCACCGTTGTGGGCGATTCTGCGGAACGGATGCGCCAGCGGCCACGACGGAAAGGTGTTGGTGGAAAACCGGGAGTGGACGATTCCCAGCGCACTGGTGACGCGCTCATCCTGCAGGTCGAGGTAGAAAGCCTTGAGCTGCGGGGTGGTGAGCATGCCCTTGTAGATGAAGGTTCGCCCGGAAAGGCTTGGGAAGTAGACGGTTTCGCGGCCGGGTCCGTCCTGGCCGGGGCCCTTGGTTCCCAACTCGTGCTCGGCACGCTTGCGGACCAGATACGCGCGACGCTCCAGCTCGATGCCGGAGGCGCCCAGCCCTTCCCCGTCGCTTCGCTCGCCCCAGCCGATGAACGGCTGGCGGAAAGTAGGCATGGCATCCCGGGCCAGTGCGCCTAGCGAGGAGTCATCGGTCGGCACATCACGCCAGCCGAGCAGCGTCAGTCCCTCGGCGGCAACGATCTTCTCGAATGCGTCACAAGCCGCGGTTGCCTCGCGGGCCGACTGCGGCAGGAAGGCGATGCCGGTGGCGTACGAGCCCTCGGGCGGTAGGTCGAAGTCGACCACCGCTCGGAAGAACTCATCAGGAATGCCGATCATGATGCCGGCCCCGTCGCCGCTATTGGGCTCGGCACCGGCCGCACCGCGGTGTTCCATGTTCAGCAGGGCGGTGATGGCTTTATCGACGATGTCGCGGCTGCGCCGACCGTGCATGTCAACGACCATTGCGACGCCACACGCATCATGCTCGTACGCGGGGTTGTAAAGCCCGACACTGCTGGGCATGCGCACCTGACCCTTCACAACAAGTCGCACAGTCGTGGGACGACGGCGCCGCGCCGGCGTCGGGGTTCCTCCGTGCGTCGGTGAACGGCGGCCCTTCTGTGGTGTCAATTAGTAGTGAAACGATATGCAGGCAGGTACGAAGATGCCAACTTAGGTGACCCTAATAAGTCTGAGGGGTTCGCGTGTGGTGTTTGGATTCGGCAAGATCGGTTTCATGACTGCTCCGACCATGGCACACCGGGTGGCCGCTGAAGTGATCGGCACGTTCTGGCTGATCCTGGGCGGCTGTGGGGCCGCGGTGTTCGCGGCCGACCCGGCGGGCGACTTCTCGGCGGGTATCGGCTACACCGGGGTGGCTCTGGCCTTCGGTCTGGCCTTAATGAGCGGGGTGTACGCACTCGGCGGTGTCTCCGGTGGCCACTTCAACCCGGCCGTCACCTTCGGGGCCGCGATCGCCGGGCGCCTGGAGTGGTCGTCGGTACTGAAGTACTGGCTAGCCCAGATCACCGGGGCGGTCTTGGCCGGCGGCGTAATCGTCGTCATCGGCCACGGCCGGCCGAACTGGACCCCGGTCGGCAACATGGCGGCCAACGGATACGGCTCAAATTCGCCGTTTTACTACTCCTTGACCTCCGTACTGGTCGCCGAGATCGTGCTGACATTCGTGTTCGTCGTGATTTTTCTGCGCGTCACCGATCATCAGCGGCTCACCGGCTTCGCCGCGCTGACCATCGGCCTGACCTACACCGTGATCCATCTGATCGCCATCCCGATCTCCAACGCCTCAGTCAATCCGGCGCGCTCGACTGGAGTGGCGTTCTTCAACCATGCGGGAGCGGGCGTGCAACTCTGGGTGTTCTGGTTGGCGCCGCTTCTGGGTGCTGCACTGGCCGGGTGGGCCTACCCGGCGCTGTTCGGCCGTCGGGAGGATCCGGCGGAGATCACAGCCGGCTGATGTCCTGCACCGGTAGCCGGGGACCCCGGCGGGGTTCGTAGGCCAGGCCGCTGACCTCGAGCAGACGGACCACCCGGTAGCGGTGCGGACGCATGGGTTCGAGCAGTTCGACCATCGCCGCGTCGTCGATGGGTCGGCCGGTCAGTGTCCAGCCGATCATCTTCGCCACGTGGTAGTCGCCGATCGATAGTGCGTCGGCGTCGCCGAGTGCGCGCTGGGCCGTCTCGGCGGCCGTCCACACCCCGACTCCGGGCAGTGACGTCAGCGCCTCGCGGGCATCCGCGGCCGGGCGGGCGGTGAGGCGTTCCAGAGATTCGGCGCGCCGGGCGCAGCCGATGAGGGTGCGGGCACGGCCGGGGTCGACGTTGGCGCGGTGGAATTCCCAGGACGGGATGACGCACCACTGCTGCGCCGACGGCGGCACCCGCATCATCGCCGGCGCAGGACCGGGTGCGGGCGTGCCGAACTTCGTCACGAGAAGTCGCCAGGACCGAAAGGCATCGGCGCCCGGGACGCGCTGCTCCAGTACGGCCGGGATCAGTGCCTCCAACACCCGCGACGTGCGTCCGATCCGAAGATGCGGCACCCGGGCGGCAGCAGCGGCGACGGTCGGGTGGTTCGGTGTGAAGTCCGTCGCGTCGTCATCGATACCGAGCAGTGCGGGTAGGGCATCGGCGAACTCCTCGGCACCCTCGCCCCACGACTGGCATCGCACAGTGTCCGCTGCGGTGCGGCTGATGCGAGCGGTCACCGGTCCGCTGGGCAGCAGGCCGGTACGCCAGATGGCACCACCAGCGTCGATCTGGAAGCACGGGTCGCGTGGCCCGCGGCGCTACGGGGCCAGCGTGTGGCCGGGATTGACCGGTCCCGGGAATCTGAGCGTGCGTTCTGACACTTGCTGGCTCGGCACCACGAAACGCCTAGGGGCGCCCGGTGATTCGATCCGCGACCGCGGCTATCGGGGAGGTGTTCGCCCGGCCGCCGGCCTCATGACGGTCGGCCAGCTTGTAGGCCGAGTACAGCCCCTGCACGCCGATCCAGCGCAGCGGTTCGGGCTCCCAGGTGCGCGAGCGGTGGTCCACCCACGGCAGTTCGGTGAGCGCGGTGCTTCGCTTGACCACCAGATCGGCCAGGGTGCGGCCGGCCAGGTTGGTGGCCGCCACGCCATGGCCGACATAGCCGCCGGCCTCCCCCAGTCCGGTGGCCGAGTCCAACCGGACCCCGGCGGTCCAGTCCCGCGGCACGGCGAGCACGCCGCACCAACCGTGCGCGATCGGCACACCCCTAGTCTGTGGGAGCGCCGCGTTAAGCACACCGGTGAGGTGATCGATAGTGCCCTGGCCGACCACACCGTCGGTATCGATGCGCGAGGCGTAGCGGTAGGGCACCGCCCGGCCGCCGATCGCGATACGGTCGTCGGCGGTGCGCTGGGCATAGAAGAATCCATGCGCCAGATCGCCGAGGGTCTCACGGCCCTCCCAACCGATTGTGCGCCAAAGGCTTTCGGGCATCGGATCGGTGGCGATCATGGCGCTGTTCATCGGCAACCAGCGTCGCCGCAGCCCGCGCATGCGTGCGGTGAACCCCTCGGTGGCGCGCAGCACGATCGGAGCGCGCAGCACTCCCAGTGGTGTCTCGGCGCGGCCGGGACTGATCATCGACACCGGGGTCTGCTCGTAGATCGTGACGCCGAGGCGTTCCACCACGTCAGCCAACCCGCGGACGAGTTTGGCCGGTTGCACCCGCGCGCAGTGCGGATTGAACGACCCCAGCACCAGGTGATCGATCCGAATCCGTTTGGCCGCTTCGGATCCCGATAGCATTTCTGCGTCGTCGACTCCCCAGTGGCGATCCTCGTCGAACTCGGTGCGCAGCCGCACGGCCTGCGCACCGGTTCGGGCAACTTCGAGATTGCCGCCCTTGACGATGTCGGCGTCGATACCTTCGCGGCGGGTCACGTCGATCACCTCATCGACGGTCTCGTTGAGCATCCGCTGCCAGGTGATGACGCTGTCGCGGCCGTGTCGTTTGGCCAGCAGATCGCGGCTGCCGGGCGCCAGGCCGGCCAGCCAGCCTCCGTTGCGCCCGGAGGCGCCGAACCCGGCGAAGCGCGCCTCGAGAACCGTGATCCGCAGGGATGGGTCGGCCTGCTTGAGGTAGTAGGCGGTCCACAGGCCGGTGTAGCCGGCGCCGACGATGCAGACGTCGGCTTCGCGGTCACCGGGCAGGGCCGGACGGGGGTCGGGAAGCCGGGAGTACCAGTGCGAGACGCCGCCGTTCTTCACCATCGGATCAGTCTCGCCGAGCGGCCTTGGCGGCGCGCAGGGAGGTCCAGAATCGGGCGGCTTCGGCGATCGACTCCTCGACCGGCTTTGGCTGCCAACCGAGTTCGCGTTGTGCCTTGGAATGGTCGACAGGTGCCTCGGCACGCATCAGTCGCAGCGCGTTGAGATTCAGGCGCTCGTCGGTGCCGCGCAGCCGTGACTTGGCAGTGCCGAGGGCGGCCATCGCGTAGGCCACCGGCAGCGGGATGGTCTTGGTGGGCGCGGGAACGCCGACGGCGTCGGCGGCGATCCGCACCACCTCGGCATTGCTGATCATCTTCTCCGAGATCAGGTAACGCTCACCGACCCGGCCGCGTTCGGCGGCCAGGATCATCGCGGCTGCGGCGTCATCGATGCCGACCGCTTCGAGTTCGATACCACTGAGCACGAACGGCAACTTGCCGAATGCCGCCCCGGCGATGATCGCGCCGTGCGGGGTGCGACCCCAGTCTCCGGGGCCGTAGGTGGTGGAGACGCACATCGCCACCGCAGGCAGGCTGCCGTCGCGGGCGGCCGCCAGGACCAGACGTTCAGCCTGCACCCGGGAGCGGACGTACGCGGTGAGTGCGCGCTCATCGGTGATCACATCGGCCTCACTGGCCCGGCGGCCTCGACGGCGGTCGACGGTGGCGTAGGTGCTGGTGAAGATAAACCGATGCAGCGCAACGTCTTTGGCGACAGCGATGACATTGCGGGTGCCATCGACATTCGATGCCGACGGTGTTGGCGCCGTCGCGCACCATCACCCGAACGTCGTAACCGGCAGCCACCAGTTGACGCGTGACGTGCGAGCCGAGAAAACCGTTGGCGCCGATGACGAGTTTCGGAGCGCTCACCGGGCGGTGCCGTTCTTGGCCATCCAGGCGGCGGCGGCATCATCGAGGGTGCCGAGTTTCTCGGCCTTCCTACACCACTTCATTGACGCCGACAGGAATCGCAACGGGTTGTAGATGTCCTCCTGACGGCTCCACAGTCCGTCGCCGGCATAGGTGATGATCGAGATGTTGGTGGCGCTGATGATGGCGCCGTCACCCAGGTCGCGCATCGGGTTGTCCAGTTCGATGATCACCCGACCGGTGGCCTCGTCGATCACCGACCACAGCGACGGAAATGCGGTCATGTGACTGCCCGGGAAGGTGGTCATTGTCCGATAGATCCAGTCCCGCACCTGCTCGCGACCCTTCATGGTGCCCATCGCGTGTTCGATGTAATCCACGTCGGGTGTGTAGTGCGATACCCAGGCGTCCCAGTCCCGGGTACGGGCGGCGTCGGCGACGGTGGCCTCGAAGGTTGCGAAGGCCTCGGTCAATTCGGCGCGGGAGAACCGGGGAGTCGTCACGGTTCCAAACTAGAACACGTTCTATCGGGGTTGTGGAGAGCAAGGAGTTTCGTCGGGGCGGATCCAGAAGGTATGACCAACGGTATGATGATCAGTATGGCGAAGGAAAAGGTGTCGATTTCGGTCGACGGCGCAGTCCTGGCAGCTGCCGATGCCGACGCAAAAGCAGCTGGCCTGAACCGATCGGAGCTGATCGAGAGGGCGCTTCGCAACGAGCACCTGCGGGTCTCCTTGGAGACATACAAGAAGCTCACGGTGCCGGCGTTGAAGATCGACGAATACGCCCAGCGGGTGTACGGCGCTAATCGGTCTGCCGGTCTGTGATCACATCCGGGGACCTCGTGCCCCGCCTCGATACCACCGCGGAGTTGTATGTCGCGGTCCTGTCCGGAGAAGCCCATATTCAGGCCGGGACGGGTCGGCTCATCACGTGTCCGTTTATTCCCGGAGATCTCGGCGAAGGGGCTATGGCGCTCGTCGTTGCAGTCGACCAGCCCAGTGGTGTGCTTCTGCCTGAGTTGGTTCAGTGGTTGCCGTCCTCGGCTCTGGATGCGCCCATCGGAAACGTTGGGATCGCATCGCTTCAGGAAGCCACCTCGATGGTCGCTTCGCTGCTCGGGCCCTAACCGACCGGCTCGGCGGGCACCGCCTTCTCTGACATCTCTATAACCGCGCGCCCCGCGACGCGCACGACGGCCGCGACCGGGCGCACACTTGTCAGGTATGAGATACGCCAAAGACCCCGCAGCGATCGCGGCGCTCACTGCCGAGCAGCACCGGGTGACGCAACGCCGTGGCACCGAGCGCCCGTTCACCGGCCAGTACTGCGACCACCACTTGCCGGGTATCTACGTCGACGTGGTGTCGGGTGAGCCGCTGTTCGCCTCGGTCGACAAGTTCGACAGCGGCACCGGCTGGCCAAGTTTCACCAAGCCGGTCGCCAATGTCGTCACCAAACGCGATTTCCGCATGATCTTCCCGCGCACCGAGGTGCGCTCCGCGCACGCAGACAGCCATCTGGGGCATGTGTTCGCCGACGGTCCGAGGGACAGCGGCGGGCGGCGCTACTGCATCAACTCGGCTGCACTGCGATTCGTCCACCGCGATGACCTCGAGGCGCAGGGCTACGGCGAGTACGGGACACTGTTCACGACGAACGGGGTCACAACGAACGAGTTCACGACGAAGGAGGACACCATGACGCAAAACAAGACCGCGATCCTGGCCGGCGGATGCTTCTGGGGCATGCAGGACCTCGTCCGCCGCCAGCCCGGGGTGATCTCCACCCGGGTGGGTTACACCGGCGGGGAGAACGCCCGACCCAACTACCGCAACCATCCCGGCCACGCCGAGGCACTCGAGATCGTCTACGACCCGACCACAACCGACTACCGGGCACTGCTGGAGTTCTTCTTCCAGATCCACGATCCGTCGACGAAGAACCGGCAGGGCAACGACCGCGGTAGCAGCTATCGCTCGGCGATCTTCTATCTCGACGACGACCAGAAGGCGGTCGCACTCGACACCATCGCCGATGTCGACGCATCCGGGCTGTGGCCGGGCAAGGTGGTCACCGACGTGACGCCGGCCGCCGAGTTCTGGGAGGCCGAGCCCGAACACCAGGACTACCTGCTGCACTACCCCAATGGCTACACCTGCCACTACCCCCGGCCGGGTTGGACGCTGCCCAAGCGTGCACAGGTTTAGCTCCCGGCTATTACAAGCGCCTAGGATTCACCAGGATCATTTTCAGGCTTGAGGAGAAAACATGCGGGTCGTCGCGTTCGCGCCATCGTTGAGCGCAGTCGAAGAAGACGCCGGCGGGGTGAACATCAAAGGCTTCCCGATGACCAGTTGCTATGTCGACAACTTTCCGGCGCAGATCACCGTTCCTATGGTCATTGCCGTGTGCGCGCTCGGCGGCGCCGACTACGACCCGGTTCAGGTCATCGTCGCCACCTCGCCCGAGGGTGAGCGCGTCGGGTCACTCGAATTCGGCTGGCACTGGCACGACAACCCGCCAACACCGGTGAAGTTCCGGGTATTCACCCAGTATCTTCCGATGCGTGTCGAGTCTTCCGGTGTCTACACGATCGGGCTCTTCAACAGCCTCGACGACACCGAGACCGACGTCCTCTTCCCACTTCCGGTGCTCAAGAGGAATCCGTTATTGCAAACGCGAATCCCCTAGGAGTTCCCGCCATGACCGAAAGCCCGCGCGCCGATGTGGTGGCTCAGCAGTACGAGAAGTGGCAATATCCCGAGCCGATCCAGAACCTCGAGACCTGGCTGAGCAACAACTGGCAGTGGTTCGACCCCAGCCACGCGCACCGGATCCTGTGGCCGGACCGTCCACTGCAACCGGACCTCGATATTTTGATCGCGGGCTGTGGCACTAATCAGGCGGCGGTGTTCGCCTACACCAACCGAGCATCGAAGGTCGTGGCGATCGATGTCAGCCAGCCTTCGCTGGATCATTCGAAGTACCTCAAAGATAAATACGCGCTGAAAAACCTTGAGCTGCACCTGCTTCCGATCGAGGAGGCACCGTCGCTCAAACAGGATTTTGATCTGATCATCTCGACCGGGGTGCTGCACCACATGGCTGAGCCGAAGGTCGGGATGAAGGCGCTCGCCGACGTTCTGCGACCCGACGGCGTCGCGGCGATCATGCTGTACGCCCACTACGGCCGTGCAGGCGTCGAGATGATGCAGGCAATCTTCCGTGAGATGGGCCTGCACCAGGACGAGGAGGGACTGCGCATGGTCAAGGCAGCGGTGGCTTCACTGGCATCGAACCACCCCGTGACAAGCTACATCTCGATCGCGCCGGATCTGGCGTTCGACGCCGGCATGGTCGATACGTTCCTGCACGGCAGGGATCGCAGTTATACCGTCGACGACTGTCTGGACCTGGTGTCCTCCGCGGGCCTGGAGTTTCAGGACTGGTTCCTCAAGACGTCGTACTACCCGCCCACCCTGACCGAACCGGGCAACGAGTTCTACGCAGCAATCAACCAGTTGCCCACTGACAAGATGTGGGCCGCGATGGAGCGCATCAAGACGCTCAACGCGTGTCACTTCTTCCTTGCCACCCATGCAGGTCGACCGAAGGAGAGCTACCGGATCGACTTCGCGGCGAGCAATGCTTTGGACTACGTGCCACTGATGCGGTTGCGGTGCGGGGTAAGTGGCCAGGAGATCTACCGGCCGAGCTGGCGCGTCCAGTTGGACCCCACCCACCTAGCCTTCGCACAGCACGTCGACGGCGAGCGCTCGATTCGCGAGATCGCTGAACGGGTGGCGCTCAGCGGAGTTCTGGCGGCTGCCGATCAGGCGGAGCTTGAGTACCTGGGCCTGGAGCTGTTCGAGGGGCTCTGGCGGATGGACTTCATCGCGATAGACCTCAGCGCGGCGGCGGCATAGTGCGCGTCGTTGCATTCGCGCCGGCACTGACCGTCACCGAGGAGGAGGACGGCGGCATCGCCGCCACCGGCTTCCCGATGACCAACTGCTTCATCAGCGAGGCCCCGACCGAGATCACCCTCTCGGTGATGATCGGCGTCTGCGCCCTCAGTGGCGGCGAGTACGACCCGATTCAGTATTTGATCGCCACCGGGCCGAACGGCGAACGCGCCGCGGCGATGGAGTTCCACTGGCATTGGGATGACATCCCCGAGACCCCGGTCAAGTTCCGGGTTTTCGCCCAGTACCTGCCGGTGCAGATCACTTCCACGGGCATGTACATCATCGGCCTCTATGACAGCCTCGATGCGACGGTGGCCAACGCCGAGTTCCCACTGCCGGTGAACCTCTATGACCCAACGACTCAAGGCCCGGGCAACTTCTGATCCTGGCTCAGGCCAGCGGTATCGCACGGCGGTGCAACACGACCCGCCCGCCCTTCGTCGGGGTGAATGCGACACCACGGTTGTGCCACTTCTCGTCGGGCGCATTCGTGGTCTCAATGGTGAAGTGCCGCAACACTGTTCGCAGCACGATATCCATCTCCATGTGAGCGAAAGCCGCTCCGACGCACCTGCGTGTTCCACCACCGAACGGCACCCAGGAGAAGGTATTGGGCTTGGCGTCGATGAATCGCTGCGGATCGAACCGCTCCGGATTCGGGTAGACATCAGGGTCGGAGTGCAACTGAAGCAGGCTGACCAGGATCGAATAACCTTCCGGGATTCGCCACTCTCCGAGTTCGTACGTCGGCACCGTGACGTGGCGGCCGGCGAAGTCGATGACGGTCCGGTTGCGCTGCACCTCGTAGATGGTCGCCAGCCGGTAGGTGTTGTCATCGCCGGCCACCTCGGCAACCAGTCGCTCCAGCACGGCGGGGTGCCGGGAGATCCGCTCGAACGACCATCCCAGCGTCGAGGCGGTGGTTTCGTGCCCCGCGGCCAGCAGCGCCAGCAGTTCGTCGCCGATGTCGGTTCGCGTCATGGCCGAACCGTCGTCGTAGGAACTGCGGACAAACAGCGAGAGCACATCGGGGCGGTCCTCGATGTTCGGATCCCGGCGCACCCGGGCGATGAGGTTGTCCACCAGGCCGTCATATTCGCGCCGGTAGGCCGCCAACTTGGCCCACGGGCTGAAGCGTCCGGGTTCGCCTTTGGGCGACCGCAGGACGGTGAGCCGCGACCCCAGCGTCACCCACTTGGGCAGAAGTTCACGCAACTGCTGCAGTTCGGCTCCGTCGGCGCCGAAGACCGCGCGCAAGATGATGTTGAGGGTGATGCGCATCATCGGTTCTAGGGACTCGAACTCCACGCCGTCGGGCCAGGACGCCATCTCGCGACGGGTTTCCTCCTCGACGATGTCCTCGTAGGCCTTGATGCTCCTACCGTGGAACGGCGGGGTCAACAGCTTGCGGCGCTGACGATGCGCGGCGCCCTCGAGGCCGAAGACCGAACCCGCGCCGAGGATGCGGCTCAGGTTGGGCTGGATGTTGTGCAGCACGTCGGGACTGGTGGTGAAGACCTGTTTGGCGAGCGCAGGATCCGAGACCAGGACTGCGTCGCCGAACACCGGGATCCGCACCGTGACGCAGCGTCCGCTCGTGCGGTTGAGCCAGATGACGGTGCGCCGACGCGATGCCACGAACGCCAGCGCACCCAGTTTGCGGGGCAGCTTGGACGCCGGTGGCAGCTTCG
>JAPLAO010000278.1 GCA_026393245.1 Mycobacterium sp. | reverse complement strand
CATCCAGGGTGGCGCCGGTGATGCCGCTGGCCAGATCACTGGCCAGGAACAGGATCGCCGATGCCACCTCGTCCTCGGTCGGCAGCCGCTTGAGGTCGGATCCGGCCGCAGCGGCGTTGTAGATCTCCTCCACCGTCGTGCCGAATTTTCCGGCCTGATGGGTGAAGTAGCTCTGCAACGTCCCACCCCAGATGTAGCCCGGGGCGACGGTGTTCACCCGGATGCCCTGTGCCCCAAGCTCGGTGGACAGCGAGTGCGACATGGCCAGCAGTGCCGCCTTGGCCATCTTGTAGGCACCGTATTTCGGTTGGGAGTGCCGGATCACCATGGAGTTGACGTTCACCACTGAGCCCTTGGCCTCGGCCAGTGCCGGGGTGAACCCCTGGCTGATCCGAAGCGCTCCGAGCACCGTCAGTTCGATGGCGTCGCGAATGTGCTGAAAGGTGGTGTCTGCCAAAGGTTTCATCGACGGCACCCGGAAGGCGTTGTTGATCAGGACGTCGACCTTGCCGTACTCCTTAAGGCTGCGAGTGACCAGGTTGGCAACCTGCTCGTCGTCGGTGATGTCGGTGCTCACCGCGAGCGCCCGCCGTCCCAGTGACTTCACCTGGTCGGCGACCTCGGTCAGGCGCTCGGCAGTGCGCGCGGCGAGCACCAGATCGGCACCGGCCTCCGCACAACGACGCGCCAGCGTGGTTCCCAGCGCGGGGCCGACACCGCTGATGACCACTACCTTGTTGTCAAGCATTCCACTCATTGTCTAGCCCACCATCCTGTCGCCGATCAGCTTCTGCCGCAGTGCAATCCGTGCTCGCCAGTCTTCAGTAGAGATTCTGTTGCTCTCGAAATACGGCAGCCGGGCCGCAACATCGCCGGCATCGACGAGTTCGACGGTGGGTCCGTCGGCCGCGGTGAGCTCACGCGACACCCGTTGCCAGCGGAACTGTAGGAAGCCCTTGCGGTGGCCGTCCGTCTCGACCCAGTTGGTCACACCGGGGTTGCGTTCAGCGACGACGATACGGATCTTGCCGTCCGGATCCGCCTGGGCCTGAGTGCCGTTCAGGGAAGTCTGATGATTGATGTAATCCAGCGAGACGTACCAGAGGCTGCCCAACTGGAAGCCGAGATACGGCGCGTCGGTGACCGGCAGCGTGATCACCAACGCCTGGTCCGGCGCAAGGTCGAAGTGGCCTGCGGACGAGTACTGGGTGGCCAGGCCGCCGGGCGTCAGTCGCGGTGCCACCATCGTGTTGACCGGAATGTTCGTATAGAACCACTGCGGGAACTGCAGCCAGGTCTTGACGCGCTGGACCAGTTGCTTACCGGCGACCGCGAAACGTTTCTCGATCAGATCCTTGGTCAACGCCGGCGGCGCGGTTCCGGCAGTGTCAGTCCGGGCGATGGCGACCCTGCCACGCAGGGCCGACCAGTCGTTGTACACCTCACGAATCACCAACTGCGCATTGGTGTTCGGGGTGAACCGCCACTCGTAATCTCCATTGGCAGCGATATCGAGCTGACGGTCGTCGAAGGCCGTCTCGCTGTCGGGCACTACCGATTCGGTGTACTCCCCGCCGAGCAGTTGGAAGCTGAGGTCGGTCGTGGTGCCGCGGTTACCGGTGACGACATACTCATTCCCGGTCTGCACGCGGGTTCCAAAATAGAGAGTGTCCGGGTTGTCCAGGCCCATCTTGGTGAACGGTCCGGTGCCGGAGTGCAGGAACGGATGGTCACGGTCATAGTCGAACGCCAGATGCGTGCACGCCGCGATACAGCCGGCCAGGTACTGCAGGCCTTCGAGCAGATCGGCTTCAGTCTCGATAAGCGGAGCCTCGCGGACGAGTCTTTCGGCTTCGGCAATGGCGTCCTGCAGGGGCTGCGAATACGCCATCTCAGTCATTGGCCTCTTCCTGCTCGCGCTTGATCTCAAGAGCGAT
>JAPLAO010000125.1 GCA_026393245.1 Mycobacterium sp. | reverse complement strand
AGCGCAGTCGGCGGCTCCCAGAACCCGAGACCGGGGTCGAATCCCGGCCAACCGGTGAATGACTTGACGACGTTGTACAACGAATCCATATCCTGGTTACGCCTGGTGTTGAGCCGGAAGAACTCCGACCATCCACGCGGGTACATCAGCAGCACCGGAAGGTTGACCGCGCACCAGACGAGGACTGCCACGGAGACGGTGCGGACAGCGTCGCCGAACCGGCCCGTTCTGACTGCCAACACGATCAGCGGAAGCAATAGCAGTGCCGGGTAGAGCTTGGCGGAGACGCCCAGACCGATCAGAATCCCGGCCAGCACCGGCCGTCGGCGCGCCCAAGCCAGAAGTCCCCCGGTCGCCAAAGCCGTTGCCAGAGCGTCGAAATTGGTGAATGCCTGGAAAATGAGGATCGGTGACGCCGCAACCAATGCAGCGTCCCACACCCGTCGACCGGCGAGCATGGCAGCGGCCCACACCGTCGCCAGCCAGGCCAGCGCCAGTCCGAAGGCCGAGATGTTGAAGAACATCACCACCTCGGCGACTCCGGCCAACAGTGGTAGTCCGGTCTTCTTCGCAACGGCGGTGTAGGTCTTGGCAAGTGACATCGACACGTACTGGTAGACACCGGTCAGTACCGGATACTCCATGTAGCGCACCGCTGTTCGGCCGTCATACTGATTTCGGGGTTTGCCGGTGGAGTCCAGTTCCAGCCAACTCGACTTGTAGGGAAACTTGCCCTGGCTCAACAGTTCTGCGCCGTACAGGGGCACCGTGTCGGAATAGCAGAACTCGTAGTACGCGCGTTGGTTCTCCCAATTGGCGACCCGCTGATCCGGCGACCCGGTGCCGATCGTCTGCAGACAAGCGGCCTTCGTGGACCATCCCAGGGCCAGGAGCACCAGCGCGATGACGAACATGATCCGAAGCGGTGTGAGAACCCGAGTTCGGCCGATCAGTGCATGCCGGCCGGCCGGTCCCCCGATGACTTCCGAGAGGGCGCTGCCGAGTGCGTCATTACGGCTGGGCAGATCGCGATCGTCGGCGCTTCGCACGTCGTCGGCGAGTGGCTGGGGCGACACCGTGGAACGCGGCCGTCCCACTGTCGCAGCGATAGTGCGCGAATCATCGGGAAGCCCGCCTGTCACGGGGGCGGGGGCGGTGCGGCGGGCAGATTGGGATCAACCGGGGGCGCCACGACGGGCGCCGGTTCCGGCGGCGGCGGCGGCGGTGGCTGATCAAACGGCGGCGGAAAGGGATTGCCCGGCGGCGGAAACGGAACCGTGATTCCCGGCAGTACCTCGACACCAGGCGGCGGGGGCGGCGGCGGGGGCGGTGCCGCGGGGTCAAATGGTGCTCCGCCCGGGGCCGGGTTGGGTACCGGATTCGGTCGCGCCGGCGCAGGTGGCGGGGGCGGGGGTGCGGGCACGCCGGCGTAGCCGCCGACCTCGGCGGGGGTGGGGAAGGATTCGAAGTCGGCGCCCTTCAGGGCGCCGTCCATGGTGGCCTTCCAGATGTCGGCGGGAAGCCCGGCGCCGTAGACCGGGCCGCCCCAACTGTTGACCAGGGGCTGGTCGCCTTTAACGGTGCCCACCCAGACGGCGGTCGACAGCGAGGGCGTGAAGCCGACAAACCAGGCGTCGCGGTTAGCGCCGGTGTCACCGAGTTGGTGGGTGCCGGTCTTGGCCGCTGAGGCCCGGCCGCCGGCCAGGGTGTGGCCACTGGACCAGCCGGGGATCGGCGCCATGGCGGCAATGACATTGTCCGCGACCGGCTTCTCGATCCGTCGTTCGCCGGCGTTGTCCTCGCTGGTGACGTCGAACAGCACCTCGCCTTGAGCGTTGACCACCTTCTGTACGAAGTGTGGCCGGTGGTAGATGCCCGACGCCGCGATGGTCGCGTAGGCCGACGCCATATCGATCACCCGCGTCTCGTACTTGCCCAGCACGACCCCCGGTGCCGGCAGCCCACCGAGACCATCTTCGGACAGGGTGTGGTCGACCCCGGGGAAGCTCTCGGCGATCCCCGCGCGGTGGGCCGCGTCAGCCACGTCGGACGGGCCGTTCTTCAGCTTGAGCATCAACCGGTAGTAGACGGTGTTCAGCGACCGTTTGAGCGCCTCGGCGATACTGCAGGTGCCGCAACTCTCGCCCTCTGAGTTGTTGATCGTCAGCTTCTCGTCGACCTTGAGCGGCGAACTGTCGACCTGGTAACCCAGCCCCATGCCCTGTTCGAGCGCGGCCACCAGAGCGAAGACCTTGAACGACGAACCGGTGGGCAGACCGGCTTGGGCGAAGTCGAAGCCGGCCGCATCCGAACCGCCGTAATACGCTTTCACCCCGCCGGTGAGCGGGTCGATGGACACCACCGCCGAACGCATGTCCGGTATCTGGCCGTCGAGGTAGGTGGCCACGGCATTCTCGGCAGCACTTTGGGCCTGCGGGTCGATCGTGGTGGTGATCTGCAGACCCTGCGTGTTCAGGGTGTCCTGATCAATATTGAACAAATCCAGAAGTTCGCGGGTGACCTGCCGCTCGATCAGACCATTGGGACCGGTGGTCAGGTTTTCGGTCTTGGCCTTGTCCGGTTCGACGGTCAGCGGGAAGACCTGTTGAGCGCGTTCCTCTTTCGACAGCGCGCCGATGGTCACCATGCCGTCCAGAACCCAGTTCCAGCGAGCCGTCGCGCCCTCGAGGTCGACCGCCGGGTCCAGTGTCGACGGCCGTTGGATCAGCGCCGAAAGCAGCGCTCCCTCCGAGATGGTCAGTTGGTCGACGGGTTTATCGAAGTACGCCGCCGACGCTGCCGAGATGCCGTAGGCGCTGCGACCGAAGTAAATAATGTTCAGGTATGCCTGCAGCACCTCGTCTTTGGACCACTGCTGGCTCATCTTGGTGGAGATGACCAACTCCTTGGCCTTGCGGATCAAGCCGCCGATTCCGGACCGCTGATCGCCGACGAGCGCGTTCTTGACGTACTGCTGGGTGATAGTCGACCCACCCTGGATGTCACCACCGAATACGTTGTTGCGCACCGCGCGAGCGAAGCCGGATATCGAGAAGCCCGGGTTGGTGTAAAAGTCGCGGTCCTCGGCGGCCATCACGGCGTTGCGAACGTGCACCGGAACCTCATTGATATCGACATCGACCCGGTTACCCTCGGGCGGAACGATTTTCGCGATCTCGGAACCATCGCTGGCGAGGATCGTCGACACCTCCTTGGTGCGAATATCGCCGGGCTTGGGGACGTCGACAATCAGATACGCCATTCCGAAAGTGAGCAACGGCAACACGACGAGGATAGCGGCGGCGGCCGCCAGCCAGCGGCGCACGCTCCAGCCTCGGATCCGATATCGCCAGCCCGCTTGCGGGCTCGGCTCGCGATGTCCGCCGTTGCGCGCTATACCCGAGGGCTTGGGCGGCTTGGCCGGCGGAGGTGCCGCCAGCTTTGCGGTGGGCCGGTCCATGGCAGCCTTGGCCGCCTCAACCTGGTCGAGTTGCGCGGCGGGCGTATCCCCTTCGGACACCGGCCGCATCACCGCGGTCCGCCGGTCATCGGGAGCAACCTGCCGACGCGCGGTGCGCCCGGTCTCGTCACGTGCGGCCGGGCGCTCACGGCCCCCGGCGCTGTGACGGGGTCCGTTGGCTGAGCGGTCCTGGCCCTCGTCGCTATTCACTGGCCGTGCGCGCACCCGTACGTCGCGCTGTTCGAGTCCCGGGTGAACGCTTCGCGGGTCGCGGCGTGCCGAGCACATACGACTTGACCAGATGATTCCAACTGCAGGTGCGGCACACCTCGACTACATGCACGGAAAACTCAGTGAAGCGCGTTGTCAGCAGGATCAGTTCCTCGGCCGAACGCGCCGATCCGGAAACCGCACCGAGGTGGTCACCGAATACCCATGAGACGAGGGTGAGTTGTTCCTTGCGACAGATCGGGCACATCACCGCGCTCAGCTTCCCGTGGAACTTCGCCGCACGCAGAAGATAGGGGTTCGCATCACAGACTTCAGTGACACCGGTACGCCCGGAGTACACCTCAGCCAGCAGCGAACGCCGCCGAAGGGCGTAGTCCACCACCTGCCGCTGCAATCGCACGGTGACCAGAGTACGTCGGTGCCCCCGCAGCGGATGGGCGACCGACCGGTAACGCAGCGCACCACCCCGAATTGGCGCCGAATATATCGCTCCGATACTATTCATGGAGACGTCGCGCGACCCTAACGGCTATCCAACAAGGAGGTGACTCGATGCTGGAACTTGCGATCCTGGGGCTTCTACTCGAGTCGCCGATGCACGGTTACGAACTGCGCAAGCGGCTGACCGGCCTGCTTGGCGCTTTCCGGGCGTTCTCCTACGGCTCGCTCTACCCGGCGCTGCGCCGCATGCAGGCCGACGGGCTGATCGCCGAAGACGCCGCACCCGAGGGCACCGCCGTGCTGCGGCGCGCCCGCCGCGTGTACCAACTGACCGAGTCCGGCCGCCAGCGGTTCACCGAATTGGTCGCCGACACCGGCCCGCAGAACTACACCGACGACGGCTTCGGCGTGCACCTGGCGTTCTTCAATCGGACGCCGGCGGCAGCCAGGATGCGGATCCTGGAGGGGCGTCGCCGTCAGGTGGAGGAACGCCGCGAGGGTCTGCGCGATGCCATCGCGCGGGCCAGTAACTCGCTCGATCGCTACACCCGACAACTGCATCAGCTGGGTCTGGAGTCCAGCGAGCGGGAAGTCACGTGGCTCAACGAACTGATCGCGGCGGAGCGGGTGGCCCAAGCCCACTCCGAACAAAGCTGAACTACCCCGTCAACCGGAAGTACACGAAGGAGAACGTCCATGACTCAGCACAACGCGCCGGGAGCGTCCAACGATGTGCGCGTCGCCATCGTCGGCGTCGGCAACTGCGCGTCCTCCCTGGTTCAGGGCGTGGAGTACTACAGGGACGCCGACCCGAACTCGGCGGTCCCCGGCCTGATGCACGTGATGCTCGGCGCCTACCACGTACGCGACGTGAAATTCGTCGCCGCGTTCGACGTCGACGCCAAGAAGGTGGGGTTCGACCTCTCCGAGGCCATCTTCGCCTCGGAGAACAACACCATCAAGATCGCCGACGTACCCCCCACCAATGTCATGGTGCGGCGCGGACCAACGCTGGACGGGATCGGCAAGTACGCGGACCAACGCTGGACGGGATCGGCAAGTACTACGCCGAGACCATCGAACTCTCCGATGACGAGCCCGTCGACGTGGTCAAGGTTCTCAAGGACAACAAGGTCGACGTCATGGTGTCCTACCTGCCGGTGGGCTCGGAGGAGGCCGACAAGTTCTACGCCCAGTGCGCGATCGACGCCGGCGTGGCGTTCGTCAACGCGCTGCCGGTGTTCATCGCCTCGGATCCGGTGTGGGCCAAGAAGTTCGCCGATGCGGGCGTGCCGATCATCGGCGACGATATCAAGAGCCAGGTCGGCGCGACCATCACGCACCGCGTCATGGCCAAGCTGTTCGAGGACCGCGGCGTCCAACTCGACCGCACCATGCAACTCAACGTCGGCGGCAACATGGACTTCCTCAACATGCTGGAGCGCTCACGGTTGGAGTCGAAGAAGATCTCCAAGACCCAGGCCGTGACGTCCAACCTGCAGAAGGAATTCAATGCCAAGGACGTCCACATCGGACCGTCCGACCACGTCGGCTGGCTCGATGACCGCAAGTGGGCCTATGTGCGACTCGAGGGCCGCGCGTTCGGCGATGTGCCGCTGAACCTCGAATACAAGCTCGAGGTGTGGGACTCGCCGAACTCCGCCGGCGTCATCATCGATGCCGTGCGCGCGGCGAAGATCGCCAAGGACCGCGGTATCGGCGGCCCGGTGGTCGCCGCCTCGGCCTACCTGATGAAGAGCCCGCCCAAGCAGCTGCCCGACGATATTGCCCGGGCGCAGCTTGAGGAGTTCATCGCCGGCGAGTAGCACTCCCCGCCGCGAGTACGCCCAGATCGCGATTCCACCCCGAGACGCGATCCGGGCGCACTTTCGCGTTATATGGACACCGTGAATTCTGACGACGAGTTGCTCGCCCTCGACGAGTTCGCCCTGCTGGGCGAGAACGCCGCGCAGGCCGGGTACGCCGAGCCGCTTCCCCCAGTCGAGCGCGTTGAGCGCGGTCCGATCAGCGCCCTGCGCTGGGGTACCGATCTACCCCGGGTGGTGTTCCTGCACGGCGGCGGTCAGAATGCGCACACCTGGGACACCGTCATTCTGGGTCTCGGCCTGCCCGCGCTTGCGATAGACCTTCCCGGCCACGGCCGCTCCGCCTGGCGGGAGGACGGCGACTACGGTCCCCTGCTCAACGCGGCGGCCATCGAACCGGTGGTCCGCGAACTCGCGCCCGATGCCGATCTCGTGGTGGGGATGTCGCTGGGCGGGCTGACCGCGCTTCGGCTGGCTGTCACTGCACCGGAACTGGTGCCCAGACTGGTGATGGTGGACGTGACGCCGTCCGCGCCGGAGCGCCACGAGCAGATGACCCAGGCCCAGATGGGTGCGGTGGCACTGGTTCAGGGCGATCGGAGCTTTCCCAGCTTCGCCGCCATGCTGGATGTCACCGTCGCGGCGTCTCCGCACCGCTCGCGGGAATCGTTGCGGCGCGGGGTTTTTCACAACTCCCAACAACTCGACGACGGTACCTGGACGTGGCGTTACGACACCTTCCGCAAAGGCGACGGTTTCAAAGGGCTGTGGAGTGACGCAGCCGAACTCCGCGCGCCGACGACGTTGGTGCGCGGCGCGAACTCATTTTTCGTCAACGACGATGACGCGGCCGAGTTCGCTCGGCTCGCGCCCGGCTTTACGCGGGTGATCGTGGTACCCGACTCGGGACACTCGGTGCAGGGCGACCAGCCACGCGCACTGGTCGAGATCCTGCAGTCGGTAATCGGCGACTGAACGTCGAACGGGGGGCGCGTCAAACGCAGGGGCTTACGGTGGGGTCATGAATTTCCCCATCCGCATCGGTGTCCAACTTCAGCCGCAGCACGCGCCCGACTACGCCCAGATCCGCGACGCCGTGCGTCGCTGCGAGGACCTTGGCATCGATGTCGTATTCAACTGGGATCACTTCTACCCGCTCTACGGCGATCCCGAGGGCGCCCACTACGAGTGTTGGACCATGCTCGGCGCGTGGGCTGAGCAGACCTCGCGCGTCGAAATCGGCGCACTGGTCAGTTGCAACTCCTACCGCAACCCCGAACTCTTGGCCGACATGGCCCGCACCGTGGACCACATCTCCGGCAGCCGGCTGATCCTCGGCATCGGATCGGGCTGGATGCAGAAGGGCTACGACGAATACGGCTACGAGTTCGGTACCGCCGGCAGCCGCCTCGATGACCTCGCCGCGGCACTGCCGCGGATCAACTCTCGGCTGGGCAAGCTCAACCCGGCCCCAACCCGGAAGATCCCGATTCTGATCGGCGGGCAGGGTGAACGCAAGACCCTGCGATTGGTGGCCGAACACGCCGATATGTGGCACTCGTTCACCAACGCCACCACCTACCCGGGCAAGGCCGCGGCGCTGGGCCGGCACTGCGGCGACACCGGCCGCGACCCGGGCACCATCGAGCGCTCATCGGGGGTCGAAGGCCGCGACCCCGACACCCTGGTGGCCAATGCGGAAGCACTCGCCGGACTCGGCGTGACACTGATGACCGTCGGCTGCGGCGGGCCGGATTACAACCTCGGGCCAGCTGAGGCGCTGGTGCGCTGGCGCGACGGGCGCGCGCGGGGGTAATGCTCTCTGAGGTGTTGTGAGCCCAGCCGGTTACAAAACCGTTAGGCTGGCGAACTATGTCAGAGCCGCAGCCACAGCTCGTGGACTTGGCCAGTGAACTGCAGCGGGTGCTGGCCAAGCTGATCACAGTCGTGCGCCGCGGTGATACCAACAGCGGGTCGCGCCCTGATCTCACGTTGGCTCAGGTGTCGATCCTGCTGACCCTGCTCGACACCGGACCAATCCGG
>JAPLAO010000165.1 GCA_026393245.1 Mycobacterium sp. | reverse complement strand
TGATGACGTTGGCGGGGTTGACCTCCCGGGGCGCGGTCACCGCCGACTGCGGCGGCGGGTTCGGCGGTGAACCACACGCGCCCACACAGGCCAGCATTGCCAGACCCACCACACGCCGGTGCACGCCGCTTTAGTACCACGGGGCCTGCAGGCCCCGCCGCCTTTGCACCCAAGCCCATCGACGGGCGCGATGAAATAGCGTTCCGATCATGTGCACTCGCGTGTTGTGGAACGACAACGATCGAATCCCTTGTCGGTGATGTCACTGACCGTTTCGCGCCGCAGCAGATGGCGTTCTAGCGGTTAAGCCGCCAGATGTCGGTGGACAGCACCGTCGCGAAGGAGCACCACAGCGGATAGGGCGCCAGCGCAACACCCAGTTTGAGGTCGGCATCGGCGGCCCGGCGAACCAGGTCCGCGCTACTGGCCGCCAGCAACCCGGCCACGAGCGCACCCTGGCCGGTCTTGTGCCGATTGAAGAACACCCAGCTGAACCCGGCATTGAGCATTAGGTTGACGCCCAGCGCCGCAATGTAGGTGCGCGCCTTGCCATTATCGCCGCCGGCCCGGAACCGGTTGATCGTCGCCGCGGAGGTGGCCGCGATATCGACGTACAGCATCGTCCAGGCGATCGGGAACGCGACGTTCGGTGGCACATAGCGCGGCTTGCGGATCTGGGAGTACCAGTTCTGGACGCCATCGCGGCTCACCGCGCCGCCGACGACGGCCGCGGCCGCCGTGGCCAGACCGGTACCGATGATCGATCTCCGCATTTCGCCAACCTACTGCCTGAGCCCAGGCAGCTGAATCCTGCACCGAGATTGCGTTCGATTTCCCCACGGGTGGGCACTAAGCTGCAGATTCGAAGCGGTCAGCGGGACGCGGCCACGGGACGAGGGAGAACTGACCAGATGAAGAAGATGTCGATGGTCACCACCGTCGGGCTGTGCGCCGTGACGTTAAGCGTCACGCTGGCCGGCTGCAACGCCACCAAGACCGAGGTCAAGTCCGAGGCGAGCTCGGCCGCCTCCAGCATCGCCGCGTCGAGTTCGGCCGCGGCCACACCGGATATGCCCGCCGGGCCGAACAAAACCATCGCCGACTACGTCAACGACAACAAGATCATTGAGACACCGTTCAAGAAGGATGAAGCCGGGGCTCCGGCGTTCGACTTCGCGACGCCGCCAGACTGGGAGTTGGCCGGCGCGAAGACTCCGGCGTGGGCCTACGGTGCGATCGTCTACCAGAAGGCCGCGAACCCCAATGATCCACCGTTCGTGACGGCGATCATCTCCAAGCTCACCGGCGACGTCGAGCCGGCCAAGGTCCTGGAGTACGCACCGGGCATGTTGCAGAACCTGCCCGGTTACACCCAGGACGGGGATGTGCAGAAGAGCACGGTCAGCGGATTCGACTCGATCAAGTTCCAGGCCACCTACCTCAGGGGCGACGAGCGCCGCTACATCGCTCAGGAAACCATCGTCATCCCGAGCAAGGACGGCGCGGTCTTCGTGGTGCAACTCAACGCCGACGCCCCACAGGACCAAGGGCAGGTCGTGCGTGATGCGGCCGCCATGATCAACGCCGACACCAAGATCACCGTCTGATCCGTTAAGCCGCCGCGCGCACGACTTGGCGCGCCATCGCCCGAATCTCAACCGCCATCGCGGGGTCGATGCGCAATTCGTCGATGCCCGGAACGTCGAACTCCGTTGTCACGACGCCGGGTTCGTCGCGCTCCCACTGCGGACCGTACCGATCGAGAATCGTCCGCATCCCGACGTTGTCGGAAAGCAAGCGGGCGGTAAACCGGCGCACACCGCCGATATGCGCAGCGACGATGAGCGCATCCATCAAATTGCTGCCGATGCCGCGGCCCTGGTAGTCGTCAGCCACGATGAACGCGATCTCCGCCACACTCGGATCGGTGGCATCCCGGACGAATCGCGCATCGGCCACAACCGGCCCGTCTGCACCATCGACTACAACCCAGACGAAGTGCTCCACGTAGTCGACATGGAACAGGTAATCCATCAGCGCCGGACTCGGTTCGCGGGCGGACATGAACCGTCGGTAGATCGTCTCGCTGGAGAATTCCACCGAGGGATGGGTGGACCGTTCGCTGTCGCCGGGCAGCACCGGTCGCAGCATCAATTCGCTGCCGTCGTTTAACGAAACCGAAATGGGAGTGACGAATGCGGCCAGTCGCTGGCGCGCGGTGCGCAGCAGTCGCTCGCTGACTCCCGGCAGGTCGGCCAGAACCGAAAACGCCTTCTGGTCTCCGATGTAGCCGAACAGCGGTTCGATGGCCGTGACGGTGGCGACGCGGGGTCTGTCGCGCAACAACGCGATCTCGCCGACGATCACTCCGGCGCAGACCTCGTCGACCACCACCGCGTCGTCGTCTCCGGTATGGCGGACCTCGGCCCGGCCGGACTGGATCAGGATGAACGACACCGCCTGCTCGCCCTGACGCATCAGCACCTCGCCGGGGGTGGCCCGCAACGGCTGTAAACGCTCTGCGATGGCGCGGACCTGTTCAGCCGAACAGTCCTCGAACAACTCCATATCGCTGAGGCCGTCGATCCGCCCACTCGCCGGTTGCCCGTCCTCGGCCGTCAACGCCTGATCCTCGCCATGGTGACTAGTAGGCCAGAAGATTGACGATTCCGCTGAAGGCTCTCGGAACTGCACTGGCGGCGGGCACGATCATCGACCGAACCGGCGCGCAACCGCTTGCCTGCAGCAGGCCCGCGGTCAACGCCCGGTAGCGACGCGACATCTGCCGCCACTGGCGGTCGTAGTCGCCGGGGGCATCGGCCAGCACGCATTTCACCAGCAACTCCGCACCGCCGAATGCGATACCCATGCCTTCACCGGTGAGCGCATCCACGTAGCCGGCGGCATCGCCGACCAGCATCACCCGCCCCGAGGTTCGACTGCGCACCCGTTGGCGCAGCGGTCCGGCGGCACGATCGGAGTCATGCGGTACACCGGTGAGCCGTGCTGCCAGAGCGGGAAATTCAGCAAGATGGTCGTCAAACCTGCCCTGCCGGGACGTGAGAACCGCGACACCCACCGAATCCTCGGCAATCGGCGTCACATACGCCTCGGTGTCGTGCGCCCAGTACACCTCGACGGTGTCGCTCCAGGGCGCGATCTGGAAGTGCCGTCGGATCCCCCACCGACGTCTGCCGCGACTGGGTAGATCCAATCCGAGGGAACGGCGGATCGGCGAATGCAGACCATCCGCGGCGGCGAGGTAGCGCGCACGCAGATCGCCGCAACGGACCGACGACGCATCCTGGCTCACCTCGCCGATATCACCGTGGACGATCCGGACTCCGGCGGACGAGGCAGCATCATGCAGGGCTTCGGAGAGCGCGGTGCGCCGCATGCCCAAGCCCTCACCCGACCGGAAATTCGCCCGGACCGAGTGGGTGGAGTCCAGGTAGGTGATACCGCGGAACGCCTTGCCGTGC
The DNA here is from genome assembly GCA_026393245.1 of Mycobacterium sp. Taxonomy (GTDB): domain Bacteria; phylum Actinomycetota; class Actinomycetes; order Mycobacteriales; family Mycobacteriaceae; genus Mycobacterium. The sequence goes on along the minus strand of JAPLAO010000165.1, from coordinate 54,690 downwards.
GGACTGACACCGATTTTCCTGAGTTGCTTGACGGTGTGCGGCATCAGGCCTTCGCCGCATGCCTTGTCGATCGGCCCAGGGCGGCGTTCCACGACGACGACATCCAAACCGTCCTTCGCGGCGTGGATGGCTGTCGCCAATCCACCCGGTCCCCCGCCTGCAACCAACAGGTCAATCATGCCAACCTCGCCAGTGCGTTGTTCTCCGTGGTGATGCGTGTGGTCAGTAGCGCGGCGTTGAGCACGGTGAAAACCAGCGCGGTAATCCAGGCGGTATGGACCAGAGGCAACGCCACACCTTCGGCGATCACCGCGACGTAATTGGGGTGCGGTATCAGGCGGTAGGGGCCGCCGGAGACTCGCGGCGCCCCGGGCACCACTACGACGCGGGTGTTCCACTGCCGCCCGAGTGTGGTGATACACCACCAGCGCAGTGCCTGCGCCGCCACCACGATCACCAGCATCGGCCAACCCAGTGAGGGGAGGAAAGGCCGGTGCAGAAAGATCACTTCGGCCAGGCAGCCCACCAGCAGCCCGGTGTGCAGGACGACCATCACCGGATAGTGACCCGCGCCGAACTCGATACCGCCCCGGGTTCGGCTCCACGCGAGGTTGCGGTTGGAGACCACAAGCTCCGCCACCCGCTCGCAAGCGACCGCGGCAATCAGCAGCACATACCAGATCATGAGATGCGATCCATCAATGCCATTGCAGCAGAACCAATTCGGAACAGAACCCGGGCCCCATCGCCATCATCACACTGGGCCCAGCGACCGGGTGTTTGGCTTTGGTGTCCCGCAGTACATGCAGTACCGACGACGACGACAGGTTTCCGACATCGGCCAGCGATCGCCAGGTGAGTTCAAGGGCATCATCGGGGAGACCGAGGCTGTCCACGATGGCCTCGATCACCTTGGGCCCACCCGGGTGGCTCACCCAGGTTCCGATGTCGCCAATGGTGAGGTCGTGCGCACCGAGAAAGCCGGTGACGTCGTCATTTAGGTACCGGCTCACGACCTCGGGCACGTCGGCGGACAACACCAATTCAAAGCCACTTGCTCCGATGTCCCAGCCCATGGTGCGCAGCGAGTCTGGGTAGAGGTGGCTGCGGGAGTCGATGATGTCGGGTCCGAGCGCGCCGATCTCGCGTGCTCGACGTTCACCCACCGCCACCACCGCCGCGGCTCCGTCGCCGAAGAGCGCTCCGCCGACCAGCCCGGCGATCTCGGGTTTGAGAGCGGGGAAGGTGAGCGAACACAACTCCACCGAGAGCAGCACCGCGACATCATCGGGCGCGCCGCGCAGATAGTCGTGCAGTCGCGCCACACCTGCCGCACCCGCGACGCAGCCCAGGCCGAACATCGGAACCCGACGCACATCGGGTCGCAAGCCGAGGCGGGTGGCCACCCGGGCCTCGAGCGAGGGCACCATGATGCCGGTCACCGTGGTCGACATGACCAGGTCTACGTCGGTCGGCTTCAGGCCCGCCTCATCAAGCGCAGCGGTCAACGCCGCGCAGGCCAGGTCCACCGCATGCTCGATGTACAAATCGTTGGCCTCGCCGAAATCCTGCAGGCCGGGATAGGCCTCAATCGGCAGCACCAGGTGGCGGTGGCCGACCTTGGCGGAGCGATGAAGATTGCGCACGATTTTGTCGTGCCCGGCGAACGCCGGAAACTTCAGGAAGGCCTCGGTGATCTCATCCTGGCTGTACCGGTTCGCCGGCAACGCGCCCTGCACACCGGCGATCACGCTGATCGGACGTGCCGCACCGGACATAGATTTGCTGGACATGTAAACCAGTATGCCCTCGTTCCACGAGACCGACCCTTACGGTTGGCTGACGCCCGGGGCCGCACCCGGCGTTTCCCTCGGCGGCCGTGGCCAGGGAAACCAGTAGGGAACACTGTGAGCGTAATCATCGAAGGTCCGGCCGTAGATGCGCCGGTAGCGGGCCTCCTTGAACTGTGGCGCGATCAGGCAGTAGGCCGTGAACGTGATTGCTACCACAAGTTGGTCGGGTGTCCACGTGGGGACGGTCCACAGGGTCAACGCGAAGGATACGTAGATCGGTTGGCGGGTCAGCCGGAACAGGCCCGTCACCGGCATCGGCGGAAAAACCGGCTTACGTCCGCGAAGCAACGCGAACCATCCCAGACTGCCGGTCTGCACTGACAATCCGGCGTCGGCCATGGACTTTCCGAGCAACGCCCAGGAAGCCGCGTAGAGCGCGATCATCACCACCAGTGCCGGCCCAGTCGCCTGCCACCAGATCGTTGACGTCGGCGACCAGAAAGCGAAGAGCGCAAACACCTGTAACGCGGCGATGGTGACGTATGTCGTCGTCGACAATGTGGCTCCGGTGCCACGCGGGGCCAGAGCCGCGAGCACCGCCCTGCCCCGTGTGGTGAGCAACAGTGAATGAACGAGCGGAAACTGGATCAGCAGGGCGGCATTGGCGACCCAATTCCACGGCGTCGGCACGGTACCCAGCGATCGGCTCATCCCGAAAAACATTGCCGCCATCATGGTCAGCACACCGAGCAGGAACGACACGTGGCACACCAGGCCGTAGCTCAGTGCCAGCGTCCTTCGTCCCAGGCTTGGTCCGGCGTCATCACGCCGCTGCGATGTGTCCACCGGGATTCCTCATTCCCTCAACGTCTTTCGGCCGGCTCCAGCTGTAACGTAACCGTATGGGACTTCGCCGGTATCTACCAATGCTGCGGTGGTCGGTGTTACGCGCGGGCATCAGTGTCCGGAATTTCAACACGACCGGCCAGCTGGGTGACGGCCGGGAAACCGCCGCGGCGGATTACGTGGTTGCTCACGCCCGGCACGGCGATCTCGGCGACGTGATCGCGAAGATGGATCAGTACTCGTACGACAAGGCATTCCTGGTCAGCGTTGGCGACGAGAAGGGCAAACTGCTCGATGCCGCGGTAAAGCGAGCGAATCCCCGGCTGGCGCTGGAGTTGGGTACCTACTGCGGGTACGGCGCGCTGCGCATTGCAGCGGCAGCCCCGGGTGCACGGATTTTTTCAGTCGAGTTAGGGGCCGCTAATGCCCTTGTTGCGCAACGTATCTGGAACCACGCCGGTGTTGGCGATCAAATCACCTGCGTGGTCGGAACAATTGGTGATGGCGGACACACGCTGGACAGGTTGCGAGATGAGCACGGATTCGCAGCCGATTCGATCGACTTGCTATTCATCGATCACGACAAGAACGCATACCTGGCCGATCTGCTCACCATCGCCGAATGCGACTGGCTGCATCGGGGCACGGTTGTCGTCGCGGACAACGTCGGCTTTCCCGGAGCACCGAAGTATCGCGCCTACATGCGTGAGCAACAGGGCCGGCTCTGGAAGACCACCGAGCACCGCACCCATGTCGAGTATCAGTCGTTAATCCCGGATCTGGTCCTCGAATCGGATTATCTCGGCTAAGAATTCTTGGACGCAAGCCGATTGCGGCGCTGAGTAGCCCGATCCATCCGGTGCCGACCAACGGTGGCAGCGCCCTCGCTGATTCCGAGCAGCCCATGCAACTTCACCAGCGGTCCGGGCGCCCACCAGTTCCACTTGCCCAACACATGCATGAACGCCGGAACCAGCACCAGCCGAACCAGGGTGGCGTCAACCAGGATCGCCAGCGTCAAGCCGGTGCCGAACAATCGCATCACCGCTACCTGGGCGGCGATCAAAGCCGCGAAGGAGATGGCCATGATCAGAGCAGCGGCGGTGATAACACGACCGGTGTGGGCCAAGCCCAACGCCACACTTTCGTCATTGTCGGCTGACGTCTGTGGTGACGCCAACCAGAACTCCCGAATCCGGGACACCAGAAAAACCTCGTAGTCCATCGACAGCCCGAACGCGACGCAGAACAACAGCACCGGCATATTGGCCACCAGTGTTCCGGTGGTGGTAGTGCCGAGGCCGCCGAGGTTGCCGTCCTGAAAGATCCATACGGTTGCACCGAACGCCGCCGACAGCGAGAGCAGGTTGAGAACCAACGCCTTGATCGGGATCACCACACTGCCGGTGAGCAGGAACAGCAACACCAGCATGATGGCGGCGATCAGGCCCAGCACCAAGGGCAGCCTGGAGGTGATGGCGTCGACGCTGTCGCGGTTGGTCTGTGCCAGTCCGCCGAACTCGGCGGTACGGCCGCCCGGCGCAGGTACCGCGTGCATACGGCTGAGTTGGGTTTCGGAGGCCTGCGAGAACAGCGGTACCGAACTGCCCACGGTCAGCAGGGTGCTGCCGGCAGCCTCGCCGGTGGCAGCCAGTGGTGGACCATTGAGCGCACCTGCCACAAAGGTGCCACTCGGCGCCGACACCGAGTTCACATCAGGAACCCGGGACAGATCGGCGGCATAACGGTCTACTGCGGCACGGTCCAGACCGGTCGAGTCGACGATGAGAATCGGGACCTCGGAGTCGGAGTCGATGGCGAAATCTGCTCGCAAGAAGTCACCCACCTGGTGGGCCGAAGCCGATTTCGGTAGCACTCGATCGTCCGGGAAACCGGGCCGCACCCCGAGGAACGGGGCACCGAGGAATACCAGCAACAGGACCACGGCCAGGGCGATAGGAACAGCGTGACGCATGACGAATTTACCTGCGCGATACCAGAACTGCTGCTGGATAGGCAGTGGAGCAGGTGCCGGCCGACCGAGCATTCGGCGCACTGCTCGCCGAACGTCCAGCGCATCGACCCTGTCGCCGAGCATCATCAGGGCAGCCGGCGTGATTATGATTGCCGACAGCGCGGCAAACGCGACAGTCGCGACACCCGCGTAGCCGAACGAGCGCAGGAAGTTCATCGGGAAGATCACCATCACCGCCATCGACAGCGCCACGATGACCGCTGAGAACAGCACGGTGCGGCCGGCGGTCGCCATCGTGGCGACGACGGCCTCATCGCGGCTGCGCCCGTCGGCCAACTCGTCGCGGTAGCGACTGATCATCAGCAGTGTGTAGTCGATGGCCAATGCCAAACCCATTGCGGTGGTGAGATTCAACGCGAAGATCGACACCTCGGTGACGAAGGTGACGGTCCGCAGCACGGCCAGCGATCCCAGGATCGCCATCACGCCGACAAAAACCGGCAGGGCCGCGGCGAACAATCCGCCGAAGACCCAGATCAGCACCAGGAAGCTGAGCGGGACGACGATCGCCTCCAACAGCAGCAGATCGCGCTTGGACTGCTCGGTGACTTGCAGATTCACCATCGCCGCACCCCCGGCGCGAACAACGATGCCGTCGCGCTCCCCGACTATCGCGTCGGCGAGTTCCCTGGTGTAGGACTGCAGCTTACTTTCGGGACCGACCACACCGGTGACGATGAGTCCGGATTTCTTGTCGACACTGACCAGAGCGGAGGCCGCCGGAGCTGGCGCCGTCCACGCTGAGGTGATGGTTGCGACATGGCCGGACCGGGTGAGCTTGTCGATAGCCGCGCCGGCCACCGACCGTGCCTGTGGACTGTCGAAACGGTCGGGCGCGGTAATGACGATCACCAGTGACACATCGCCCTGGCCGAATTTCTCAGTGAGCAAGTCAGCCGCACGCGACGACTCCGCACTCGGATCCTGGAAGCCACTCGGGGAGAGGTGTTGGGCCACCGGGATTCCAAATGCGCCGATAGCGACCATCAGCAGCACCGCGACGATGACGACCCGACGCGGCGCGGAAATAGCCAGCCGAGCGATGCGGTCAAGCATTCCATCAGTCTGTCACGCCGAGTCGACGGCAGCCGAGGTCCGTCCCAGGCCCAAGGGTGACTTGCGGTGCGCTGCGCCGCTGGTAGCTTTCACGCCCATCCGTTTGCTGCAACCGCCGGAAGGTCTGCTGGTGCCTGAGCCGTTGAACGTCGCCGCGGAGCTGCTGATCGTCTCCGGGGCACTCGCGGATGATCAGGCCCACGACCTCCTGGCCAACCACGCCCGCGTCGATTCGGCGGTGGACTCCGCGTCGACCGGGTGGGTGGGTCGGTCTGCTGCGGCGCTGTCGGCCACCGCCGCCACGTGGACCACCGCGACTCGGGACCTGGCCACCCGGGTCTGCGAGCACGGTGCGGCACTCCGGATTACCGGTATGGCATTCGCCGAGATGGAACTCCGCAGCGCAGGGGCGACGGCGCAGGCGAATGGTGCGGGTGGTGCGGGGTGAGCCTCGGCCCGGCCGATATCGACCGTTGGGATCCCGCGGACGTCCGAATGGTGTCGGTCGCCGCGACCGCCCGGGCCGAATCAGCCGAGGCAGTCTCGGCGGCACTGACACGGCTACCTGCGATTCCGGGATGGAGTGGGATAGCCGCCAGAGCGGCCGGTGACGCCATCGAACTGACCAGGCAGGCACTCGATGGCCACGCCGAACAGGCCCGCACGATAGCCCGCGCCGCTGACCGTGCCGCGGACGCCATCGACCAACTGAAGTCGCGATTACGCCTCCTCGACGAAGATGCCCGGAGCGCTGATCTGAGGATCGATCGCGTCACCGGCACCGTTATTCCAGACACCGAATTCCGCAGTACCACAGCACAATTCGACATCGAATCTGATCCGCTAGCCGCTCGGCTTGACGAGATCGTTGCGCAAGCCAACGAGATCGACAGCGAGTTGGCCGAGGCCATCTCGCTAGCCGACTACCACTCAGCAATTCCGTTGTCTCCGGCCGGTCCTGTACCGCCGGACGACCGGAAGGCATGGTGGGAATCGCTGAATCAGATGGCCAAGGCTGAACTCCTGGAGCGTAATCCGGAGGACATCGGTAACTGCGGAGGTATCCCGGTGGCCGATCGCAGTACCGCGAATCTGAGGGTTCTGCATCACGATCTCGACAGGATCGATCGCGTCGCAGAAGACAACGGGGTGTCGGCCGCCGAGGTCATGGCAGCACCGGAAAGGTTCGGCCTGAACTCGACCGACGTCATTCGGTACACCAATGCCGGATTGATCAAGCAAAGCATTGCCTACAACCAATCGCTGTCCGGCGCGGAGGTACTGCTGATGGTCTACAAACCCGTCGAATTTCGGGGCCAGGGACGCGCGGCGATCGCGATCGGCAACCCGGACACGGCCGAGGACACCGCGGTGCTGGTTCCCGGCGCGACAAACAGCGTCGCCGGCGGATGGTTGTCCAGCAACGAAATCGCAAACCTCTACACCGAGACCCGGGCTGCCGCCGAGGCTGGCCAGGAGGTCTCCGTGCTGGCATGGATGGGGTACGACGCGCCGGATTCGATCGTCGATCCACGAGTCGCCCAGACCACTCTCGCGCGCAAAGGCGGTGCTCTACTCGCTGCAGATGTCAACGCACTCAACACGACTCACCGCGGCGGCTCCTCGCACGTGACGGTGGTAGGCCATTCGTACGGCAGCACCACGGTGGCCGACGCAGCGGCCGGTCACGGGATGCGCGCCGACGACATCGTCCTGGTTGGATCACCAGGAACCGACATGGCACGGACCGCCTCGGACTTCCACCTTCCCGACGGCGGTCACGTCTACGTCGGATCCGCCGCGACCGATCCCGTCACCAACATTGCCGGGATGCCGCAACACGCACCGGTGTTACCGATTGAGCCAATCGGACTGGGTGCCGACCCGGCGGCCGACGGGTTCGGGTCCACCAGATTCAAAGCCGAAGTACCCGGTTGGACGTGGCAGTCCTGGAGCGATCACGAGGACTACTTCGAATCGGGATCAGAGTCGCTCTACAGCATCGCTGACGTCACTTCCGGCCAAGGAGGCGCACTGCAGGCGCACGGGATGACGGCGCCGCACCGCGACGCCGTCCTGGGACCGTTTGCGGCCCGATTGGGACTGCCGGACTGGAGCATCCCGCTGCTGGATCCGGAACTGTTGCGGCCCGCGACGACCGGGCACCACCACGTGCCACCGGAGGTGGCAGGCCGCTGAGGGTGGCGGCGGCTATCGCCGCCCTTGCCGGGGTGGACGGCAGCCCGGCGGAGACGTCGAGACCGTCGATTTAGGTTGAGGCTGCCTGCTGTTCACCCCTGCGTTGCCGGAACGGGAGGTGGGCAGCACCCCCCGGTGTGATACTCCGAGGAAGTAGACGGCCACACGGGGAAGAGCGCACACATGACCGACATCATTCACACCCAGCCGAAAGCACCGGCCAACGGTGCGTCGACGACGAGCGGCGGCAGCGAGGACGTCCGTACATCGATGACGGCCGACGGGCTCCGCCACGCGATTGAGGACCACCTGCGCTACTCGCTGGGACGCCCGTCCGCCCTACTCGAGCCGAAGCATTTTTACCGCGCCCTGGCACTGGCCGTACGCGATCGCATGCAGCAGCGGTGGAACCGGACCACACAGACCTATCTTGACCTGTCCCGCAAGGTGGCCTGCTATCTGTCGGCGGAGTTCCTGCTGGGACCCCACCTGGGCAATAACCTGCTCAACCTGGATATCGAGGCCGAGGCGCGGGCCGCACTGGCCGCGCTGGGCCAGGATTTCGACACCGTGCTGGCCTGCGAGGAGGAGCCGGGTCTGGGCAACGGCGGCCTGGGCCGCCTGGCAGCCTGCTACCTGGAATCCCTGGCCACCCTCGAGCGTCCGGCGATCGGGTACGGCATCCGCTACGAATTCGGCATTTTCGACCAGGAGATCCACGACGGCTGGCAGGTGGAGACCACCGATAACTGGCTGGCTGACGGTAATCCGTGGGAGATCGCCAAACCTGACTTGAATTATCGCGTCATGTGGGGCGGTCACACCGAGCACTTCCAGGATGCCCACGGCCACGAGCGGGTGCGATGGATTCCTGAGCGTTCGGTCAAGGGCGTCTACTACGGCACCCCGATCCAGGGCTACGGCGTGAACACCTGCAACACCCTGACGCTGTGGAGCGCACGCGCCATGAATGAACTTGCCCTGGACGCCTTCAATGCCGGGGACTACTACCGCGCCGTCGAGGAAGAGGTGACCTCCGAGACGGTCACCAAGGTGCTCTACCCCAATGATGAGCCCGAAGTCGGCAAGCAGTTGCGGCTGCTGCAGCAGTTCTTCTTCGTCTCCTGCTCACTGCAGGACATCCTGCACCTGATGGAGGACTTCGCCGGCGTGACCGCCGAGGAGCTTCCAGACCGGGTCGCGGTCCAACTCAACGACACCCACCCCTCGATCGCCGTCGCCGAGTTGATGCGACTGCTGATCGACGAACGCGGACTGGACTGGGATAACGCCTGGCGGATCACGGTCGCGACGATGGCCTACACCAACCACACGTTGCTGCCCGAGGCGCTGGAGACCTGGCCGCTGTCGATGTTCGCCCAGTTCCTGCCGCGGCACCTGGAAATCATCTACGAGATCAACCGGAACTTCCTCGACGAGGTGCGTGCCCGGTTCCCCGGTGACAACGAGCGCGTGCGGCGGATGTCGATCATCGGTGAGGACGGCACCAGGAACATCCGGATGGCGCATCTGGCGACCGTCGGTAGTCACGCCGTCAATGGAGTTGCCGCGATGCACTCCGAACTGGTCAAGACCACCATCCTCAAAGACTTCTACGAGATGTGGCCGGAGCGGTTCAGCAACAAGACCAACGGTGTGACGCCGCGCCGTTTCGTCGGCCTGTCCAACCCCGGACTGCGAACACTGCTCGACGAGACGATCGGCGGCGGCTGGATGGTCGACCTGCCCAAGCTGCGGGCGCTCGAACCCCTCGCCGATGACCCGGAATTCGGCCGGCGCTGGCGGGCGGTCAAGCGGGAGAACAAGGCGCGCCTGTCGGACTACATTTCCGCCAAGACCGGCATCGACCTCAATCCGGACTGGATGTTCGACGTTCAGGTCAAGCGGATTCACGAATACAAGCGGCAGCACCTCAGCGTGTTGCACATCGTCACCCTCTACAACCGGCTGAAGCAGAACCCGAATCTCGAGATCGCCCCGCGTGCATTCATTTTCGGTGGCAAGGCTGCGCCCGGCTATCACATCGCCAAGCTGATGATCAAGCTGATCAACTCGGTGGGAGAAACGGTCAACTCTGATCCGGATGTCAACGGCCGGATCAAGGTGGCGTTCATCCCGAACTTCAACGTGCAGAACGGCCAGTTGATCTACCCGGCCGCGGATCTGTCCGAGCAGATCTCCACCGCCGGCAAGGAGGCCTCAGGCACCGGCAACATGAAGTTCATGATGAACGGTGCCCTGACGATCGGCACACTCGACGGCGCCAACGTCGAGATGCGCGAGGAGGCCGGAGCGGAGAACTTCTTCCTCTTCGGACTCACCGTCGATGAGGTCCAGCGTCTCAAGCACGGGGGCTACCGCCCACGCGACTACATCTCCGGCGAATTGGCGGCCGCCCTGGCGTCCATCGCCGAGGGCCGGTTCTCCGGCGGTGACACCGGGGTGTTCGCAGACCTGGTTTCCAACCTGACCGAACATGATCCGTTCCTGGTGCTGGCCGACTACGCCGACTACATTCGCAGCCAGGACGAGGTCAGCAGAACCTGGCAGGACACCGAGGCCTGGACGCGCATGTCGATCCTGAACTCGGCCCGCAGCGGAAAGTTCTCATCAGACCGGTCAATCGCCGAATACTGCGACGAGATCTGGAACGTCGGCCCCGTCACGATCGCGGACTAGCCACACCATCGCCGCGCGCCCCACCACCGCTGCTCCACCCGAATTCCGCCCCATCCGGGCCCCCGCGATGAGATCGTGGACAGCAAGGCACCTGTGCGCGACGGAGGGGACGGGACATGCTCGAGGTATCCGAGGTCGGCAACAAGATCGGCAAGGACGAGTTCGAGGCGGCGATCCCCGATCTGCGGGTCGGGCTGATCAACGCCCAGTACGACCTGTTGAAGGCGAACTTCCCCGTGGTCATCTGGATCGCCGGCGACGACCGTCTGGCGGCCAACGAGTTGGTCAACCAACTCAACGAGTGGATGGACTCGCGTTACGCCGACACCCGGGTCTTCGCCGACACCACCGACGAGGAATCACAACGGCCCCAACTGTGGCGGTTATGGCGGTCACTGCCGCCCAAGGGCCGCGCCGCATTCTTCGTCGGCGGCCTGATGCGGGCGGCCAGTCTGCGGGCCGAGGGCGAGATCGACGAACCCGATTTCTCGGTCTGGTTGCGCCACATCTCCCAGATGCAGCACGCACTGGTTGCCGATGGCGCCCTGCTGTTGAAGTTCTTTCTGCACACACCGGCGAAGGTGCAGAAGAAGAAACTCAAAGAAGCCGAGAAGCATCCCGAGTCGGGCTGGCAGGTGGACCAGCGCGATTGGGCGGCCCTGGACTCGCTCGGTCCGGTGCTGCCGATCGCCGAACGCATTCTCCGCGAGACCAGCGGACCCGGTGCGCCCTGGACCATCGTGGAATCCACCGACTCCCGGTATCGCGATCTCACCGTCGCCCGAACAATTCTGGCTGCACTACAGGCCCGATTGGCCGAGGACTCCCGTTCACCCGGATGGTCACTGGCCGAATCAGTGTTCGGGGATATCGGCGTCTCCGCTGATGTGCTGTCCGGTGTCGACCTCGCTAAGACAGTGTCCAAAGAGGACTACCGCGCGAAGTTGGCTAAACAACAGCGCCGTCTGCACCGGCTTGCACTCGAAGCCCGTAATCGCGGGGTGAGCACCGTACTGGCCTTTGAGGGGTGGGATGCCGCGGGCAAGGGCGGGGTGATCCGGCGGATCACCGGTGCCCTGGAGGCGGGTGACTACCGGGTGATCCCGGTGGCCGCGCCTACCGAGGAGGAACGTCGCTACCACTATCTCTGGCGGTTCTGGCGTGATCTGCCGCCGGCGGGCAGGTTCCTGATCTTCGACCGAACCTGGTACGGCCGGGTGCTGGTGGAGCGGGTGGAGGGCTTCGCCGCTCCCGCGGAGTGGCAGCGCGCGTACGACGAGATCAATGACTTCGAAAGCCAACTGGTCGAGCGCGGCTATCTGGTGGCGAAGTTCTGGCTGCACGTCTCACCGGAGGAACAGCTCGCGCGTTTCCAGGCCCGCGAACAAACGGCCTACAAGGCGCACAAGATCACCGACGAGGATTACCGCAACCGCGAGAGGTGGGATGACTACGTCAAGGCCGTCGACCAGATGATCCTGCGCACCACCTCAGATGCCGCCCAATGGCATGTGATCGCCGCGAATGACAAGCGGAATGCCCGGATCGCGACGCTCAAGGCGGTCAATGACGGACTGGCCCGGGTGCTCCGGGAGACCTAAACCTCAGCCGGCTAGATATTCCTCGCCGCCGGACGGATATCCGCCGCCGGTGGTGGTGATGTGCACATGGTCGTAGTGGCCATAACCGGAACCGCTCGCACCACCGCCGGGCGTGTAATACGTGCCGCGCCAGATCACGTCCTGCACCCCGAACCGACCGGCGTTGCGCATCGCGTACGCAAGGATCGAATCGCCGAGCGCAATGCCCTCGGCACTACCCGAATTGGGAATCATGATGTCCAGTGCCAGGCCGTTGGGGTGCCATGGCTTGGAGTCCGGCCGCACACCGATCATTGTGTGGATTTGCGGGAACTCCGCGCTGACGCTTCGCTCCACCAGGATGGTCTTGATCTGAAGACCGCGTTCGGAGACAACTCCCGCCGGCAGCGCTTCCGCACTCCGCTCCGCATACGATGCCGGAACCACGACGGCTTCCTCCGGAGCGTCCGTTGCCGCGACGAGATCAGCGTCAGGCAGGGCATCCGGCGCGACCTCGGGGTTCAATTCCGGCTGCTGCGCGACCGCCATCTCCGTGCAGCACACCAGTGCGTCGTCACCGGCCGGCGCTTCGGCTTCGGATCCGGGATTGGCGCCGGCCCCGGCGGCGAACATCAGCGACAGCGGGACGAGGGCGGACGCTCCGAGTACGAACAGGTTCTTCCGCGTACGTGGTCCGGTTTTGAACATCACGAAACCATAACGGACACAGGTAACGGCGGTAGGTAACGGCACGCGCGAAACCCCAGCACGATCGCCAGAAGTGACCGAGCTAACATTTTCCGCGTAAAAGGCTTCTAGCAGGCCAAACAGGTGTGGAGCTAAGGGGAATCGAACCCCTGACCTTCTCGATGCGAACGAGACGCGCTACCAACTGCGCTATAGCCCCCTGGTCGATAGCAGGCTACCTCACCTGGGCGAGGCGAGACCTATTGGCCGGCCGCCCGCGGCAGGTCGTAGCGGCGGCTGTAGGGCACCTCGTCGAGGTGCTCGAAGATCGGGTCCTCGTCGTCGATCTCGAGCACCGCCGTTCCGACGCGTTGGTAACGCGCACCGAAATCGTCGAAGTCGGCACCATCGTGTCGCTCGGGTCCATTGCGGCGCTCGGGCCGGGTCCTCCGCTCGGGCCCAGCACTCCATTCGGGAGCCGTCCGTCGTTCGGGGGCAGGTCTCCACTCAGAGTCCCGCTCCATATCCGGATGCGAGCGCGCCATGCGCTGCTGACGCCGGCGACGAACCTGCTCCTCGATGCGCGTCTGACGGCGCAGGTATCCCAGGTAGAGCAACGTGACCACCGCGGAGGTACCGCAGGCCCACCAGAACGCCGGGCTGACGGTGAACGACACCGCCGCCGTCGCCACCATGACCGTGGACATAGCCAGCAGGACACGTTTGCGGAAGCGATACTTGCGCGCACCCACCTCGGCCGCAGTGGTGGATTCCATTCGACGCTGACGGCTGCCCCGCCGCGGCGCCATCTCGGGTTCCGGTGCGGCCTCGGCCTCCAAACCTGAAGTGTCGTCGATGTATTCGTATTCGTCGTCGGTGGTGTCCCGGGGATCACCAGTGTCCCGGGGATCGGCAGTGTCCCGGGGATCGGCAGTGTCCCGAGTATCAGCGTCGGACTCGGGATCGATGCTCAGCCCTGGGTCGGCGGAGTCGAACACAGCTTCGGACTCGAACACAGCCTCAGACTCGAATTCGGACGCCTCGTCGGGAGTCGGGGCGACGAACGCCTGAACATCGGTATCGGCGCCGGAATCGAACAGGCTCTCCTGGACACCGGAGCCGACCGGCAGGGCGCCGGAGTTTTCATCCACCACGTCGACATCGATATAGACCGGTTCGGTCAGCGCCTCGTCTGCGGCGGACCGATGCGCCGACGCGACAACCATCACCGAGCGAGATTGGGCACCGGCCCTCTGCGCCCGCACCGCGTCGTCGTATTCCTCGACCTCGTCGGATTCGGAGAAGTCCTCCCCGGACTCGTCGTCGCGTTGCCAGTCCGGATCGTGACGGTGGCCGGTCGCCGGGCCACCACGTCTGATCAGTCGGGACTTCGCGTCGTTGTTGATAACGCGGGTGGCCAGCGCGACATCACTCGTCCGCCGGACGGTGTCGCGCTTGTTGATGAGCATCGGCACTAAAACGAAGAGCCAGAGCACCACGAGTGAGATCCACAGCAATGACTGGGGGATGCTTGGCATGTGGCCTGCTCCTTTCCTGATCAGGCTAGGTCTGCGACGTCCGCCGTATGCGACGGCGCGCCGAGGCAATTACACACGTGTAATTCCTGGAAAACAAGCACCAACAGCCACAAATGTCACATTGGTAACATGGGGCGTCCGCGTCAGGAGCGGTGGGCGAGTCCTCGACGCACCAGTTGGGCCGTCGCCGAACCCTCGATCTCCTCGGATGTGATCGCCACCAAAAGGTGATCGCGCCACCCGCCGTCGACATCGAGATAGCGCTTGAGCAGGCCCTCCTCCCGGAACCCGACCTTGGACAGCACCTTGCGACTGGCCGCGTTCTCCGGACGGACCGTGGCCTCGACCCGGTGCAGCATCACCACGCCGAAGCAGTGGTCCACGCCCAGGGCCAACGCGCCGGTCGCCACGCCGCCACCGGTGACCGCACTGGCCACCCAGTAGCCGATCCACGCCGACCGCAGTGCACCGTGAGTCACGTTGCCGATCGTCAACTGACCGCAGAACCTGCCGTCGAGTTCGATCACATAGGGCAACATGCGTCCCCTGCGGGCCTCGGCTCGAAGCCCCGAATACATCGGCGGCCAGGCCGAAACAGTATGTCGCGCAGTCCAATCCAGCTCTGCGGTGGGCTCCCAGGGTTCCAATTTGTCGCGCTCAGCCGCCCGGGTGCGGCTCCACTGCGCGCCGTCACGCATCCGGATCGGCCGCAACCTGACAACACCCGCAGGTACCCGCAGCGGTCCGACCGATGCCGGCCAGCCCGGGTGCGCCGCGCTATTCCGCAAAAGGTTCATCGCGAATTGTCAGCCGCGCTGGGCAAGGAATGCGACGTCGACGAACTCTCCGGCCCCGATTTCGGCGATGTCACCGGGCACCATCACCAGACAGTTGGCTTCAGCCAACGACGCCAGCAGATGCGACGAGCCGCCCGGCGCGTCGCCGATCGCCTCCACCAGGTAGTCACCACTGTCCTGATCGCGCAGCAACTGACCCCGCAGGAAGCCGGTTCGGCCGGCCACGGAGGTGATCGGCGCGATCGTACGGGCACGGATCACCCGGCGCATCGCCTGCCGCTTGCCCAACGACAGCCGGATTAGCGGCCGAACCATCACCTCGAAAACCACCAGCGCGCTGACCGGGTTGGTCGGCAGCAGAAACGTCGGAACACCTTCTGCGCCAAGCTGTCCGAAACCCTGCACCGATCCCGGATGCATGGCGATCCGGGTGACTTCCATATTGCCGAGTTCGGACAGCACGGTGCGCAGGTTCTCCGCGGCGGCGCCACCGACCGCGCCGGCGATCAGCACCACCTCGGCCCGGTTGAGTTGACTCTCCACCACATCGCGAAGCTCCTTGGGCTCAGTGCTGACGATCCCGATCCGGCTCACCTCGGCACCGGCATCACGGGCGGCGGCGGCCAAGGCATAGGAGTTGACATCAAAGACCTGGCCGTTGCCCGGGGTGCGGGAGATGTCGACCAGTTCCCCACCCACGCTCATCACCGTCACCCGCGGCCGCGGGTGCACGAGCACACGTTCGCGACCCACTGCGGCCAGCAACCCCACCTGTGCCGCACCGATGATCGCCCCGGCCCGTACCGCCACATCGCCGGGTTGCACATCGTCACCGACTCGGCGCACATAGGCACCCGAGCGCACCCCGCGGAGCACCTTGACCCGCGACTGTCCGCCGTCTGTCCACCGCAGCGGCAGGACCGCGTCGGCCAGGGTGGGCATTGGTGCCCCGGTCTGCACCCAGGCCGCCTGTTTGGGTTGCAACCGGCTTGGCGTGCGGCTTCCTGCCTCAATGACTGCCATCACCGGTAGCACGATGTCGCTCTCGCCACCGCCACTGACATCAACGCTGCGCACCGCGTACCCGTCGATCGCGGCCTGATCGAAACCGGGCATGGGCGCCTCGGTGACGACGTCCTCGGCGCACATCAACCCTTGGGATTCCGCGATCGGCACCCGCACCGGCCTCGGCGCCACCGCGGCCGCCATTACTCTGGCCTGTTGTTCCTCCACCGAACGCACAGCGCGCCTCTCCGATTCAGTCTTCCGAGGGCCGCAAGCCCTACTGTTCGGCCAGACCCAGCCGCGTGACCAACCACCGCCGCAAGTCCGGGCCATAGTCGTCACGGTCCAACGCAAAGTCAACCGCAGCCTTCAGATAGCCGCCGGGATTTCCCAAGTCGTGTCGGGACCCGCGGTGAACGACCACGTGCACCGGGTGGCCCTCGGCGATCAACAGCGCGATGGCGTCGGTGAGTTGAATCTCGCCGCCTGCGCCGCGCTTGACCCGCCGCAGGGCGTCGAAGATCACGCGGTCGAGCAGGTATCGGCCGGCCGCGGCGAACAACGACGGCGCATCGGTGATGCTGGGTTTCTCCACCATGCCCTTGACTTTGAGCACGTCCGGGCTCGCGGAGTCCAGCAGCGGCTCGACGTCGAAGACGCCGTAGGCACTGACCTCTTCGGGCGTGACCTCGATGGCGCACAGCACGGTACCGCCCCGGTCGGCGCGCACCTGCGCCATGGTCTCCAGGACGCCGATCGGCAGCACCAGGTCATCGGGCAGCAGTACCGCCACGGCGTCCTCGTCGGGCGATAGCACCGCTTCGACACACCCCACCGCGTGGCCGAGTCCCAGCGGTTCAGCCTGAATCACCGACTCCACCTTGATCAGGGCCGGTGCGCGACGCACCTTCGCCAGCATCACGTGCTTGCCGCGGGCCTCCAATGTGCCCTCCAGAACCAGATCCTCGACGAAGTGCGCGACGACGCCGTCCTTGCCCTCCGAGGTGATGATCACCAACCGTTCGGCGCCGGCCTCGGCGGCTTCCTCGGCCACCAACTCGATACCGGGGGTGTCGACTACCGGCAGCAACTCTTTGGGAACCGTCTTGCTCGCCGGTAGGAATCGGGTGCCCAAACCGGCCGCCGGCACGATGGCCGTCCGGGGAAACCGAACCGGGGCAGAGGGCACGGATCACACCCTAACCGGATCGTTCGTCGCACGGCTATGGCGCCACCTGGTGTGTGCTGACAGGGTGACACCCATGACCGCCCCGACCAAAGCACAGCGCCGGAGCGAATTGCTGGCAGCCCGGCGCGCGTTGCCCCGGGCGTTGCGCGACGCCGAGGCAGAGCAGTTGCAGGCCCACCTGGCCGACGCAGTCCGCGGCGCCCGCATCGTCTGCGCTTACCTACCGGTGGGCGCCGAGCCCGGCTCGCCGGCTCTGCTGGACCGGCTGCGCGAGTTGTGCCAGACAGTGTTGTTGCCGATCACCGACCCGACCGGCGAGATCCTCCCTCTGTGCTGGGGCGAGTACGTGCCCGGGCACCTCGTCCCGGCCCGGTTCGGACTGCAGGAACCTGCCGGGCCGAAGCTGGAACCGTCGACGGTGGCCCGGGCCGACGTCGTCCTGGTGCCGGCGCTGGCGGTCGACCGGAGCGGTGTACGGCTGGGCCGGGGGGCCGGTTTCTACGACCGTTCGCTACCGCTGTGCGAACCCGGAATCCGACTGGTGGCGGTGGTGCGCGACAGCGAGATCCTCGAGTCATTGCCCGCCGAGCCCCATGACGTGCCGATGACGCACGCGTTGACCCCGGGCGGTGGGCTGATCGCGCTCGGACCGACCGACGGCGGATAGCGGTTCTGGCACTTGCCGCGATAGAGTGCTAACAATTCAGTCTTCCCCCGGAGGTTCACCGTGCCGACGTACAGCTACGCATGTACCGAGTGCGACAACAGGTTCGATGCGGTTCAGGCCTTCACCGAAGACGCGCTGAGCACCTGTCCGAAGTGTTCGGGCAGGCTCCGCAAGTTGTTCAATTCAGTCGGCGTGGTGTTCAAAGGCAGCGGCTTCTACCGCACCGACAGCCGGGAATCGTCGAAGAGTTCGGCGCCCGGAGACTCCGGGTCGTCGGGGTCGGACAAGTCCTCGGGTTCGGACAAGTCCTCGGGTTCGGACAAGTCCTCGGGGTCCGAGAAATCCTCGGGATCAGACAAGTCCTCGGGATCGGAGAAGCCGGCGGGGTCGGAGAAGTCGAGTACGGGGTCCTCAGGTTCGAGCACCTCCGCCCCGGCACCGGCCTCGAGCTAGGTTATCCACAGCCCGTCGCGTATCCGCTGACCCGCAAGTCCCACCGCGCTTTACCGTGACGGCATGGCCGAATCGCTGAATCCCACTCTGCTGGAGCGATTTTCACGCGCTGCACGACCGGATTTCACTCGCACGGTACTGGCGCGTCGGATTGTCGCGGGATTCCTGGTGGTGCTGGCCGCGTTCGCAGCGCTGCGACCCGACCCGGCAGGCGTGAGTCGCGATGTGGTGGTCGCTGTTCGAGATCTGAGCCCGGGTGCGCCGCTGACCATCGACGACGTCCGTCTCGAAAAGCATTCCGCACCAACAATTCCCGACGGCGCCCATACCGATCTCTCTGTCGTCGGTGCCACGCTGGCCGGACCCGTGCGGCGCGGCGAGATACTGACCGACGCCCGCGTGCTGGGCTCCCGACTGACCGGACTCAGCGCCGGCCCCGACGCCAGGGCAGTACCCCTGCACCTCGCCGACGCCGCAGTTCTCGACCTGATCCGCACCGGGGATGTGGTCGACGTTCTCGGCGCGGCCGCCTCCGACGGTCAGGCTCGGCCACGGGTGGTGGCCGCCGACGCGGTGGTGGTGTTGGTGTCAGCCAAACCGAAGACGGTCGGGGCCAGCAACGACCGGGTGGTGTTGGTCGCGCTTCCGGCCGCCGCCGCCCACACCCTTGCCGGCGCCACTCTGACACAGACCGTCACCCTGGCTATCCACTGAGGGGCTGGCTGGTGGGCTACGCTTTCGACGCCCGCAGGCAAGTTCAGCAAAGAAAGGTACACAAGCGTGTTAAAAGGATTCAAAGAGTTCCTCGCGCGAGGCAACATCGTCGACCTCGCGGTCGCGGTGGTCATCGGCACCGCGTTCACCGGCCTGGTCACCAAGTTCACCGATGCCATCATTCAACCGCTGATCAACCGCATCGGCGCAGGCAAGGAAGCCTCCTACGGCATCCTCCAGATCAGTATCGGTGGCGGTCAGACCATCGATCTGAATGTGCTGCTCTCGGCGTTCATCAACTTCGTTCTGGTGGCTGCCGTCGTTTACTTCCTAGTGGTGCTGCCCTACAACAGAATTCGGAACAAGGAGACGGCAGAGGCGGCCGAAGACAAGGAGCTTCGACTCCTGACTGAGATCCGCGACGCCCTCGGCGGCAAAGACACCTCGAAGCCCGTCGAACGTGCGCAGAGTCGCATCGTCAAGGAATAGTCAGGTCTTGATATGACGTTGGCCCCGGCGTGAGCCGGGGCCATCGTCGTCGGAAGGCTTTCTTAGTTCATATTCCAGGGTTCGCCGTAGGTGGTCACGCTGTCACCGGTCTGGGAGATCAACCGGGCGAACGGACGAAGGAGCACACCACCGGCCGCACCGGTCACCGTGCCGTGCGCGTTGGCCACCGCCACCGAACCCTCCGAACCCTCCACATCCACCGAGAACGTCGCGACCTCCTGAATGCCGGGGCCGTTACCGAGATCAGAGGAGATCGACACACCCGGGAACAGGTTCGGGGTAATCACCGAACCCAACGGGTTGAAGACAGGGAACAGGCCCACGTCATCGAGCAGAATGTTGGGCGTGGTGTAGGAGAAGTTGATACCCACCCCCAGCGACCACGGGAAACCCACCTGATACCCCAACTCCAAGGTGCCCGCGAACTCCTCCGCACCCGGGCCGGCCACGGCGTACATCGCCCGACCCGAATGGAACCACTCCCGAGTCAACCGGTTGCGGTCCAGCGGGAACACCCCGTTGAGCACGGTGTCCCACTGCTGAACCGTCATGGTCCGACCCTTGCCATCCACCAGACTCATCTGATTGTCCATCCCGGCCTGCGCGGTACCCGCACCGACGAACAACGCCGACAACATGGCAACCAACACCACCGGAACACGACCGAATGCCTTCATGGTCTCCCTAAAAAATTCGGCGGTGACCCCTCAGGACCACCGGCGGCGTCAGAAGTCGCTCCCAGTTGCGGCGAGGACGACTGCAGTTCAATGACCTGAGGAAGATATCGGTTGTTCGCCGGTGCGAGCAACGCGAAACGGGGTGTCCGATGAAGCAACTTTCCCGACCAGCAGTTAGCTGAGCCTCGGGCGAGGCGTCCCGACTACACGGTCGGCGAGCAACGGCCGGGAGTCAGGGCGCCCGGCCGTGGCCTCTGGGGCAGCACCGGGTGGCCGTCACAAGTCGGTGGTCGACGGCTCAAACACTGTGCGGCGGAACGTTATCCAGCAGCCACCGGTCCTGTTCGCCGTCGCCGGCGGAAGAGTCGGGATCACACTCATCCGACGACGACTGCGGGAGATCGGTACCGAAGATCTTGTTAACTGCTGCCCGGTCGGCGCGCGCCGTACTCACCGAACACCGGCCCTATTGTGAGCAAGGTCACATGGGAGGCGTTTCCCCTTGTCACAGCGTCGAAACATGGTGTTCACGGATCAGATCTCGAGGCTGGACAATTCGGCGATCACATGGGCAGCCATCGGGCCCAGGGTTGCCATGCCGTCGCGGACAGCCGCCCGCGAATCGGCGAGGTTCACCACCAGGGTGCTGCCGGAGATACCTGCGAGGCCGCGGGACAGCCCGGCTTCGGTGCTGCCGGCCGCCACACCTGAAGCGCGTAGAGCCTCGGCGATCCCCGGCAATTCCCGGTCCAGAATGGTCCGGGTGGCTTCCGGCGCCACATCGCGTGGTGTGACGCCCGTTCCGCCAACCGAAATCACCAGGTCGACGCCGCCGATGATCGCGGTGTTCAACGCTTTGAGGATTTCGGCCTCGTCTGCCGAGACCACCACGACGCCATCGACGACGAAACCCGCCTCGCCGAGCAACTCGGTGACCAACGGACCGCTGCTGTCTTCTTCGACCCCGCGCGCCCTGCGGTCGTCGACGACTATCACCAACGCGCGCCCGGTCACCCCTTCAGGCTGTTCCATGGGTGTAACCGTATATCTGTCCGACGGTGGCCGCACGGAGTCCGAGACGACCGTCAGTAGGCGCTCGCTCATGGCGGCCGCAGGCGCTCGACCCGTCCCCCGGGCTGAGCGTCACCGCCGAGTCCGCGTTGAGCCACCGACGGTTACACATCCCCACGAGTCATTGATCCGCCTTCCCGAGCGTCACCTGGACGGTCTGATCGGCGCCCGCGGAGTCGATGTAGGTCAGCGTGAGTTTGTCTCCCGGCGCCCGGGAGCGGACAGCGGCCACCAGAGCGTTAGCGCTTCCTACGACTCGCTGGTCGACCTTGGTGACCACGACACCGCCCGGTAGGCCCGCGGTGGCAGCCGGGCCGCCCTTGACGACTT
Source organism: Mycobacterium sp. (assembly GCA_026393245.1). GTDB lineage: Bacteria > Actinomycetota > Actinomycetes > Mycobacteriales > Mycobacteriaceae > Mycobacterium. The sequence continues at coordinate 32,843 of JAPLAO010000165.1, read as the reverse complement.
CGACGATCTTGGCGCCGTGCGAAGTCACATCATTGCTGACCTGAACGCCCAGCGAGGCGTGCGATGCGGTCCCGGTGCTGATCAATTCGTCGGCGATGCGCTTGGCCTGATCGACCGGAATCGCGAACCCCAGGCCGATCGAACCGCTCTGGGCGTCGGGTGAATCGCCGCCGAGGGTGGCGATCGCCGAGTTGATGCCCACCAGTTCGCCGCTCATGTTCACCAGGGCGCCACCGGAGTTACCCGGGTTGATCGCCGCGTCGGTTTGGATGGCATCCAGCACCGTGTTCTGGTTGTTGGCGTCGCCACCGGCGGCCACCGGCCGGTTCAGCGCACTGATGATGCCGGTGGTGACGGTGCCCTCGAGACCGAGCGGCGAACCGATCGCGACAACGTCCTGTCCGACGCGCAGGTCAGCCGACGACCCCAGACTGATCGGCGTCAGACCCGAGACCCCCTGTGCCCGAACCACCGCGATGTCACTGGCCGGATCCGTGCCGACGACGGTGAATGGCGCGGTGCTTCCGTCAGCGAACGTCACGGTGGAAGTCGTTGCTGCACTGGGATTTCCACCCGGACCATCCTGATCTCCCCTGCCACCGGGCCCGCCGGGAACACCGGGCGCGCCGGGCCGATCTGCCGGGCCGCCCTTGACAGCGGCGACGACGTGGTTGTTGGTCAGGATCAGGCCATCGGCGGACAAGACGATGCCCGACCCCTCCTCCGACGCGCGGCCCATCTTCGTCTCCAGTTTGACCACACTGGGCAAGACCTTGGCTGCCACCTGCTCAACTGAGCCGATCGGAACATTGGCGGTCGGAACATTGCGTCCGTTCGGGGCCGCGGTGTCGATCGTGGTAACCGGATTACTGCTGGGCTGGGCGCTCATCGCGACCATGCCGCCGACACCGGCAGACACAGCAGCGATGGCCAACGCGCCGAACGTCAGTGCGATCGGCCGGAAGCGCTTGCGCACCGGTGCCGCCGGCGCCATCCCGGGTGTGCCGACGGGGCGCGGCCCTCGATAGGGATCATGGGCGGGCCCGTAGGGCGGCTGGGCGCTTCCGTAACGCCAGTCATACGGCTGGGAATACCCGGCCGGGTTGTGGCCCGGCGCCGCTTGCTGATTCGGCATTCGCTGGCCGGGCTGTTGCGGTGACGAATAACGCGGGTCTTCAGTCATGGTCGCTTGTTTGCTCTTTCTGGCTAGAGACGCACGAACGCGGTGTCGTATTGAGTCAAGCTTGCCGTGCACTACTGAGAATCGACTGAGATGACACTCGGTTCGGACGATGCGTTGTCGTCATCAGGGCCGAAATCGCTGATTCTCGACATGATTTCGCTATGGGCGGACTCTGACCGGTAGACCGAGGCGGTCGGCTGCCCGGGCAACAGAACATAGAAAGTCGTTCCGGGTGGCTGACCCCCGGGGATCGTCTCGCCAATCCGGATCATTCCGCCGTGTTTGACCACAACCTGCTTGACAATTGCCAGACCCAGGCCGGAACCCGGCATGGCACGCGCCGACGTGGAGCGGTAGAAACGCTCGAACACCAAGCCTCGTTCCTCCGGCGAAATACCCGTTCCCCCATCGGAGACAACCAATTCGGCGTGGGCAGCGTCAACCTGCCGCAGGGTCAGCCCTACCGTACCGCCGGGCGGGCTCCACTTCGCGGCGTTATCCAGCAGGTTGAGCACCGCGCGGGACAACCCCGCAGCATCGCCGTGAACCTGCCAGCCGATGACGTCGACAACGAGGTGAATGTCGTTGCGCCGACGGCGAACCCGCTCCAGACTGCGCTCGATGACCTCGGTCAGCTCGACATCCTCGAGCATGGTGCCGTGGGAAGTGTCATCACGGGTCAGATCCACGAGATCACCCACCAGCGTGGACAACTCCTCGATCTGGCCGATGACATCGGACCGCAACTCGGCCAGTTCGCTCTCCGGAATGGGCGGCGCACCCGGTGCACCGGAGGCCATCAACAACTCGACGTTGGTGCGCAGCGACGTCAGCGGAGTCTTCAGTTCGTGGCCCGCGTCAGCGACCAGTCGAGCCTGCCGGTCGCGCGATTCGGCCAGGGAACGCAACATCGAATTGAAAGCCTCGGTGAGCCGGGCCAACTCGTCGCTGCCGACCACCGGGATGGGACGCAGATCATCGGTTCGAGCCACCCGTTCGGCCGCCTCGGTGAGCCGACCGACCGGCCGTAGACCGGTTCGGGCCACCATGCCGCCGGCCACCGCGGCGATCACCACACCGATGCCACCGACCGCGAGTAGCACCCATTTGAGTTTGTTCATCACCGCGTTGGTGGGCTGCAGACTCTTCGAGATCATCAGCGAGCTGCCGTTGGGCAGATGTATTGCCAGAACACGTTGATCGCCGACCGTACGGCGCGACATGAACAATTCACCGCGGATCACCGCCTTCTCAGGCTGCCCGACCGGCAGGGACTGACCCTGCTGATTAGCGGTGTAGATAGATCGGCCGGGGTTCACCAACATGGCGTTGACGTCGGAGTAGGCGGTGCCCTCGATGGCCTTCGCCGGATCGGCGGCCAGAGAGCCGCTGGCGATCAGCAATTGGGCCCGGCTCTGCAACTGGTTGTCGATATCGGTGTAGAGCGCCGCCGACACCACCGCGTACACCGCGACCGCCATCAGAACGACGACCATCGCCACCATCGACATCGCGAGCAGCATCACTCGCCATCGCAACGACAACGACGTGGTTGCTCTCCCCGGCTCGCCGAGTTTCTGAGCCCGCCGCTTCAGTCCGAACATTAGGGCGGTGTCTCACGCAGCACATAACCCACGCCGCGAACGGTGTGGATCAGCCGCGATTCTCCTTCTGCTTCGGTCTTGCGCCGCAAGTAACCGACGTACACCTCAAGTGCGTTGCCCGAGGTCGGAAAATCGAAACCCCACACCTCTTCGAGGATCCTGCTGCGGGTGAGTACCCGACGCGGGTTGGCGATCAGCATTTCCAGCAGTGAAAACTCGGTACGGGTGAGACTGATCGCCCGGGTGCCGCGATGCACCTCGCGGGTCGAGGGATCCAGCGTCAGATCAACGAACGTCATGACCGCGCCATCACCGCCCTCCTCGGGCCCGGTGCGGCGCAGCAGCGCCCGCAGTCTGGCCAGAAGTTCCTCGAGCGCAAAGGGCTTGGGTAGGTAATCATCAGCGCCGGCGTCCAGGCCCGATACCCGTTCGGACACCGAATCGCGAGCAGTCAGTACAAGGATCGGGAGGTCGTCTCCGGTGCTGCGAAGTTGACGGCATACCTCCAGGCCATCCAGTCGGGGCATCATCACGTCGAGCACGAGCGCATCGGGACGTTCGTTGGTGATTGCCTCGAGTGCCTCTACGCCGTCTTCGGCGAGATCGACGGTATAGCCGTTGAAGGACAGGGAGCGCCGTAGCGACTCCCGCACCGCACGATCGTCATCCACTACAAGTATGCGCACGTGACTAGTGTCAACCAACCGTCTTAGATTCGTCTGAGAGACGCGCCGCAGGAGCAGGCGATTCGCTCGCGGCTGAAGGGGTCAGCGCTTGTCGAAATCGATGAGGCCGAGGCGGGCGGCCTTGAGCAGCCGGCGCGGAACCTTGTGCTGACGGCCACCGACGGACACGGTGACGAGCCCGGTGGCGGTCGCCTTCCATTGCGCACGCCGACTGCGGGTGTTCGAGCGCGACATCCGGCGCTTGGGCACAGCCATGACGAAAGATCTCCTTGTGAGTGCTGCCGCGCAGACGGGCGGCTCAGTGTCTCCAAGGATAGCCGCCGAGGGGCGTCTTCTCCAAAGCGGGCGGACATTGACACAGGTCCGGACGCAGCGGTTAACCTACCGGTTGGTTGAACCGATGATCGGCCCGACCGACGTGGGAGGCAAGACGGCGCATGACGGCTGACCCCGACCCGGCGGCGGGCCCACTACGGATAGGTAACTGTTCGGGCTTTTACGGCGACCGTCTCGGCGCGATGTTCGAAATGCTCACCGGTGGTGAACTGGACTACCTGACCGGCGACTACCTGGCCGAACTCACCATGCTCATCCTGGGCCGGGACCGGATGAAGAGCCCCGAGCGCGGGTACGCCAAAACTTTCCTGACCCAACTCGAACAATGCCTGGGAACCGCCCAGGACCGCGGAGTGCGGATCGTCGTCAACGCCGGCGGTGTCAATCCGGCCGGCCTGGCGGCGGCGGTTCAGGCGCTCGCCGAGAGATTGGCCATCCCGGTGACGGTTGCCTACGTCGAGGGTGACGATCTGTTGCCCCGGGCCGCCGAACTCCCACTCGGCCTCTCATTCGGCGTGGACTCGCCCCTGACGGCCAACGCCTACCTGGGTGCCTGGGGCATCGTCGAGTGCCTGCACTCCGGTGCCGACATCGTGGTCACCGGCCGGGTCACCGATGCGTCGGTGGTGGTCGGCCCGGCGGCCGCGCACTTCGGCTGGGCTCGCGACGACTACGACCGACTGGCCGGCGCCGTGGTGGCCGGCCATGTCATCGAATGTGGCACCCAGGCGACCGGCGGCAACTACTCGTTCTTCACCGAGGTGGCCGATCTGCGCCATGCCGGCTTCCCACTGGCCGAGATTCATGCCGATGGCTCGTCGGTGATCACCAAACATCCGGGCACCGGTGGGCAGGTGAGCGTCGGCACGGTTACTGCGCAATTGCTGTACGAGATCGGCGGCGCCCGATACGCCAACCCCGACGCGACGGCCCGGTTCGACACGGTCGTGCTGAGCGACGACGGACCCGACCGGGTGCGGATCAGCGGCGTGCGTGGCGAGCCGCCGCCGCCGACGCTCAAGGTCTCGCTCAACAGTATTGGCGGGTTCCGCAACACGGCGACCTTCGTACTAACCGGTCTCGACATCGACGCCAAGGCCGAACTGCTGCGCGGCCAACTGGACGCCGGACTGAGCCTGAAACCCGCAGAGGTGCAGTGGAACCTGGCCCGCACCGACCAACCCGACGCTGATTCCGAGCAGACTGCGAGCGCGCTGCTGACGTGTACCGTTCGCGACCCTGACCCGGATGTCGTCGGGCGCCGATTCTCTTCGGCCGCGGTCGAACTCGCGTTGGCGAGCTACCCGGGATTCCACACCACCGCCCCGCCCGCGGACGCAGCGGTCTACGGTGTGTTCACCGCCGGGTATGTGCCGGCCGCCGCGGTAGACCATATCGCCGTTCACGCCGACGGCACTCGGGTACCGATCGCCGCGGCCACGCGCACGCTCGAACTCATCGGTGCCGATACCCCGCCGCTGCCCGAACCACTGGCCGGCGGCCGGACGCGGCGGATGCCACTGGGCACCGTCGCCGGCGCCCGCAGCGGAGATAAGGGCGGTAGTGCGAATATCGGCGTGTGGGTGCGGACCGACGCCCAATGGCGATGGCTGGCCAATGCCCTGACGGTCGACGCCCTGCGCGAACTGCTTCCAGAGGCGGCCGATCTGCCGATCTCCCGCCACCTGCTGCCACGACTCCGCGCGGTCAATTTCGTCATCGAGAACATTCTCGGTAGGGGTGTGGCCTACCAGGCCCGGTTCGACCCCCAGGCCAAAGGCCTCGGCGAGTGGTTGCGCAGCCGTCACGTCGATATCCCGGAGGGGCTTGTCTCGTGAGCATCTGGAACACGCCCGAACGGCAGCAACTGCGTAAAACGGTGCGCGCCTTCACCGAACGCGAGATCCTGCCCCATATTGATGAATGGGAGCGCATCGGCGTACTGCCCCGTGATCTCAGCCTTCGGGCAGGCGAGGCCGGTCTACTCGGGGTTGGATTTCCCGAGGAGGTCGGCGGCGAAGGTGGCGACGCGGCCGATACCGCCATCATCTGCGAGGAACTGCATGAGGCCGGGACCCCCGGCGGGGTGTTCGCCTCGCTGTTCACCGTCGGCATCGCGGTGCCACACATGATCGCCAGCGGTGACCAACGGCTGATCGAGAAGTTCGTCCGCCCGACCCTGGCCGGCCAACTGATCGGTTCGCTGGCGATCACCGAACCCGGCGGAGGCTCCGACATGGGGCGCCTTCGCACCAGCGCCGTTCGCGACGGTGACCACTATGTGGTTAACGGCGCCAAGACCTACATCACCTCCGCCGTGCGCGGCGACTACGTGGTGACCGCGGTGCGCACCGGCGGTCCCGGCGCTGCCGGTGTCTCATTGTTGGTCGTTGAGAAGGCCACGCCGGGATTCGAGGTCAGCCGCAGGCTGGAGAAGATGGGCTGGCGCTCGTCGGATACCGCCGAGCTTTCTTTCGTCGACGCCCGGGTGCCAGCCGAGAATCTCGTGGGCGCACAGAACTCCGGCTTCGCCCAGATCGCGCAGGCTTTCGTGGCTGAGCGCATCGGCCTTGCCGTACAGGCATACTCAAGCGCGCAGCGCTGTCTGGATATCACCGTGCAGTGGTGCCGCGACCGTGAGACGTTCGGCCGACCGCTGATCTCCCGGCAGACAGTGCAGAACACGCTGACGGAAATGGCCCGGCGCACCGACGTGGCGCGGGTGTACTCCCGCAACGTGGTGGAGCGTCAACTGGCGGGAGAGGACAACCTGATCACTGCGGCATGTTTCGCCAAGAACACGGCGGTAGAGGCCGGCGAATGGGTGGCCAGCCAAGGCGTGCAACTCTTCGGCGGGATGGGCTACATGGCCGAGTCGGAGATCGAACGTCAGTACCGAGATATGCGGATCCTCGGCATCGGCGGCGGTACCACCGAAATCCTGACCGGCCTGGCCGCCAAGTCCCTGGGTTATCAGACATGACGGGTTATCAGACATGAAGCGGTACCAGGCGTGACGGGGTATCAGCAGTGACGGCCCTGCGCACCACGGTGGACCCGTCCGGTCCGACCTATGCCGATGCCGCCGCTGCGATGACTACCAAGTTGGCCGAACTCGACGCGGAGTTGGCAGCGGCACTGGCGGGCGGTGGACCCAAATACGTTGAGCGCCATCATGCGCGCGGCAAACTGACCGCACGCGAACGCATCGAGCTACTCGTTGACGAGGACTCGCCGTTCCTGGAACTCTGCGCGCTGGCCGCCTACGGAACGGACTTCACCACCGGCGCCAGCGTGGTGACCGGTATCGGCGTCGTCGAGGGCACCGAGTGCATGCTGGTGGCCCACGACCCAACCGTCAAAGGCGGTACCTCAAACCCCTGGACACTGAAAAAGGTGTTGCGCGCCAACCAGATCGCGCGAGAGAATCGGCTCCCGGTGATCTCGCTGGTGGAGTCCGGCGGCGCCGATCTGCCCACCCAGAAAGAGATCTTCATCCCTGGCGGCCAGATGTTCCGGGACCTGACCCGGCTTTCCGCCGCCGGCATACCCACCATCGCCCTGGTATTCGGCAACTCCACCGCCGGCGGGGCGTACATCCCCGGCATGTCCGACTACGTCGTGATGATCAAGGAGCGCTCGAAGGTGTTCCTGGCCGGACCACCACTGGTCAAGATGGCCACCGGGGAGGAGTCCGACGACGAATCGCTCGGTGGGGCCGAGATGCACGCGCGCACATCGGGATTGGCCGACTACTTCGCCACCGACGAACGCGATGCCATCGGTCTCGGCCGACGCATTGTCGCCCGGCTGAACTGGGTGAAACAGGGTCCGCAGCCGTATCCCGCCGTCGACCCGTTGGCCGACCCCGAGGAACTGCTCGGAATCGTTCCGGCCGACCTGCGCTTCCCGTTTGATCCGCGGGAGGTGATCGCGCGGATAGTCGACGGTTCGGACTTCGATGAGTTCAAACCGCTCTACGGGGCGTCACTGGTCACCGGATGGGCACGCGTGCACGGCTACCCGATCGGAATCCTGGCCAACGCCCGCGGCGTGCTGTTCAGCCAGGAGTCGCAGAAGGCCACCCAATTCATCCAGCTGGCCAACCAGTCGAACACCCCACTGTTGTTCCTGCACAACACCACCGGCTACATGGTGGGTAAGGCTTACGAGGAGGGCGGAATGATCAAACACGGCGCGATGATGATCAATGCCGTGTCCAACTCCACCGTCCCGCACATCTCACTGCTGATCGGGTCGTCCTACGGTGCCGGCCACTACGGCATGTGCGGGCGAGCCTACGACCCCCGATTCCTCTTCGCCTGGCCGAGTGCGAAGTCCGCCGTGATGGGCGGAGCGCAGTTGGCCGGGGTGCTATCGATCGTCAACCGGGCCGCCACCGAGGCACGGGGACAACAGGTCGACGAGGCCGCCGACGCCGCACTGCGGGCCGCGGTCGAGGCGCAGATCGAAGCAGAATCGCTGCCGATGTTCCTGTCCGGAAGGCTCTACGACGACGGCGTCATCGATCCCCGCGACACCCGGACCGTGCTGGGAATGTGTTTGTCCGCCATCGCCAATGGCCCGGTCGAGGGGACGTCGAACTTCGGCGTCTTCCGGATGTGAGGAGAAGGCACCGATGAGCGCTTGCGCGAAGAGCAGAAGGCACCGATGAGCGCTTGCGCGAAGAGCAGAAGGCACCGATGAGCGCTTGCGCGAAGAGCAGGGGGTACCGATGATCACCCGGGTCCTGGTCGCCAACCGTGGCGAGATCGCCCGCCGCGTCTTCGCCACCTGCCGACGTCTCGGCATCGGCACCGTCGCGGTCTATACCGACCACGATGCTGCGTCACCCCATGTCGCGGAAGCCGATCACCGAGTCTGGATCGACAGCTATCTCGACCCAGAGTCGTTGATCGCTGCCGCCCGCGCCTCCGGTGCCGACGCCGTGCACCCCGGCTACGGGTTCCTCTCGGAGAACGCCGATTTCGCCCGTGCAGTGTCCGACGCGGGCCTCACCTGGATCGGACCGCCACCCGCAGCGGTCTCCGCCATGGGTTCCAAGATCGAGGCCAAAAAGTTGATGGCACTCGCCGGTGTTGCGGTACTCGCTGAACTCGACCCCGCCGCAGTCACCCGGGCAGAGTTACCGGTGTTGGTCAAGGCATCGGCGGGCGGCGGTGGGCGCGGTATGCGGGTGGTGACAGAACTCTCAGAGTTGGCAGCCGCCGTCGGGTCCGCCCAACGCGAAGCACTAACGGCGTTCGGCGACCCGACCGTGTTCTGCGAGCGCTATCTGGCGCGTGGCCGTCACATCGAGGTGCAGGTGATGGCTGATCAGCACGGCACCGTATGGGCTATCGGCGAACGAGAGTGCTCGATCCAACGCCGCCACCAGAAGATCATTGAGGAGGCGCCTTCGCCTCTGGTGCAACGCATTCCGGCAATGCGGGAACGGCTGTTCGAGGCCGCACGGTCAGCCGCAACGGCGATCGGATACACCGGTGCGGGCACCGTGGAATTCCTCGCTGATGACGATGGCGAGTTCTTCTTTCTGGAGATGAATACCCGTCTGCAGGTGGAACACCCGGTTACCGAACTGACCACCGGACTGGATCTGGTCGAACTGCAGTTAATCGTCGCCGACGGCGACGCATTGCCCGCGCAACCGCCCCCGACAGCGGGCCACGCAATCGAGGCCCGGCTTTACGCGGAGGATCCAGCGCGTGGCTGGCAACCGCAGCCGGGTCGGATCCACCATTTCGACGTGCCCGGAACCACAGCGCAATTCGGACCACTGGCAACGACCGGTATCCGGCTGGACTCCGGCGTCGTCGACGGCTCGGTGGTGTCCATCCACTACGACCCGATGCTGGCCAAGGTGATTTCGTACGCACCTACCCGACTCCGCGCCGCGCAGGTACTCGCCGATGCCCTGGCCCGCACTCGGTTGCACGGTGTGGTCACTAATCGCGACCTTCTGATCAACGTCTTGCGCCATCCGGCATTCCTGGCCGGCCACACCGACACGGCGTTCTTCGACACGCACGGATTGATCGAACTGTCCGCGCCACTGGCCGGCGGGCATGCGGTGCGACTCTCGGCGGTGGCTGCCGCTCTGGGAGCGGCCGCACACAACCGCTCGACGGCAACCGTGCTCGCCGGGATTCCCGGGCGGTTTCGCAATGTGGCCTCCGGTAACCAGCAGAGGGCGTTTCGGGACGCCGACGGTGGGGAGCACCAGGTGTGCTATCGATTCACCCGCACCGGGTTGGATTTGCCTGACGACCCCGAGATCGGCTTGCTCTCGGCAGCCCCGGACGAGGTGGTACTGGTCGATGCCGGGGTCGCCACCAAGTACCGGGTGGCCCGATACGGCGATGACGTACACGTCGACTCGGCGCATGGCCACGTCGCGCTGACCGCCCTGCCCCGCTTCCCGGAGCCCGAATCGGTGGTCGAGCAGGGGTCCCTGCTGGCACCGATGCCAGGATCGGTGATCCGCCTCGGCGCCGGCCTCGGCGACACTGTGACAACCGGGCAGCCGCTGGTGTGGCTGGAGGCAATGAAGATGGAGCACACCATCACCGCTCCCGTCGACGGGGTACTAACCCAACTCAGTGTGTCCGTCGGACAACAGGTCGAGGTGGGCGCGGTCTTAGCCCGAGTAGAAACGCCCGAGTAGAAACGCCCGAAGGAGATCAGCAGTGGTAGAAACCAGTTTCATCGAGAGCGCCGAACGGGAGGCGCTGCGCAAGTCCGTGGCCGCGCTCGGTGCCAATTACGGGCAGAAGTATTTTCTGGACAGGGCCCGCAACGGTGGCCACACCGACGAATTGTGGCGCGAGGCAGGTGAACTCGGCTTCATCGGAGTTAACCTGCCCGAGGAGTTCGGCGGGGGCGGCGCGGGCATGTACGAACTAGCAATGGTGATGGAGGAACTCTCGGCTGCCGGATGCCCGCTGCTGATGTTGGTTGTCTCCCCCGCCATCAACGGCACGATCATCGCAAAGTTCGGCACCGAAGAGCAGAAGCAGCGCTGGGTTCCTGGTATCGCCGACGGCTCGATCACCATGGCGTTCGCCATCACCGAACCCGATGCCGGGTCGAACTCACACCGCATCACCACCACCGCACGCCGCGACGGTAGCGACTGGATTCTCAGTGGCCAGAAGGTGTGGATCTCCGGGGTCGACCAATCCCAGGCCGTGCTCGTCGTTGCCCGCACCGAGGAGGCCAAGACCGGCAACCTGCGACCGGCGCTATTCATCGTGCCCACCGACGCACCCGGATTCACCTTCACCAAGATCCCGATGGAACTCGTCGCGCCGGAGAGCCAGTTCCAGGTGTTCATCGACGAGGTTCGACTGCCCGGCGATGCCCTGGTGGGTGCGGAAGATGCCGCGATCGCGCAGTTGTTCGCCGGGCTGAACCCGGAGCGCATCATGGGGGCGGCGAGTGCGGTGGGTATGGGGCGCTTCGCCTTGGACAAGGCCTGCGATTACGTCAAGACCCGGCAGGTGTGGAAGACACCGATCGGCGCGCACCAGGGGATCGCACATCCGTTGGCGCAGAACCACATCGAGTTGGAACTGGCCCGGCTGATGATGCAGAAGGCCGCCACGCTCTACGACGCGGGTGACGACGTGGGTGCGGCCGAAGCCGCGAATATGGCCAAATATGCCGCCGGCGAATCCTCTACCCGTGCAGTGGATCAGGCGGTGCAGTCACTGGGCGGCAACGGCCTGTCCCAGGAATACGGCGTCGCCTCAATGCTTGTTGCCTCGCGACTGTCCCGGATCGCACCCGTCAGCCGGGAGATGGTGCTGAACTTCATCGCGCAGACCTCGCTGGGCCTGCCTCGGTCGTACTGAGATGGCAGCCCTGGTTTCGTATTCGGTCGTCGGCGCGGTGGTGCGACTGACGCTGGATTCGCCACACAACCGCAACGCACTGTCGTCGACTCTGGTCGGGCAGTTGCGCACCGGACTGGCAGCCGCGGCCGCCAACCCGGACGTCCGCGCCGTCGTCCTGGGCCACACCGGCGGGACGTTCTGCGCCGGCGCCGACCTCTCTGAAGCGACCACGGGAGATCCGCAACAGGCCGCAGTCGGGCGCGCCCACGAGTTGGTTGCGCTCCTGCGCGCCATCGTGGAATGCCCCCTACCGGTGATCGCGGCTGTCGACGGTCACGTTCGGGCGGGCGGAATGGGTCTGGTCGGTGCGTGCGATATCGCGATCGCCGGCCCGCGCAGCACGTTCGCACTCACCGAAGTTCGCATCGGTGTGGCACCGGCGATGATTTCACTGACCCTGCTGCCAAAAATGACGCCACGGGCAGCCACCCGCTATTACCTGACCGGCGAGACGTTCACCGCACATCGGGCCGCCGAGATCGGACTGATCACCGAAGCCGCTGACGACGTCGCTGCCGCCGTGGACGCCGTTACCGCCGATCTGGCCAAGGGCTCACCGCAGGGCCTGGCAGCGTCAAAGGCCTACACCACCGAGGCTGTACTGGCCGGGTTCGACCGCGATGCCACCCGTTTCGCGGAACAGTCCGCCAGGCTCTTCGACTCCGAGGAGGCCCGCGAGGGAATGCTCGCGTTCCTCCAGAAGCGGCCGCCGCGGTGGGCGCCCACGGAGTGACGGTTCGGTGAACGGGCTTCCGCAATCCCGTTACCGGGTCGTAGGCTCGGGATGTTATGAACAATCCGACGCCGCGCGATGCCTCGCCGTCGGCTTCCGACGATGACCGGATCCAGGTCGCCCAGTTGCTGTCCGAGGCGGCTTCGCACGGCCGCCTGACCCTCGATGAGTACGAGGACCGACTGGCGAAGGCCTACGCCGCCACCGACTACGAAGAACTCGAGCACCTCACCGACGACCTGCCCGAGACGATGGAATACCGGCGCGGGAAAAGTCGGCCGGCACCGTCGACCATGCTGATGGCCATCCTCAGTGGATTCGAGCGCCGCGGCCGATGGAATGTACCCGGCCGGATGACCACCTTCACACTGTTCGGCGGTGGCGTGGTGGATCTGCGCTACGCCGACTTCACCTCCTCCGATGTCGAGATCCACGCCTACTCGATCCTGGGTGGCCAATCCATTGTGTTGCCGCCTGAGGTGAACGTGGAGGTGCACGGCATCGGGGTGATGGGCGGTTTCGACCAGAAGGTCGACGGCACGGGCACCAAGGGTGCGCCGACGGTCACCATCCGCGGCTTCTCGCTGTGGGGCGGGGTGGGCATCAAACGTCGCAAGCGCAGTTCTCCTGAAACCAGCTGAGCAGTAAACAGTTTCGGCCCCCGTCCCGGTGAGGAGGGGGCCGAAACTGTCGAATCGGACGGTGGCCTAGCCTGCGCTAGCGCCCGAATCTGCCGAACCACCGGCGGCCGGAGCCGCCTTCGCGGCGGCGCCGCCGATGGCCGACGCGATCTTCTTGGTCGCCCGCTCCACCGCACTGCGAACCGGCCGCTTGGCGGCCTTGGCCGGCGCGTCGGCCGGCTTGGTGGCAGCCGGGGTGGCATCAGCCGTGCTGTCCGCCACCGCGCTCGACGGGCTGTCGACCGCAGGGGTGGTGTCGGCGGGCTTGGTGTCAGCGGGCTTGGTGTCCGAAACCGTCGTGTCCGGAACCGTCGTATCCGAAACCGTCTCGGTGGAGGTACCCTCCGACGATCCACCCGCTGCCGGGGTCGAATCGGTCGGGGTCGAATCGTCCGACGGGGTTTCGCCCGCCTTGGGTTCCGCAACCTCGGCCTTGACCACAGCCGGAGTAGCCGTGCCGGTGTCGGTCGAAGCCGACTTGGCGGCAGCAACCGGGCTGGACAGCGCGGCGACCGGGGCAACCAGCTCAGGTGGGAGTGTCGGGTAGGGATTGGGGTTACCAAAGGGGAGTGTGACTCCGTCGAGGGGGCCCCCCGTAATCGTCACCGGGGTGGTGAGCACACCCAGCACATAACGCAAGACCCCCGGCGACAGCCCGGCGACGTTGCTGTAGTCATAAACAGAGTCCACGGTCTGGAATGCGGGCCCGAGGTAGGAGCCGATTCCGCGGTACAGATACTCCCCGACCAAGGGAATGTTATTGGCCAGCACCGCGATATTCGCAAGCGCCTGATAGTAGAGGTTCGTCAACGCGTAACCGCCCTCGAACAGCACCCCGATGGCGTTGAAGATCACCGGGTTCGCCAAGGGAGCCCCGGTGATGAACGGCTGCTGCAGGGTGTACTGGACTGCGGAGCTGATGCCGCCCTCGAAGAGGTAGTTGATCGCAGAGATTTTCCAGTTGCCGATGTCGGCGATACCGCCGCCGTTGCCGTTGATCAGGGCGTCCAGCGCCAGGTAGCTCACGCCGGAGAGACCGGGAATGGTGCAGTCGAAATTGCAGTTCGGCAACCAGTAGTCGTTCTCGGTTTCGACTGGGGTGATCTGGTTCGGACCGATGGCGCCGCCATAGCCGACGAAGAAGTAGTCATTCCATTCCGCCGGGGTGATGGATAACAGATCCGAGAATGTGGTCAGTTCCACCTGCGCCGCAGATAGAGCGGCCGGGGTGGGGGTGAGGTTCGGTGCGATAGCCGGAGAAGCGACGGCGACCGCGGCGGCAGTCGCCAGTGCTGCGGCCGTGATCAGAGGCTTGGTACGAGTCGCCATGGTGCTGGTACCCCTTTTGTGTGTCGGTTCGCGCCAGTCGCAGCGAACTCGTCGGTTTGATAACGCTCAATTTGGGTCAACACCACGATAGTACGGGCAGGTTTGCCGTACGGCAAACGGAAGCGCGCATTTTATCGCCAAGCGGAAATCCAGGCGTTGCTGACCATTGCCTAACAGCTGTTGCTAACCAGTTTATCAGTTTGCCCTCAGGAATTAAGGATCCTCGGCATGTTTGCCAGAGACCGGAAATCAAACTCAGCCCTGAGCGAAATCCTCGAACACCGGGTTGGGCGCCAGCAAACGTAGATCCATACCCTGAGTCACTGTGACCACGCGATAACAAACAGATATCGAAAGCCGAGCAACCCCTGGCTCCCGCGCGGGTCTATGTGGACCGACATTCTGCCGATGTCCGCACCCGAAAGCTACCGTCGGCGGCGTCGTGAGCGCAGGTAGTCGCCGACCACCGCCGCACCCAGTCCGTCGAGTTCGGGAACCACCACCCGGCCCTCCACCCGCCGGGCTATCTGGTCAATGAACCGCGCCAGCCCCGGGTCGTCGCCCAGTCGGAAGATCGTCACCTGGGCGCCGAGTCGGGCCACCTCGTCGAAGCCGCGAACGGTGTGCGCGATCGTTCGGGGATGTGGCGGATAGTCGAAGAACACTGAGGTTCCGTCACTGCCGTAGTTCTCCAGGTGCGCGGTCGGCTCACCATCGGTGACCACCAGCACCACCGGCTGTGCGTTGGGATGGCGACGCAGGTGGCGGCTCGCGAGTGCCAGTGCATGGTGCAGGTTGGTGCCCTGCTCGTAGACACCTTCCAGACCGGTCAGTTCGGCAGCGCTCACCGTGCGCGCATGCCGGCCGAACGCGATGATCTGTAACGCGTCCGAGCGAAACCTCGTACTCACCAGATGGTTGACGGCCAGCGCGGTCCGCTTCATCGGCAGCCACCGGTTCTCCATCACCATCGAGAACGAAGTGTCAACCAGTAGCGCGACGACGGCCTGGCTACGGGTCTCGGTCTCAGATACCTCGACGTCATCGACGGCAATCCGAATCGGACCGTCCGACTCACTGCCAGCACGACGAAGTACCGCATTGGTAATGGTTCGGGTGACATTCCACGGCTCAGTGTCACCGAACGCCCATGGGCGGGTGGCGCCGGTCAGCTCGCCCGCCGCCCCGGAGCGGCGGGTCTCTCGCTCGCCGTGCCGACCCGAAAGCTGTTGGGCCACATCGCGAAGCGCAGCCTGCCCAAGTTGGCGCATGGCCTTCGGGGACAGCCGCCACTGGCCGTCGGAGCCGCGATCAAGGAAGCCCTGATTCATCAGTGCGCGTTCCAACTCGGCCAGCGTGCGGGCGTCGACGGCGGCATCATCACCGAGTTGGCGGGCCAGCGCGTCGAGGTCGACATCATCCATGGAGGCGCCGGAACAGCTCTGTGACAACTGCTCGGCCAACTGTTCGAGTTCACCGATATCGGCCAGCGCCTGCGCACCCTGCCCCATGCCCAGCGGGTTGTCACCGGAGAACTCCGAACTGCCGTTCCAGTCCTCCCCCGGCCGGGCCGCCTGCAGGTGGCCGTCGAGTTTGCTCAGCGCGTTCATCAACTGCGGTGAGCCGAAAGCCTGCTGCGCCAACGCATCCAACTCGGCACGCTGCTCGGGTGTCAGGCTGTTGCGGAAGCGCTGTGCGGCTGCGGCCCGCTTGGCGAGAGAGTCCAGCAGCTCGTCGACATTGCGCGGGTTCTCCGGGAAGTGCTGGCCGTGTTTAGCCATGAAGTCGTCGAAGTCTTCTTGGGTGTCCTGGCCGCCGGCATGCTTGTCCAGCAAATCGTTGAGGTCGTCGAGCATCTCGTTGACCGCCTGGCGGTCCTCGTCACTGGCGTTCTCAAGTGCCTGCTTCATGCCGGCGAAGCGCTGATCGAGTATCTCCCGGCCGAGCAGATCCTTGATCTGTTCGTACTTCTGCCTCGCCTCGTCGCTACGCCACGGATATTCGGAGAGTTCCTGCACCGCCTTGGCCGGTGACGGCGGAAGGGACTCGATTTGCATCTCCTGGAAGCGCGCGTCGTCATCCAGTGCTCGAGCTAATTCTTTGCGCTCGGCGAGTACGGCCTCGTCGAGCAGCTTCTTGATCTCCTGCAGCGTGCCGTCGAGGTTGTTGCGCGACAACAGTTCTCGCCGCCTGCGGTTGACCTCGGCGGCCAGCCGGTCGGCGCCTTTCATATTCTTGTTGCCACGGCGCAGTAACTCGGCCAGTGCCCGACGCGGGGAGGTGCCCTCCATGACGTCCTGGCCGATCTGTTCGAGCGCTTCGCGCAGATCCACCGGGGGAGCCAGCGGATCCGGCCCTCCGGTGTAGGCGGTGTATTTCGAATCCCTAGCCATAGACGGTTTCGCCCTCGGCGGTGTTCTTGTCGATCTTCTTCGCCAGGTACAGCGCTTCGAGCGCCAGCTCCAACGCGGCGGCGCGTTCTCCGTCGGTGGTGGCGTTCAGCCGTTCGGCGATCTTGTCGACCACCGGCAGGCCGGGCAGGGCTGCCAGGACGTTCTTGGCCGGCACCTGCTCACCCGTCGTCACCGCCGAGCCGCCCTCGACCGCGGCCAGCAGTGGCCCGACGTCAATGCCGCCCAGCGCCTTCTGCGCGGTGTCGGCGGTGGCACGGCGCAGCAGGTGTTCGAGCACCGCGAGTTCGCGGCCCTCTTCGCCGGACTCGAACTCAAGCTTGCCGCGCAGCACGTCAATCACGGTGCCAAGATCGACCACCCGGGCCACCGGATCGTCCTCACCGAGCAGAGCGCCACGGTGCCGAGCCGAAGCCGCCACCGTCTCAGCCGCCGCGATAGCGAAGCGCGCCGAGACCCCGGACCGCTGATCCACCGAATTGGACTCCCGCAGATTGCGCGCGAAACGGGCAACGATCTGCAGCAGGTAGTCCGGAACCGTGGCGGTGAGGTGTGCCTCCTGGCTGATGACACCCACCTCGGCGTCGAGTTCGCGCGGGTAGTGGGTGCGGATCTCGGCGCCGAAGCGGTCCTTGAGCGGGGTGATGATGCGGCCGCGGTTGGTGTAGTCCTCCGGGTTGGCACTGGCCACGACGAGCACGTCCAGTGGTAGCCGCAGGGTGTACCCACGAACCTGGATGTCGCGCTCCTCCATCACGTTGAGCATGGACACCTGGATGCGCTCGGCGAGGTCGGGCAGTTCGTTGATCGCGACGATGCCGCGGTGCGCGCGCGGGATGAGTCCGTAGGCGATGGTCTCGGGATCCCCGAGAGTGCGGCCTTCGGCCACCTTGATCGGATCGATGTCACCGACGAGGTCGGCCACGCTGGTGTCGGGGGTGGCCAGTTTCTCGGTGTAGCGCTCGCTGCGGTGCCGCCACGCGACAGGCAGTGCGTCGCCAAGTTCGGCGGCCCGGCGGATCGACTCCGGGGTGATCGGTATGTAGGGATGCTCGCCAAGTTCAGCGCCGGCGATCACCGGCGTCCACTCATCGAGCAGGTTGGCCAGCGAGCGCAGCAGCCGGGTCTTGCCCTGGCCGCGTTCGCCGAGCAACACGAAGTCGTGCCCCGCGATCAGTGCGCGCTCGAGTTGCGGCAGCACGGTGTCTTCGAATCCGAAGATGCCGGGCCAGACGGTGCCGCCGGCAGCCAGCGCTGCCAGAAGATTTTCCCGGATCTCTTCTTTGACGCCGCGTTCGGCGTGGCCGGAGCCCCGTAACTCGCCGAGGGTGCGGGGAAGGTCTTCGGAGCCGGTGCGGGTTGCAGTCACGCCCCCCACGCTAGACGGTCAGCGAGTAGCGACCACGCCAGTCCCGCTGACCGATGAATGACGAGTTCCGCCCCCATTCGCGAGCTGGGAAAATCAGTGCGCGAAGTGCCGCGCGCCGGTCAGATACAGCGTGATGCCCGCGGCGGTGGCGGCGGCGGTGACCTCGTCATCGCGCACCGAACCACCGGGGTGCACGACCGCCTTCACGCCCGCGGCAGTCAGGGTTTCCAGGCCGTCGGGGAACGGGAAGAAGGCATCGGACGCGGCAACCGCGCCGCGCACACGGTCACCACCGCGTTCGACCGCAAGCCTGGCCGCGTCGACCCGGTTCACCTGTCCCATCCCGACACCGACGGTGGCGCCATCGGCGGCGATGACGATCGCGTTCGACTTCACCGCGCGACAGGTACGCCAGGCGAAGCTCAAGTCCGCCAGGGTGGCTTCGTCGGCTGCAGGGCCGGCTGCCAGCGTCCAGTTGGACGGATCGTCTCCCGGTGCGTCGACGGCGTCGCGCTGCTGCATCAGCAGGCCGCCGCCGATCTGGCGGATCTCCACCCCGCCGACCTCAGGCTCCCCGGCCACGAGTACCCGAATGTTTTTCTTGCCGGCCAGGATCGCGACCGCGCCCTCTTCGTAGGCCGGCGCGATGATCACCTCGGTGAAGATCTCCGAAACCTGTTGTGCCATATCGACAGTCACTTCGGTGTTGGCCGCGATGACCCCGCCGAAGGCGCTCAACGGGTCACATTCGTGGGCTTTGCGGTGGGCATCAGCCACTGACTCGTGCGACACCGCGATCCCGCACGGGTTGGCGTGTTTGATGATGGCCACACAGATCTGCTGGTGATCGAAGGCGGCCCGCCACGCCGCGTCGGCGTCGGTGAAGTTGTTGTAGCTCATCTCTTTTCCGTGCAGTTGCTCAGCTTGAGCCAGGCCGGGCCAGCCGCTGTCATCGCTGTAGAGCGCCGCCTGCTGGTGGGGGTTCTCGCCGTAGCGCAGCACCGAGGTGCGGCGCCAACTGCGACCGAACCACGGCGGAAGAAACTCCGGTGCGCTCCCCTCCTCCGGCGCCAAAGTGGAACCCATCCAGCTCGCCACCGCGACGTCATAGGTTGCAGTGTGGCGAAACGCCAACGACGCCAACTTCTTTCGTTCCTCCAGTGTGAACCCACCGCCCCGCACTGCGGCGAGCACGCCGTCGTAGCCCAGCGGTTCCACCACCACTGCGACGCTGGCGTGATTCTTGGCGGCGGCGCGCACCATTGACGGCCCACCGATGTCGATCTGCTCGACGCACTCGTCGATCTCAGCACCGGAGTCCACCGTTTCGCTGAACGGATACAGGTTGACCACGACGAGGTCGAAGGGTTCGATCTTCAGGCGCTCAAGCGCGGCGACGTGTTCGGGGTTGCGGGTGTCAGCCAGCAGTCCGGCGTGAACATGGGGATGCAGTGTCTTCACGCGCCCGTCGAGTATCTCGGGGAAGCCTGTGACGGTCTCGACCGGAGTGACCGGAATCCCCTTGTCGGCAATCGTTTTCGCGGTCGAACCGGTGGAGACGAGTTCCACCCCGGCCTCGTGCAAACCCTTGGCGAGCGGGATCAGTCCGCTCTTGTCGTAAACACTGATGAGTGCTCGTCGGATGGGCCTGCGCCCGATCAACGTCTGCGCCGTCATGGTTGCATCATTCCCAGGGTTGCCTTTCGTCCAGTCCAGACCACACCGTGGGTCGCCAGTGCAGCCAGCACGTCCACCAGCAGTCGTCGCTCGACCACCTTGATCCGTTCGTGCAGTTGTTGTTCATCATCGCCGTCGCGCACCTCGACCGCGCGCTGAGCCAGAATCGGACCGGTATCCACTCCGGCGTCCACCAGGTGCACGGTGCAACCGGTGACCCTGACGCCGTAATCGAGCGCTTCGGGAACCGCATGCGCTCCCGGAAAGGCCGGCAGCAATGCCGGATGCGTGTTGACCACCCGACCCAGGAAACGCGAAAGGAACACCGGTCCAAGTATTTTCATGAAACCCACCGATACGATCAGGTCGGGTGCGTGTTGCTCAGTGGCCGCGGTCAGCGCGGCGTCCCAGGCGCGGCGGTCCGGATGATCACCGAGTCGCACGCGGTAGGACGGGATCTGCGCGGCGGCCGCGATGTGTTCGGCCGGGCAGTCGCGGTCGACTCCGACGGCGACGACCCGAGCCGGATAGTCGCCGACGGCAGCCTCGAGCAGCGACCGCAGCAGCGAACCGGTCCCCGAGGCCAGCACCACCAGTCGCGCCTGCGCACTCGGCGGCACGCGGATGGATTCTGGCACGGCGATGAGCCTAGCGGGGGCCTGTTAACCGGTGCTGGCAGGCGGTTGGGGTCGGCGCGGTCGGCGACTCGCCTCGATATCGTCGTCGACGAACATCAGATCCTCCACGTCCTCGGCATCCGGCGCCGGCTTCACCGGGGGCGGCGGCGGGCCGGGTTCAGGCTCGGGTTCCGGCTCGGCAACCGGCTCGGGCTCGGCCGCAGATTCGGATTCAGTTTCGTCGAGTGTGCGCTCAGGGCGGGATTGCTTGTCATTGTCCGCCGTGGACGCACGCTCAGCTTCGAGATCCCCAGGTGCTTCGAGGTCCCCAGGTGCTGCGAGGTCCCCAGGTGCTTCGAGGTCCGGGGTGTCAGTCATCGGCTCGGACTGATCGTCGGCCTGCACCGATGTGGCTTCCACCGGGCGCACCA
Organism: Mycobacterium sp.; assembly: GCA_026393245.1. Lineage (GTDB taxonomy): Bacteria > Actinomycetota > Actinomycetes > Mycobacteriales > Mycobacteriaceae > Mycobacterium. The sequence continues at coordinate 11,871 of JAPLAO010000165.1, read as the reverse complement.
CCTGCCTGGGCCGGGGGCTGACGCCGCCGGCCATCACCACGGTCAGACCGCCGATGACGAAGAAGCAGAGGAACGCTCCGGGCGCGAACGTCGACTGGTCGACGCCGACGAGGCCAAAATTACCCAACTCGCCACCGGCGGCGGCGCCCAGCAGGGCCAGGCTTATCGCCGCCAACAGTGCGGCCACCGCAAGTTTGGCGAACGCGGTCGGAAGCGGCAGTGGGCGACGTGCGCACTGCTGGCCGATCGCCACACCCGCGGCCGCGCCGATGATCAACAGGGCTACCCACACCGGCCCCAGGGGCGGAGTGGGCGCGGCAGCCAGGATCGGCAACGCCGGGATATCGCCACCGAACACGGTGAAAGCGCTGAACGTCGCGAAGCCGATGTGGGCGCTGGAGCCCACCGCGATCGCCGACGCACCCACCACCACGTTGGGCAGGTACAGCAGCGACATCAGGGCCAGGCTCAGCTGGCCGAAGAACGAGTCGGTGATGCCGAACAGTTGGTGCATGGTCCCCCAATGCACCACCAGCGACGCCGCGACGACCGCGCACGAGAGCGCCAGCAACGCGGCGATTCCGACTATCGCCGGGCGCACGGTGTCGGTCAGCCAACTCGGCAGGCCGAACCTCGCCAGTTCGCGTCGTCCGACCCTCGATCCGACCCCGATCAGCGTGCCAAGTCCGTGCACCGCAAGCACTCCGGCAAAGGCGCGCAACGCATTTGGCGTCTGTAATACGGTAAGAACCGACGCTGCGTCGTGCACGACGGCAAGCGCGATCGCCGCAATGAGGAGTGGTCCGCCGAGTGCGGACCCGACGATCCAGCGCACGACGAACCATGAGCCGCGCGGCGGGGTGATCTGCGCGGTGCCGCGCGCAGTAGCCCAAACCATCAGCGCGGCCGGCGCCAGCGGCAGCACACCCAACTGCTGCCCGCCGATCGAGACCGGCACCAGATGCACTGCCAACCACATGCTGGCAACCGCACCCAGAGTTCCGGTGAGATCGCTATTGGCGACGACGAGTTGGACAAGGGTGACCGCGGCGATGACGACAAGCGCCACCAGCGACGGGCCGAAAGCCACCCGAACAAGGTCTCGGGGCTGTGGAAGGCCGGCTGTCGTTGGTAGCCTGCCCTGGATCGGTCTCACTCGTCGCGCGGTTTCAGGCGAGTGGCGTGCGACGCCCGGTCAGGACGACGACGTCGGACCCGACGGCGGCTCTGAGGACATTGGCGGTTGGCTTGAGACGGCCGCGGCCGACGGCGAATAGCTGGCGAACCCGGTAGGCGGAGTCTCCGGGGAGTCATCGACCGGGCCGTCGAGGGGGGCGTACCCACCTGCCCCACCTGTCACCGGCGCCGTGGGGTAGCCGCCCGGGTACTGCGTCGGATAGCCGGGCCGCTGCGCCGGACCGTGGCCTCCCGGCTGCCCGTAATACCCACCGGGCGGAGGCCCGTACTGGCCGTACTGTTCATAACGGGGACGCGGCGCCGGCGGCGTGAGAACACCCGACTCGAACAGCAATGCGGCCACCGCTGCGATCGCCTGCAGCAGGGTGAAGACCAACACCAGCCACAGCGCCCAGCCGATCGAGAATCCCTTCGGCCGGTTGAATACCTGGCCGAGGGCGAGCAGCACACCCAGCACCGCGGTCACCGCGACCACGGCGGAGTAATTCTTAGATTTGGGCAGCAGGCCCACCGCGGCCAGCAGAGCGGCAAGAAGCGCGGCCACGGTCCAGTAGCTCAGGCCACTGGCGGTGAACTCGGCTCCGCCGAACGGACCGACATTGGTGTTGATGCTCAACAGCGGACCGAAGCTTGCCAGGTAGGCGGCCAGACCCAACGCCACCACACCCGTGGTCAAGATCATCGGCAACTTGCTGGGCCCGGCCACCGGCGCCGGGTACGCCGGCGCAGTCGGGGCACCATAGCCGCCTGGCTGCTGCGGCGTTGGGTAGCCGGGATTGGTGGGTGGGTAAGTCATGGCCTCACGCTATCGCACCACCGTCTGCGCGCGGCCGACACCGGGCGTGTCAGCGCAGGCCGCAGCTTGCCCCCGGTACTGGAACACGTTCTAATCTGTGAATGGATTACGGGCTCGTTCTTTTCACCAGCGATCGCGGGATCACTCCGGCGGCGGCGGCGAAGCTCGCCGATGATCACGGCTTTGCGACCTTCTACGTACCCGAGCACACCCACATCCCGGTGAAGCGGGAAGCCGCGCACCCGACGACCGGTGACGAATCGCTGCCCGACGACCGCTACATGCGCACGCTAGATCCGTGGGTCAGCCTGGCCACGGCGGCGGCCGTCACCTCCCGGGTCCGGCTGTCCACGGCCGTCGCACTGCCCGTCGAACACGACCCGATCAGCCTGGCGAAAACGATTGCCACCCTCGACCATCTGTCCGGGGGCCGGGTCAGCGTCGGCGTCGGGTTCGGCTGGAACACCGACGAACTCGCCGACCATAAGGTTCCGCCGGGCCGGCGCCGCACGATGCTGCGCGAATACGTCGAGGCAATGCGTGAACTCTGGACTAGTGCAGAGGCCTCATTCGAAGGCGAGTTCGTCAACTTCGGACCGAGTTGGGCCTGGCCCAAACCGGTGCAAGCCCACATTCCGGTGCTTGTCGGGGCGGCCGGCACCGAGAAGAACTTCGCGTGGATCGCGCGTTCGGCCGACGGCTGGATCACCACCCCGCGCGATTTCGACATCGACGAACCGGTGAAGGTGCTCAAGCAGTCCTGGGCCGAGGCCGGACGCGAGGGCGCCCCGCAGATCGTCGCGCTGGACTTCAAACCGGTGGCCGAGAAGCTTGCGCACTGGAGGCAGATCGGGGTCACCGAGGTTCTGTTCGGACTGCCCGACAAGTCGACCGACGAGGTCGCCGCCTACGTGGAACGGCTGGCGGGCAAGCTCGCCGCGATGGCGTGACAGCTAGGGCCCTTGGTGGCCAGGGCAATTGTATTCAGATCATTGGCCTTCAGATCATCCCCTACTCGTTCTCAGCGTCGAGATCCGAAGATCGCCTCGCGCAACCACGAGCGGTCATGTAGATAACGCTCGGCGAGCCGCGCGGTGTTGGTGGCGAAGTCCTCGCCGACGCCGATCGCGGCGTCGGCGTCGAAGTGTGATCCGATCCACGCGGTGAGCATGATCCGGCGCATCATGACGAATGCCGGTATCAGTTCTAGATGATCCGACGCGATGGTGCCGACGTCGAGATATCCGGTCAGCCAATCGGAGATGATCCGCTCGCCGGCAGGGACGTCCTCGATGAACGAGATGGCCGCACCGAGGTCGGCGAGATACCAGGACCAACCGCAGTCGTCGAAGTCGATCACGGTGATACCACTGCCCGGCTCGGACGGATCAATCATCAGATTCGCCAGCCTTAGATCGGCATGAATGAGCCCGAAACGATCTGTCCCGCAGCCGAATTCCGTCAGTCGTACGCTGATATCCGCTGCGGCCCGGCTGATCCAGTCCCGGTCGGACTCGGTGAGTCCGGGCGCCAGCCGCCAGTTTCCCCACCGTGCCTGTGGTCCCAGGATGGTCTCCAGGTCCCACCGGAACCGGGTGAAGCCGGCCGGCACCGTCCAGTACCGGGCGTGGTCGTGCATGATCGCGGTCAGTCGGCCCAATTCGTCGAAGCCGACGGCATCCGGATCCTCCTCGGCCGTACGGCCCGGGATGTAGCTCACCGCATCGACATGCAGTACCGCACCGTCGACCTCGGCCGTCACCACATCGCTGCCGTCTCGTGCGCAGATGAGTTCGGGGGTGGCGACGGGCGTTTCGGTGCGAAGCGCCTGCATCCACGCCAGTTCCGAGCGGATTGCGTCCAGCGGGTGATAGCCGGGCCGATGCACCCGCAGCACCATCGGCTCGTCATCGTCAACGAGGTACGTGGCGTTTTCCGAGAGGCTGAGCAGCCGCAACGACGAATCAGTGGCACGACCGTAGGCGGCCAGCGACGCCCGCGCGAAGGTCAGATGATTCGAGGGCAGTCCCGGCATGCACCGAGTCTGGACCACAACCGGGTCACCGGCGGACCGAAACAATCAAGCTTTTCCGCGGCGTTATGCGACACCTGGCGTGGAGCTCGGCAGGGTCAGGCCGGCACGGCCCGGTTCACCTTCTCCTGTGGCCGAACCCGGATGCCGGTACCCAGGGGCTCACCATCGGTGAGTAATTCGAGAAGTTCGGGATCATCCGTCAGCGCCATGAATCGGCTGTGGTCGGAGTCGAGTCGGCCGATGATGATGCCGGTGCGCGTCGGCCAGTCGTAACGAACGGTGTAGGTCTCGATGGTGGCTGCCCCGTCGGGATGTTCGGTGATCGGCACCGCGGGGCGGGCGGCGACGGACTCGCGCAAGCGTGCGCTGTCGTCGGCCTTCCACTCGGCCGCTTCCGTGGAGTACACCCCCACCGAGTACTTACTCATGATTCCGCCATTCGCGGCAACCAGACCGAACGCTCCTGGCGTGGAACGCATTTCGCCAACCGTCTCGACGATTCCGTGCAGGGAGTAACCATTGCCGGGCCCACCGAAATACGGCAGTCCACCGGTGAGTGTCAGTCCGCGCGGGTCATCGGTGGCCAGGCGCATACCGTCGCAGAAGTTGAACACCGGCACCGGAAAGCAGCTGTAGAGGTCGAAGGTTTTGATGTCGTCGATGCCTACGCCCGCCACCGCCAGCGCCTCCTGCACTGCGAGGATCGACGCCGAGTTGTAACTGAGGTCGGCGCGGTCCAGTAATGGCTGGTCCACCACATCGGCGTGCCCACGCAGGTAGACCCACTGCTGCTCGGGCACCCCAAGCCGGCGTGCGGCTTCGATTGACATCAGCACCGCAGCCGCGCCCTGATTCACCTGATCTCGCGCCACCAACAGTCGCGGATACGGATCACAGATCATCCGGTTATCGGCACTTACCGTGCGGATCTCGTCGACGGTGCGCGCCACCGGTGAGGACGAATACGGGTTTGTAGCGGCAACTGCGGTGAACGGGGCGAACAGTTCGGCCATCGCCCACCGGTAGTCGGGCGTGCTCAATCCCACCCGTCCGCGGCGGGCATTCTCCAGAAGTCCGTACTGGGCGGGCGCTCCGAGCAGTCCGTGCGCCACGGTGTAGTCGTTGAACAATCCCTCGTATCCGTAGCCACGGTCCTCGAGTTGACCCTCGACGGTCTCGGAGTGGTCCGGCTTGTCCGTCCCGGCCTTGGCGAATGTCCTCAGCGTGGAACCATTCTCGGAGCCGAACACCATGACGACGTCCGACTCGCCCGCTGCGATCGCCGCGGCGAACTCGGTGATCACATGTTGGGGCCCCTGGCCGCCAATGGGTTCCAGCACCGCGCGCGCCGGTGCGGCTCCGATGCGCTGGGCAACCGAACGCGGATAGTTCGTGGAACATCCCAGCGTCGCCATGCCCCGGCCGGAGATCTCGAACTGACGGAGGCCGACGACGGTGTCAATGGCACCCGCGACGGCGGCCGGATCGGCCCCGGTATCGACCAGCGCGGCCGATGCCGCGGCCGTCGCGAGTTCCACCGAGGACATGCCGCGGTAACCGGGTTCGTCGATGCGTTCGGTGAACTGCCCGACCCCGACGAGGACCGGCGTGCGTGGATCGACCGCGTTCACAGGCACCGCACCCTGTGCGTCATAGACCCTGGAGGATCTCCCGTGCCAGCGCCGCAGTGGCCGACGGCGTCTTGCCCACCTTGACCCCGGCAGCTTCGAGTGCCTCCTGCTTAGCCGCGGCGGTCCCCGACGAGCCCGACACGATAGCGCCCGCGTGTCCCATGGTCTTGCCTTCCGGGGCGGTGAAGCCCGCCACGTATCCGACAACCGGCTTGGTGACGTTGGCCTTGATGTAATCGGCTGCGCGCTCCTCGGCATCGCCGCCGATCTCACCGATCATCACGATGAGCTTGGTTTCGGGATCGGACTCGAACGCCGCGATGGCGTCGATATGGGTGGTGCCGATCACCGGGTCGCCACCGATACCGATTGCAGTGGAAAATCCTAAATCCCTGAGTTCGTACATCATCTGATAGGTCAGCGTCCCGGACTTCGACACCAGACCGATGGGGCCCTTACCGGTGATGGTTGCCGGGGTGATGCCGACCAGTGCCTCGCCCGGTGTGATGATGCCCGGGCAGTTGGGTCCGATGATCCGGGTCTTATTCCCCCTATCCAGGTTGTAGGCCCACGCATAAGCGCTGTCCTGCACCGGAATTCCCTCGGTGATGACCACCAGCAGTGGGATCTGTGCGTCGATCGCCTCAATGATCGCGTCTTTGGCGAACTGCGGCGGTACGAACGCGATCGAGGTGTCGGCGCCGGTCTTCTTCATCGCCTCGGCGACCGAGCCGAATACCGGAAGCTCGATGTCGTTGCCGGCTTTGTCCTTGTGCACCACCGTCGTTCCGGCTTTTCGGGCGTTGACACCGCCGACCACCTGGGTGCCCGCCTTGAGCATCAGCGCGGTGTGCTTGGTGGCCTCGCCGCCGGTGATGCCCTGCACGATGACCTTGGAATGCTTGTTCAGAAAAATCGACACGACTATGCGTCCTTTCCGGCAGCGGCGGCGAGTTCTGCGGCTTTATCAGCGCCTTCATCCATGGTCGCGGCGAGCGTCACCAAGGGATGGTTGGCCTCAGCGAGAATGCGTCGGCCCTCCTCGACGTTGTTGCCGTCAAGGCGAACCACAAGCGGCTTGTTGGCATCGGCACCGAGCATCTGCAGTGCCTTGACGATGCCGCTGGCCACCGCGTCGCAGGCGGTGATCCCGCCGAAGACGTTCACGAAAACGCTCCTGACCTGTTTGTCGCCCAGGATGACATCCAGGCCGGCGGCCATCACCTCAGCCGATGCGCCACCACCGATGTCGAGGAAGTTGGCGGGCTTGACGCCGCCGTGCCTCTCTCCGGCGTAAGCGACCACGTCCAGGGTCGACATCACCAGACCGGCACCGTTGCCGATCACGCCGACCTGTCCGTCGAGTTTGACGTAGTTCAGATCGTTCTGTTTCGCCTTCAGCTCTAGCGGATCGGTGGAGTCGGCATCCTCGAAGGCGGCATGGTCGGGGTGCCGGAAATCGGCGTTACCGTCCAGGGTGACCTTGCCGTCAAGTGCCAGGATCTGATCGTCGGGTGTGCGCACCAGTGGGTTGACCTCGACCAGGGTGGCGTCCTCGGCGACGAACACCTCCCAGAGCTTGGCGATGGTTACCGCCGCGGCGTCGAGCACCTCGGCCGGCAGGTGGCCCTGTTCGGCGATCGAGCGAGCGAGTGCAAGGTCAACACCCCGCACCGCGTTGACGGGCACCTTTGCCAGGCGTTCCGGCTTGGTTGCGGCAACTTCCTCGATCTCGATGCCGCCCTCCACTGAGCACATCGCCAGATAGGTCCGGTTGGCCCGGTCGAGCAGGAAGGAGAGGTAGTACTCCTCGGCGATATCGCTGGCCTCGGCGACCAGCAGCTTCTTCACGATGTGCCCCTTGATATCCAGACCCAGGATGTTCTGGGCATGGGTGTAGGCGTCTTCTGGAGTGGCGGCGTACTTCACGCCACCGGCTTTACCGCGCCCGCCGGCTTTGACCTGGGCTTTGACCATCACCGGCCGACCGATCTCCTCGGCGATGGATTTGGCGCCCTCGGCCGATTCGGTGACCCGTCCCGGCGTGGTGGGGACGTGGTGTTTGGTGTACAGCTCCTTGGCTTGGTACTCGAAAAGGTCCATCGGCTCCACTGTCTGTCGGGTCATGTGACGAAGCGCTTCGGGGGGAACTGTATCTACAGTCCAGCAGCCCGTACGACCCACCCACCCCAACTAATCCCGCCCGGTCGGCCGGGGTGATTCAAGTCACAAAAGTGCGGGTTGATTACGGATGGCTTGCCACTTTGGTCTCAATTTGGTTACCGTTCGGGTTCCAGATAACGCTTTGGTCACGAACTAGAGGACTTGGTTTTGACTCAGCTTAGGTCGGTTGCAGCCCCGGACTCCACGAACCCCACGGTCGTGGACGCGCCGGAGGCGGACGGTATGACGGGCGCAGCCGTACCCCGCGCCGAACGGCCCCGGTACTCCAATACCGAGGACACCGACATTCTGCCCCGCACGCCGCAGCATCGTCGGCAGCCGACGAGTGCCGCTCGGGGGCGCGTGCTCATCGCGGCGATGGCTGTCGGCGCGACCGCGGCTGCCGCCTACACCACCATGACTGCCCAGCACGAGGTCGTCACCACAACCCGTACGGTGCTGGCCTCCGAGCGCGCGCCGATGGAAGGCATGCCGGGCGCCGAATTGCGCGGCGTGCAGTTGATCGCGGTCCCGCCGGTGGCCGACGCGGCAGTGCACGCCGAGGAACTGGCCAGGGGCGTCGCCTATGCCACCGAGCGCTCCGTCCGGGAAGCCCGGTTGCAACGCCCACTGTTCGTCCTGCCCGCCCGGGGCCTCTTCACGTCGGGCTTCGGTTACCGCTGGGGCGCACTGCACGACGGAGTCGACCTGGCCGGCCCCATCGGTACGCCGATTTACGCCGCCTCCGACGGCATCGTCAAGGAGGCAGGGCCCACCAATTCCGGCTACGGCGCCTGGGTGCTGATCCGTCACTCCGATGGCACCGTGACGCGCTACGGCCACGTCAACACCTGGGATGTCCAAGTCGGCCAACGGGTGTTCGCCGGCGACCAGATCGCCACGATCGGCACGCGCGGCAATTCCACCGGCCCGCACCTGCACTTCTCGGTGCTACTCGGCGGTACCAATCCGACTGACCCGGTGTCGTGGCTCGCCACCCGCGGCGTTTCCGTCGGCCCCTACACCGGCTAGCGCCCCGGCGCCGTCGGTCGCCGCGCGTTCACAGCTTCTGCAACGGTGCGTGGTTATGCATCAGCTTCACTCGGCCCGCACTGCCGAAGTCGATGAGCGACATCGCCGACTCCCCGGCGCCGGACACTTCTTCGACGCGTCCGAGGCCGTACTTGTCGTGGTTGACCCGATCACCCTGCGCCAACACCAGCAGTGGGCGCTTGCCCGCACTCGTCGGCGCCGGGCGCGGCGGGCCGAACCGGCCGGCGACCGGCGCGCTGAACGACTGGCCCGGACCGGGACCCGGGTCCGTGCGACGCCAGTCGATGAGATCCTCGGGAATCTCGCGCAGGAAGCGCGACTCCGGGTTGAGCATCGGCTGCCCCCACGAGGATCGCACCTTGGCCCGGCTGAGATAGAGCCGCTGACGTGCCCGGGTGATTCCGACGTAGGCCAGTCGGCGCTCCTCGCTGAGTTCCACCGGATCGCCGAGTGAGCGCATATGGGGGAACATGCCGTCCTCCCAGCCGGTAACGAACACGACCGGGAACTCCAGGCCCTTGGCGGTGTGCAGGGTCATCAGGGTGACCACACCGGAATCGTTCTCGGGAATGTCGTCGGAGTCGGCGACCAGCGACACCCTTTCCAGGAATTCGGCAAGTATGCCGGTCTGCGCGACATCGGCGTCTTCGGTATCGAGTTCGGTTTCCAGCGCTGCGGCATTAGCCCGGTCGATACTGAATTCGTGTGCGACGCTGACTAATTCGTTGAGGTTGTCCAGCCTGGCCAGGTCCTGCGGATCGTTAGAGGACTCCAACTCGGTGCGATAGCCAGTACGGTCCAGTACCGCCTCGACGACGTTGCCCAGTTCGTCATCGAGGCGTCCACGCAACTCGTCGAGCAGGTCCACGAAACCCGCGATCGCCTTCTCCGAGCGAGAGTTGAGCATCGGCACCTTGCCCTCGGCCGCGGCGCGAAGCGCATCGGCGAACGTAGCGCCGGCACCTTCGGCGTACACGGCGACGCATGCCTCGGCGCGGTCCCCGATACCGCGGCGCGGGGTGTTGAGGATGCGCCGCAGGCTTACCGTGTCGCCCGGGTTGTCCAGCACCCGGAGGTAGGCGACGATATCGCGAATCTCCTTGCGCTCGTAAAACCGAACGCCGCCGACCACCTTGTACGGGATGCCGGCGCGAATGAAGACCTCTTCCACCGACCGCGACGAGTTGTTGGTGCGGTAGAAGACCGCGACGTCGTTATAGGTGATATCGCCACGATCAGCGAGCGCATCGATCTCTCCCGCGATAAACCTGGCCTCATCATGTTCGTTGTCGGCGACGTAGCCGACGATCGGATCGCCGTCGCCTGCGTCGGTCCATAACCTCTTCTCGCGCCGGCCCGAATTGCGCGAAATCACCGAGTTGGCCGCCGACAGAATATTCTGGGTTGAACGGTAGTTTTGTTCGAGCAGAATCGTTGTGGCACTCGGGAAGTCGCGCTCAAAATCCTCAATATTGCGGATCGTCGCGCCGCGGAATGCGTAAATGGACTGATCGGCGTCACCCACTACGCACAGCTCCGCAGGCGGCACCTGATCGACGTCCGAAGCTCCGACGCCGACGAGTTCGCGCACCAATACGTACTGTGCATGGTTGGTGTCCTGGTATTCGTCCACCAGGATGTGGCGGAAACGACGGCGGTAGTACTGCGCAATCTGCGGATAGTTCTGCAGCACTGCGACGGTCTCGCCGATCAAGTCGTCGAAGTCGAAGGCATTCGCGGTCCGCAGACGACGCTGGTACTCCGCGTACACCTCGGCAACGATCCGAGCGAGTTCGTCGCCGTCCGGTTCCAGCGCGGCCACCGCCTGTTCGGGCGTGACCAACTCGTTCTTGAGGTTGGAGATCGAATTGGACAGCAGCCGCGGCGAGTACCGCTTGACGTCGATACCGATATCGCGGCCGACCATAAGCAGCAGCCGACGGGAATCGTCGGCGTCGTAGATCGAGAAGTTGGAGTTGCGCCCGGGCAGCAGCGAGGCCTGGTTCCGGAGGACCCGCACGCACGTGGAGTGGAACGTCGACACCCACATGGTGCGGGCCCGCGGCCCGATGAGTTGGGCCACCCGTTCGCGCATCTCCGCGGCGGCTTTATTGGTGAACGTGATTGCCAGGACCTGACCCGACCCGACATCGCGGGCCGCCAACAGGTAGGCGATCCGCCGGGTCAGCACCGCCGTCTTGCCCGAGCCGGCGCCGGCCACGATCAACAGCGGCGATCCCTGGTGCAGCACGGCCCGGCACTGTTCGGGGTTGAGCCCGTCGAGGAGTTCGGCCGCCTCGGCGGAGGCTGTGGCGTCAGTCGGGTGAACACTCATGTCAGGACTAACTTACCGCCGTTTGCCGACGATTTTTTTGCACCCGCAGCCGTCGGAGTGGCACACTCGGTGAGTGCTAACTGCATGGCAGCTACAGCGATTTTTTAGCGGGTACCGGTTTGCGGTACCCGCGGTGGTGTAGCTGCTCGAACCCGAGAGCCCCGCGGTCCGCAAACGGATCCGGGGCTCGTTTCTTGTGTGAGGCCCGGACCGATGACACCACCCGGCTCAATGACACCACAACACCCACACGAGGAGAATGACATGACGGTCGACGCTGAACCCGATATCGACGCGCTGCGCATCGAGATCGACCGACTCGACGCCGAGATCCTGGCGGCCGTGAAGCGCCGCACCGAGGTTTCGCAGGTGATCGGCAAGGTCCGGATGGCCTCCGGCGGAACCCGCTTGGTGCACAGCCGGGAGATGAAGGTCATCGAGCGCTACAGCGATCTCGGCGCCGACGGCAAGGACCTGGCGATGCTGCTGCTCCGCATGGGTCGCGGCCGGCTCGGGCACTGAGGCCGGCCATCGGATCAAGCCGGCTCGGGCACTGAGGCCGGCCATCGGATCAAGCCGGCTCGGGCACTGAGGCCGGCCATCGGATCAAGCCGGATGTCTGCGCTTTCCGGACACACAGTGCACTTGCCCACCTCTTAGC
>JAPLAO010000259.1 GCA_026393245.1 Mycobacterium sp. | reverse complement strand
GTGCTCATAATCGTCGACCATGATCTGGTGCCTGCCGTCGGCGCCGCGTTCGAGATGACCGGCATGGGCGGGGTGGACCCGCAGCAGTGTGTCGAATGCCTCCGTCATCGCGGCCACGTCCACCGGACCGCTCAGAGTCAGAGTGAGACCGATGAAGTTCTCGGCTTTAGCGTAGAACTCCTCGCTTGGCGACAGATAGCGGATCTGCGTTGAGCCGAACACCCGTTAACCTTCCCTCTTAAAATCCATTGATCGAAGATCGCACGGCTACTCGTCATCGTCGAAAACGGCCGCGGACAGATCCACCAGGGTCATAGCCTCGTCCTCGTCCTCGGCTTCAGCCCCGTCCCCGGAAAATGCTTCACCGATCAGTGCGGCCATTGTTGCTGGAAGCTGTTGCGCCAGAGCATTAATGGTGTCGCCGGACACCCGTCGTTTGTCGTACCACCAATCCACGTGTAGCACGCCGCCGTACCGGTAGGTCCGCAACTCAAGCGGATGGCCCAAGCCCGGTACGGTTTCGCGGACAGTGAGTTCGCTGTCAGTGTCAAACTGGACGAGCGCGTCGCTCTCCTGCCATTCGGGGATCATCCCGAGGTAGGAGAGGTAGATCTGCGCCCCGCCGGCGGCGCCCAGCAGCCCCGCGGTGGGTGCATGCAGGTATCGCAACAGTCCGTACCCGATCCCGTGATGCGGCACCGCCTTGAGTGCGTGACTCACCTCCGTGAGGAGTTGCGTCGCGCTGGCGCCCTGGTCGCCTATGCAGGGGAGCTTGATCGGGTAGATCGTGGAGAACCAGCCGATCGTCCTGCGGAAGTCGACATCCGGCCGCAGCACGGATCGTCCGGTGCCGGCGAGGTCGACACTGGCCACGCCGTCACCCACGGTGACTGCCAGGCTGCGCGCCAGTGCTGCCAACAGGATCTCTTCGGTCGAGGCCTGCAGTATGCGGCGCGCATTGTCGACCTGCGAGGTCTGTTCAGGTGTCAGGGCGGTGGCCACTCTGACCAGATCGTCCGCTCCTGGCGTGCTCGAATCCCCTGCTTCGGCCAGCCGCACCGAAGCGGTCGCCTCGTTGTCGACCCAGTAGCCTCGCTGGTCGAGCACGCCGGGGTGCGCGGCGAGCGCCGCGCAGCGCTGCGACCAGTCCCGCCAGCTCGTAGACGCCGGCTCCAGTGCGATGTCACTGCCGGCCATCCGCTGCCCGAACGCGGTTAACAGGTCGGTCACCAACACCTCTCGGGATATCGGGTCGTCGACGATGCCGTGCACGGTGAGCACCAGGAAACGCGGACCTGCACCGGCACCCACGACATAGGTGGCCGTCAATGGCGCGCTGCCAAGGTCCTGCTCTACGGCCGCGGAGACGATGGCGTGCAAGGCTTCTCGCTCCTGCGGTGCGCCGGGTACGGCTTCTGCGGGCAAGGCCACCTCGGTCAGACCGGTGAACTCCGCAGGATCGGCGATCTGCTGCTCCCACACCCCTGCTCGGTCGACTATCCGCATCCGCAACGCATCGTGATGATTGATGATCGCCGTCAAGACGGCTGTGGCGTCCTGCGCACTCACCCGGGAGTCCAGGCGCAGCACCAGCGGCACCCGCCAACGCCCGGGCTGCGATAGGCCACTGTCGAGGAACCGCAGGATGTTCGGCGGGACGGGAGGATTGAGGTTGCCGGCGTCCTGGCTGGACAACCCGCCGAAGGCATAGCGGGCGACCAGGGTGTCGGCCAGGGCACCGAGGGTTGCGTTGTCGTAGAGGTCCTGCGGAGTGAGTTCGACACCTTCGTGGGACGCGGTCATCGCGACGCCGATCGCAACCAGCGAATCGCCACCGAGTTCGAAGAAGTTGTCACCCGGCGCGACAGATTCCACACCCAGACATTGCGACCAGATCCGCCCCAGTGTGCTCTGCATCTGCGTGCGGGCGTCAGCCGGCGCGCCATCGGGGCCGTTCACCGATTGGCTATCGGCAGTCGAATCGGAGCCCGACTCAACCGGTTTGCGCACGGCGGTCGAATCCGGATCGATCCAATAGCGCTGTCGGGCAAAGGCGTAACCGGGCAGGGTGACGCGACGCGGGTCATCGCCGTAGCGCTTCTGCCAATCCACGTCCACTCCGGCGGACCACAACTGCCCCAGTGCGAGCAGGAAGGCATCCCGGTCGTCGCGAGTCTGTGCGGGGTGGCGCATCAGGCGAACCGCGCGGTGGGTGTCCGACCACCCGGGCATCCGCACGGCCGATCCAGTCAGGCTCCCGCCCGGTCCCACCTCGACAAGCACCCGGTGGGCATCGCCGAGCAGGGTGGCGACTTCGTCGGCGAACCGCACGGTGGACCGAATGTGCCGGGCCCAGCGATTCGGATCGGTCGCCTCGTCGTCGGTCATCCAGGTGCCGGTCACGTTGGACAGCATCGGGATTGACGGCGCACGCAAAGTCAGGGTGGACAGGAACTCCGCGAACGGGGCGAGCACCGAATCCATTGACTGCGAATGGAACCCGTGGGACGTCCGGACGCGACGGGCCACGATGCCCTCGGCGGCGCAACGGTTGGTGAATTCGCGAATCGCCTCGTCGGGCCCGGCGATCACGCAGCTGCCGAACTCGTTGACAGCGGCGAGGTCGATGTCCGCGGTCAGGTGGGCCGCGATGTCGTCGGGACTCGAGGCCACAGCCACCATGGCACCCGCCGGGGCGGTGTGCATCAGACGTGCCCGCGTCGAAACGGCCTTGATCGCCGAATCCAGGTCAAAAACTCCGGCCACGGTGGCAGCCACGAGTTCGCCGATGCTGTGGCCGGCCAGTGCCGTCGGGGATACCCCGTACGAGATGATCAGTTGCGCCAGAGCATATTCCACGGCGAACAGGGCGGGCTGGGCCAGATCGGTGGGCTCCAACGAGGCCCCCTCGAACACCTCTACCTTGAGGTCGATGCCCAGTTCCGCAGCGAAGCCGGCGGCGCACTGGTCGAAGATCTCTCGGAACACCGGCTCGGAGTCGTAGAGGCCGCGGGCCATGCCGACGTGCTGAGCTCCCTGGCCGGGAAACATGAAGGCGACCCGCTGTGCGCCAGGGGCAATGCCAGGCGGGCAGGTGCCGATAGATACGTTGTCGTGCTCGGCGGCGGCCAACACGGCGACCGCGTCCGCGCGATCTGCGACAACGGCGGCAAGGCGAACCTCGTGCAGTCGTCGGTTCGCCAGCGTGAATGCCACGTCGGCAAGCTCGACGTCAACATCGGTGTCGAGCGCGGCCGCAAGGGCAGCCTTGGCGTCCGGCAGCGAATCGGCGGTGTGGGCGGACAACAGCAGCACCTGAGGGCCGCTCGGCGTATGGCCCGTCGGGGACGTCGCCGGAGCCTCCTCGACTACGACGTGCGCGTTGGTGCCGCCGACACCGAATGAACTGACCCCGGCCCGTCGCGGTGCGTCCGACTCCCATGCGACGTACGAGTCGGCGACCACAAACGGTGTGTTTTGCAGATGTAACTCTGGGTTCGGTGCCGTGAAGTGCACCGTCGGAGGGATCGCCTTGTTCTTCAGACAGAGGATGGTCTTGATCAGACCCACGACTCCGGATGCGGCATCAAGGTGACCGATGTTCGACTTCACCGATCCGATCACGCACGGACTGGTCCGCTCACCCTCGCCCGCATCAAAAGCCTGCCGCAGGGCTTCGATTTCGATCGGGTCGCCCAAGGGCGTGCCCGTGCCATGCGTCTCGACGTAACCGATGGTTGAAGCGTCGACAGCGGCGACGGCTTGCGCTTCGGCGATGACTTCCGCCTGGCCTGCCACCGCGGGTGCCGCGTAGGTCATCTTCATCGCGCCGTCGTTGTTGACCGCTGAGCCGCGGATGACGGCGTGGATGCGGTCACCATCGTCGAGCGCGGCCTGCATCGGCTTGAGGATCAGCGCCGCCACTCCGCTGCCGAAGATAGTG
>JAPLAO010000321.1 GCA_026393245.1 Mycobacterium sp. | reverse complement strand
CATGGTGCAGCCGGTCGAGGGCGAGCCCTTCGTGCTGCATCCCGGAGAGTTCGTGCTGGGATCGACACTCGAGTGCTGCACACTGCCCGACGACCTGGCCGGCAGACTGGAAGGCAAGTCCTCGCTGGGTCGGCTGGGCCTGCTGACCCACTCCACCGCGGGCTTCATCGACCCCGGCTTCTCCGGGCACATCACCCTGGAGTTGTCCAACGTCGCCAACCTGCCCATCACGCTGTGGCCCGGGATGAAGATCGGCCAGCTGTGCCTGCTGAGGCTGACCAGCCCGGCCGAACACCCCTACGGCAGCGCCTCGGTCGGATCGAAGTACCAGGGCCAGCGCGGGCCGACCCCGTCCAAGTCGTATCTGAACTTCATCCGTACCTCCGGATAGTCCGGCTGTAACGCCGGCGCCCGCCGCGGCGATGAACCGTACAGCGGTTCAACCAACGGAGGGGCACGTGGACGTCGTACTCGGTGTGTCGATGGCACCCGTGGCTGTTCGTATGGTGCTCGTCGAAGGCGAGGACGCCAACGGCGCCACCGTCGACCAGCACTGCGTCAACTTCACCACCGGCACTGCCGCTGAACACGTGATCGCGGGGATCCTCGGCACCCGCGCCAGTGCCGTCGGGGGTGCCCATCGCATCGTCTCCACCGGGGTGGCATGGTCCGACCACGCCGCAGCGGCCGAGTTGAAGAAAGCCCTGCGGGCGAACAACATTGATGACGTCGTCCTGGTATCCGAACTGCACGCGGCGAGCGCACTGGCACAGGCGATCGGGCAGGCCCTCGGTTGTGAGCACACCGCGTTGATGTTCCTCGAACGCGATACCGCCACGCTCGCGGTTGTGCGCATTGCCGACGGTGCGGTGGTCCGGGTTGACAGCCGAAGCCTGCACGCCGCCGACGCGGTGGTCGAGATGCAGAACATGATGGCCGGCCTGGAACGTCTGGCCCACGCGCCGCAGGCGGTGTTCGTGGTCGGTTCCGGTATCGACGTCGCCGCGTTGAAACCGAGGCTCGCCGCCGCCACCACCCTCCCGGTGCACGTTCCCGACGACGCCGCACTGGCACTGTCCCGCGGTGCGGCACTGGCGGCGGTCAACGCTCCCCGATTCGAGGCCTCGACGGTTGGTATCGCGCCGAAAGGGGACACCCGCACCGTCGCCGGGCTTACCCAGCGCGCGGCCGTGATGCCCCTGGGATACAGCGCGGTGCCCGACGACGCGTACCCCGTTTACATCGACGGTCACTCGACCGACCTGGATGACGACGCCGAAGCGATCGAGCCCGAACGTGAACCGTTCCTATTGTTTGGCAGCGCGATGATGGCGCTCTTCGTCGTGGGGGTGTTCGCCTTGGTGATCTCACTCGTTGTCACCATCCGGCCGGCCGCCGAGTCGCGGGTTGTCCCGAACGAGAGCGCTGCAGTATCGAGCAATCAGCCAGTGGCTGCGGTACCGGAGACGATCGCGAATCCGGTTCCGGTGGTGCAGGAGGTTCCGCGCACGGTCTTCGTGACACCTCAGGTTGCTGCACCCCTTCGTACCGCAGGCCCCGGCCCCGGCTCCGGCGGCACCGGCCCCGGCCGCACCTGTTGCCGCGGCGCCCACCGTGATTCCTGCGCCCGCCGCTCCTGCGCCTGCCCCCGCCGCCCCGGCACCGATCATTCAGCCGGTCCTGCCGCAGCTTCTGCCCCAACTCCTGCCTCAGCTCCTGCCGCAACTTCTACCGCAGATCACCCAACCCCCGGTCCGCAGCACCGCGACGCCGCGCGCACCGGTCACATCCCCGGAACAGACGTCAACATCAACATCAACGTCAATATCAACAGCAACGTCGACGTCGACGTCGGTACCGGAGTCCAGCTCCGCAGTCACGTCTTCGTCGACACCGGTGCCAACACCGACACCGGTTTCAACACTGCCGCCGGTCGCAACACCGACACCGGTCTTGACTCCGACTTCGGTCTCAACCAGCGCCGCTCCGACTGATCCCACCGAAACCGCCTCGGGCACAAGCAAATCCGCCATTTCAACGACCCCACTCGTACCGGTATTGCCACCGGCGTAAGTTCACTGCCGTGGACACCGCAACGGCATTGATCGCGGAGAACGCCTCATTCGCCGATCTGTTTCGAAACGCTGATCTGTCGACAACGGTGCCGACCTGTCCGGAATGGTCACTGGAGCAGTTGATGCGCCACGTCGGACGCGGCGACAGGTGGGCGGCACAGATTGTTGCCGATCAGGCAACCGATCCCGTCGACCCTCGCACGGTGGCCGGGGGCAAGCCCCCGGCCGGTCGGGACAACGAAATCGCCTGGCTGCAGGACGGGGTCCGTGCACTTGTCGACGCCGTCGGAAAGTCCGGCGCTCAGACGCCGGTGTGGACCTTCCTGGGATCGCGACCGGCCGCGTGGTGGATCCGCCGACGTCTGCATGAGACCGCCGTGCACCGGGCCGACGCCGCACTGGCCCTCGGCGCCGAATTCCGGATCGACGCCGCCGTTGCGGCCGACGGCATCACCGAGTATCTGGAACGGGTCATGATTCGCTCAGCCGAGGACGATCCGTCCCGGGGCGGTCCACCTCTGGCTGACGGGCAGTCGTTGCACCTGCACGCCACTGACG
>JAPLAO010000093.1 GCA_026393245.1 Mycobacterium sp. | reverse complement strand
TGCTGACGGTGTCCAGCGACTGGCCATTCATGGTCAGCAAGGACTCCGCTGCCGACTACGCCCGCTACCGCGCGCACCTGCATGCCCACGCCACCCGGGAGATCGCCGATGCGCTCTCCGGTGGCCACCGCGAGGCCGCCACGCGCCTAGCCCAGAACTGGAACCGCGCCGACGGGCTGTTCGGGGCGCTGGACGCCCGGCGGCTGCCCCGGTGAGCGCATGAAAATCCTGATGCTGTCCTGGGAGTACCCGCCGGTGGTCGTCGGCGGCCTCGGCCGGCACGTGCACCATCTGGCCACCGCACTGGCCGCCGACGGTCACGACGTGGTGGTGCTGTCACGTCAGCCGTTCGGCACCGACCCCGCCAGCCACCCGACCTCCGATGAGGTTCGCGAAGCTGTGCGGGTGATCGCCGCGGCACAGGACCCGCACGAGTTCGACTTCGGCACCGACATGATGGCCTGGACGCTGGCCATGGGCCACGCCATGATCCGGGCCGGGCTGCGCTTGAACGCCGAAGGCTGGCTGCCCGATGTGGTGCACGCACATGACTGGCTGGTGGCACATCCCGCTATTGCCCTGGCCGAATTCTTCGATGTGCCAATGGTTTCCACCATCCACGCCACCGAGGCGGGCCGGCATTCCGGATGGGTATCCGGTGCGATCAGCCGCCAGGTGCACGCCAGCGAATCCTGGCTGGCGTGCGAGTCGGACTCGCTGATCGCATGTTCGGCGTCGATGGCCGATGAGATCTCCGAATTATTCGGCCCCGGACTGGCCGAGATCAACGTCATCCCAAACGGAATAGACTCCACGCGTTGGCCTTTCGCACTGCGCAAGCCGCATCCCGGTCCGCCGGAACTGTTGTACTTCGGCCGCCTGGAGTATGAGAAAGGCGTGCATGAGGCAATCGCGGCCCTGCCTCGAATCCGGAGATCCCATCCGGGAACCACACTGACCATCGCCGGCGACGGCACCCAGCAGGACTGGCTGGTAGAGCTTGCTCGAAAGCACAGGGTGCTCAAGGCAATCCGGTTCGCCGGACGAGCCGAGCACGATGAGCTACTGAAACTTCTGCACCGCGTCGACGCTGCCGTACTGCCCAGCCACTACGAACCGTTCGGCATCGTGGCACTGGAGGCCGCCGCGGCCGGCACTCCCCTGGCGACCTCCACTGTGGGCGGTCTCGGCGAGGCTGTCATCGACGGTGTGACCGGGCTGTCGTTCCCGCCGCGCGACGTCGCCGCACTCGCCGATGCGGTACGTGCGGTGCTCGACGATCCAGATGCCGCCCAGCGTCGGGCTGTGGCCGCCCGCGAGCGCCTGACGTCCGACTTCGACTGGCACACCGTGGCACAGCGGACCGCACAGGTGTATCTGGCGGCCAAGCGTCGGGAACGCGAACCGCACCCACGCCGGACGATCGTCGAGCACCCACTTCTCGAGCGCTGACTCGCTGGCCTGCGCCCCGGCCAGGGTGCCGAGCAGACGCAAAATAACCCTGATTGCGGCGTGTCTCGATAACTTTGCGTCTGCTCGCGGGTGTGTCGGCGCAGTTAGCGGGCGGCCTTCTTGCGCTCGATGTCCGCCAGTGCCGCGGCCAGTTCGGCGCGCTGCGCCACCGAGGCGTCCCACGCCACCCTGCGGTTCTTGACCACCTTCGCCGGTGAGCCGACGGCGATCGAATAGTCCGGGATGTCGCCCTTGACCACCGCGTGCGCACCGAGCACGCACCCGCGGCCGATGGTGGTGCCGCGCAGGATGGTCACCTTGGTCGCGATCCAGGTGTCCGGGCCGATCCGGACCGGGGTCTTGGCGATGCCCTGGTCCTTGATCGGCAGTTCGATGTTGTCCATCTTGTGGTCGAAGTCGCAGACGTAGCACCAGTCGGCCATCAGTGCCGAGTCGCCGAACTCGATATCGATATAGCAGTTGATGACATTGTCCCGGCCGAACACGACCTTGTCACCGAGTCGAAGGGAGCCTTCGTGGGCGCGGATGGTGTTCTTGTCACCGATGTGTACCCATCGGCCGATCTCCAACTGTGCGAGTTCAGGTGTCGCGTGGATCTCGACGTTCTTTCCGAGAAACACCATGCCGCGGGTGATGATGTGCGGGTTGGCCAGCTTGAACTTCAGCAGCCGGAAGTAGCGCACCAGGTACCACGGGGTATAGGCGCGGTTGGCGATCACCCACTTCAGCGATGCCCTCGTGAGGAACCGGGCCTGACGGGGATCGCGCAGGCGGGAACCCCGCCAGCGCTTGTGGATGGGTGCTCCCCACATGCTCGTCATGGCACGAGAGCCTAGCCGAGGACGGACCCCCGCTCAGATAGTCTCGCCTGTACGACTGCCTGACGACGGAGAGGACACCGGTGCTGCGACGAGTGCTGGCCTTGACGTCGACGGCACTGGTCACCGCTGGGCTGACCGCCTGCGGCAACACCGATTCCTGGGTCGAGTCCACCGCGGCGCCGGGTTGGCCGGCGCAGTACGCCGATGCCGCCAACAGCAGCTACACAGGTACCGACGGCGCGCCCGCGCTGACGCCGCAGTGGAGTCGGTCGGTCAAGGGCGAACTGGGTGCGGCGGCGGCACTGGGCGGCGGTGGCTATCTGGCCGTCAATGGCCAGACCGCCGGCGGTTGCTCGCTGATGGTGTGGGAGAACGGCAACAACGGACGTCAACGCTGGTGCACCCGAATGGTGCTCGGCGGAGGCTTCACCAGCCCGATGTTCGACGGATTCGACAACCTCTACATCGGCCAGCCCGGCCTGATGCTCTCCTATCCCCCCACCCAGTGGGTCCGCTGGCGCACAGGCGTGATCGGAATGCCCACCACCACAAGGTTTCTCGACAGCGGTCAGTTACTGGTAGTGACGCACCTCGGCCAGGTACTGGTCTTCGATTCGCATCGCGGCGTCGTGGTGGGCACCCCGATCGACCTTGTCGCCGGCGTCGACCCGACCGATGCCACCCGCGGGCTGACCGATTGCCAGCAGTCCCTGCCCGGTTGCCCGGTGGCCGCCGCGCCCGCCTTCTCCGCGCAGAGTCAGATGGCCGTGCTGAGCCTGTGGCAGCCCGGCGCCCGAGCCTCGGTGCTGACCGGGTTTCGCTACCAACCCGGCCGCACCCCACTGCTCACCAGGGAGTGGACCAGCGAGGCCGTCGCGGACGGCGTACTGGCCGCCCCGGTGCTCTCCGAGGACGGCGAAACGATCTACGTCAACGGCCGTGACCGCAGGTTGTGGGCCCTCAATACGCAAGACGGCACGCCGAAATGGTCTGCAGCACTGGACTTTCAGCCGCAGACTCCACCCACGGTGGCACCGGGCGGACTGATCATCGCCGGTGGCGGACCGGATACCCGACTGGTGGCGTGGAAGGATTCCGGCGATCGCGCCGAGGTTGTGTGGCGACGCGACGACGTCGCACCCCTGACCACCTCCAGCCAGGCCGGAGCGGTGGCCTACGTGGTGGTAGCGGATGGCAATGGACAGTCGCTCCTGGTGTTCGACCCCGCCGACGGACACACACTCAACTCCTACCCGCTTGATCAAGCCGCCGGATTCCCGGTCGGGGTGTCAGTGGGAACAGACCGCCGGGTCGTGGTGGCCACCAGTGCCGGTCAGGTCTACAGCTTCAGCCCATCCTGAGCGAGGCCCTGCAGACGAACACCACTGCGCGGGCACCGGTGCCGGTGCCGATCCGGGTGATCACCAGCGACAGTGCCTCGCTGCCGACCGGGCGCAGCCGTCGGCGCAGGGCGTCCGGGTCGACGTCGACGCCGCGGACCAGGATCTCCAACGATCCACAGTCCCGAACCGAAAGCGCCTGGCGCAGAATCTTTTCCCGCAGCGGGAGTTGCTCAAGCACCTCAAATCCGCGCACGCCGTCGGGCACCTCGTCCCCGCTGAGATAGGCGATATCGGGATCGAGTTGCCACAGACCGTGCCGGGCGGCGTACTGCCGCACCAGACCGGCCCGTACGACTGCGCCATCGGGGTCGATGATCCACCGGCCCGGTGCATCCGTGCGGCAGTCGTCGGGGTCGGCATCGGTGAGCACCTCGGCACGATCCAGCACGGTGGCCCGGCGACGTACGCCCGGCTCAGCCAAAGCAGCCGACCACAGACAGGCCTCCCGAACGGACCCACCCGATGAGGTCACCTCAATCTCACCATCGAAGCCCAGCCCACGAACCGCGTCGAAATCAACGCCCGGCGCACACTTCACCACCGTTGGCCGGCCCCGGTAGACCTCAGACAGTTCGTCAAGCGCAGGCACATAAGCCCGCGGGTCGAAGCGGCGCCGGCCACCGGAGCGCCGGGCCGGATCCAGCAGCACCACGGCGTCGCGGCTGATCGGGCCTCCGGAGCTCGGGCCTCCGGAGATCGGACGAAGTGCATCGGCGCGGAACAGCGCCACCTGCCCGCCTAAGTTGTTGCGCGCCATCGCAATCCGCACATCGTCGAGGTCGCTGCCCATCACGAATTCCGCGGTGTCGCGCAGCGCGGCGAGTTCGGTTCCGATCGAGCAGGTCGCGTCGTGCACGACCGCACCCGCGAGTCGCCGGGCTCGGTGCTGGGCCACCGCGGCGGTAGTGGCCTGCTGCAGCGCCTCATCGGTGAACAACCAGTCCGAGACATCCGCCAGGCCGGAGAACTTGGCGGCCGCCTTACGGCGCAGCCGGGTGGTTTCCACCAGTGCGGTGGTCCGCTCACCGAACCGGGTGCGGATCGCGGCGACATCGGCCAGCAGACCGGCTTCGGTCAACCCGAAGCTCGCCACCTCCGCCAGTGCCGCAACGCCCGCATCACCGGTCAGGTAGTCGACGTCGACGCGGGTGAAGTTCAGGACGGCTTAACCCCGGTGATCATGACGTTGTAGAACCAGCCCTTGGGCACCACGCGGCGCCACACGTTGGCGTCGACCCACGACAGTGCCGTCCAACTCGTGAACGCGAATCGCGCCCAGCGCCAACCGAGCTTTCCGGACGGCACCGTCGATTCGAAGGTGCGGACGGGCCAACCCAGCATCGCGGCGGTGAATTCCTCGCTGGCGGTGCGGACCTGTACGGCGCCGGCGCGAGTGGCTATGCGCTCCAGGTCGTCGGGGTCGAAGGTATGCAGATCGACGATCCACTCCAGGGCCGCCGCGCGGGAATTCTCGTCGAGTTCGGCCTGTGGGCGGCGCCAACTCTCCAATCCGGGCAACGTCATGGCGCGAACCGTGGTCTTCCAGGTCAGGTTCGCCAAGCGGCGGGCATAGGCATTGCCCACCGTGGTCGGCTCGCCGGCGAAGACAAACCTCCCACCCGGCTTGAGCACCCGCACCACCTCGCGCAACGACTTCTCCACATCGGGGATGTGATGCAGCACCGCGTGGCCCACCACCAGATCGAAGGTGTCGTCCGCGTACGGGATGCCCTCGGCGTCAGCCACCCGACCGTCGACATCCAGACCCAACGATTGCCCATTGCGGGTGGCGACCTTGACCATGCCCGGGGACAGGTCGGTCACCGATCCGCGCCGCGCGACCCCGGCCTGGATCAGGTTGAACAGGAAGAAGCCGGTACCGCAGCCGAGTTCCAGGGCGCGGTCGAACGGCAGGTCGCGGATAGCGTCGTCGGGGACGATGGCGTCGAACCGGCCTCGGGCGTAGTCGATACAGCGCTGGTCGTAGGAGATCGACCACTTGTCGTCGTAGCTTTCGGCTTCCCAGTCGTGGTAGAGCACCTGGGCCAGCTTGGTGTCATTGCGGGCGGCCGCGACCTGCTCTGCGGTGGCGTGCGGGTTCGGTGCCGGGTCGAGATCGGTCATGCCGGGCAGCCTAACGGGCCGGGTCGGGCGGCAAACACCTCGCCGTAGCGTCGGGTCTGCGCCGCGGCGTCCATGGGGGCGGAATCGATGAGTTCCTTGGCGGCAGCCACGGCCGCAGTCGGGGCGTCGACGAAGCGGCCCGCCCAGGCCGCGGCGGCGTCGTACACACCGTCGGGAGCCACCAATTCGTCCACGAGGCCGAGTTCCAGTGCCTCCTCGGCCCCGACGAAGCGGCCACTGAACACCAGTTCCTTAGCCCGCTGCGGCCCCACCGCCCGGGTCAGTCGCGCGCAGCCGCCACCACCGGGAACCAGCGACGCCAGTATCTCGGTGGCGCCGAGTTTGACGTTGTCACCACACACCCGCCAGTCCGCGGCCAGTGCCAGGCTCAGCCCCGCACCCAACGCGTACCCGGTGATCGCCGCGACAGTCGGCTTGGGCAGCGCGGCGACGGCGTCGATGGCCTCGCGACGAACCCGGTCGGTCGCCTCGGCCTCGTCGCGGTTCAGTGTCTGCAGTTCAGCCATATCGTCACCGGCGCAGAAGATCTCGTGGCCACCGAAGATGATCACCGACGCAATATCGCTACGCCCGGCCACTTCGGCGGCGGCCGAGGCCAACTCCCGGTAGGCCTGCCGGGTCAGTGCGTTGGTGGGGTCGCGCGTCAGCACCACCGTTCCGATGCCGGGATGGGTGTCACTGAGATGGACACTGACGAATTCGCGCACCCTCAGCCCTCCCAATCCAGCTTGTTGGTCCGGCGGCGCGCTTCGTTGTAACGCTCGCTGTCGAAGAATTCGATCTCCCAGTTATCTTGCACCACAGTCAGTTTCGGCTGCACCCTGGTAATCTGTCGTTCCAGCGCCAGAACCTCCGCGACGGCCCGGCCGGTCAGCGAGTCGAGTTGGCTCCAGGTCGGCGGCAGCAGCAGTGCGCGGCCCTCGGCGAAGTCCTCGATCGCCGACTCCGGACTGGCCCACGCGGCGTGGTCGGACTCGGTGTTCTCACCGTCGGCGCGTTGGCCCACCGGCAGAGCGCCGACGAAGAAATAGGTGTCGTAACGGCGGGTGCGCTCCTCTTCCGGCGTGACCCAGTTCGACCACGGCCGCAACAGATCCGCGCGCAGCACGAGTTTCTCGGCCCGCAGGAAGTCCGCGAAGGACAGGCTGCGGTCCTCCAGGGCGGCCCGGGACTGGTGATAGACCGACGCATCGCTGACGATCCCGTCGGGGTCATCCGCCGGGCCGGCGAACAGCACTCCGGATTCCTCGAAGGTCTCCCTCGCGGCCGCGCACACCAGTGCCTCAGCCAGGTCGGTCTCAATACCGAAGCGGCCTGCCCACCACTCAGGTTCGGGTCCGTACCAGGCTCCGTTACCGGCCAGGCCGGCTTCCCGGTCACGATCATCGACGCCACCACCGGGGAACACCGTCATTCCGGCGGCGAACTCCATTGCGGCGTGGCGGCGCATCAGAAACACCTCAAGTCCGCCGGAAGAATCAACAGATGTGTCCCGGACCAACATCACGGTTGCTGCCGGCCGAACAGGTACCGGCGGTTCCAAGCTGGAACTCTGCGCGATCCGACTGCGCTCATCGCTGTCACTCATGCGCGTCTCCTGTGGGCAGCGCGGCTACGCACGCGGCGGGCGAAATAGCGGCCGTCGATAGCATCAACGGCGATGGACTGCCCGAAGGCCGCGGACAGGTTCTCGGCGGTCAGGGTGTCGGCGAGCAGTCCCGCCGCGAGTGCCTCGCCCTCGGCCAGGATCAGGCAGTGGCTGAATCCCGGCGGGATCTCCTCCACGTGATGGGTCACCAGCACCAGTGCCGGGGAGTCGGGGTCGGCCGCCAGGTCGGCCAGCCGGGCGACGAGTTCCTCGCGGCCGCCGAGGTCGAGTCCGGCGGCGGGTTCGTCGAGCAGCAACAGCTCGGGGTCGGTCATCAGCGATCGCGCGATCAGGACACGTTTGCGTTCGCCCTCCGACAGCGTGCCGTAGGTGCGGTCGGCGAGATGTTCGGCGCCGATGCTCTCCAACGTGTCCAGCGCCCGCAGATAGTCCACGTCGTCGTAACGCTCCCGCCATCGGCCCAGCACTGCGTAACCGGCCGACACCACCACATCGCGTACCAGTTCGTCATCCGGAATGCGTTGTGCCAGAGCCGAACTACTCAGTCCAACCCGCTGCCGCAGTTCGGCCATATCCACTTTCCCCAGCCGCTCCCCCAGCACGGTCGCCGTCCCGGTGGTCGGATACTCCATCGCAGCGGCGATCCGCAGCAGCGAGGTCTTACCGGCGCCGTTGGGTCCGATCACCACCCAGCGCTCATCGAGTTCGACCTGCCAGGTGACCGGCCCGACCAGAACTCGGCCGCCGCGGCGCAGTGTGACGCGACGGAAGTCGATCATCAGGTCGTCGTCGGCGAACGCGGCTGAGTCGGCGTCGTCGGTCACCCGATCGTCCTCTGCGTCAGCCACACGCCCATCGTGCCGTACCCGCCTCGGCGCTAACCGGGCGGGATCTCCACCCTGCTGACCACACCGTCGGCCGCATCAGCGGCCTCGATCTCGGCGCGGGTCACCCCGAGCAGGAACAGCACGGTGTCGAGGTAGGGATGACTCAGTGAGGCATCCGCAACCTCGCGCAGTGCGGGTTTGGCGTTGAATGCCACCCCGAGACCGGCGGCGTTAAGCATGTCGATGTCATTGGCACCGTCACCGACCGCCACGGTCTGCTCCATCGGGACACCGGCCTGCTGGGCGAAGTCGCGCAACGCCTTGGCCTTGCCGGCGCGGTCGACGATCGGGCCCACCACCCGGCCGGTCAGCTTCCCGTCGGCGATCTCTAGTTCGTTGGCGGCCACGAAATCCAGCATCAGCTCGTGCGCCAGTGGTTCGATAACCTGGCGGAAGCCACCGGAGACCACACCGCAGTGAAATCCCAAGCGCCGCAACGTCCTGATCGTCGTTCGGGCTCCCGCGGTCAGCTCCACTTCATCGGCGACCTCGTCCAGCACCTCGACCGGCAGCCCGGCAAGGGTGGCCACCCTTTGATGCAGAGATTCGGCGAAGTCGATTTCGCCGCGCATCGCCGCACCGGTGATGGCTGCCACCGCGGCACCGGCGCCGGCCCGTTCGGCAAGCATCTCGATGACCTCGCCCTGAATCAGGGTCGAGTCCACGTCGAACACGATGAGCCGTTTGGCCCGTCGCTCGAGGCTGTAATTCTCCACGGCGATGTCGATGCCCTGCTCGGCGCCGACCCGGGCGAGGTTGGCCTGCAGTTGAACTCCGAGCCCGGGCGGCGCCGACACCCGCAGTTCCAGCCCGGTCACCGGGTAGTCCGAGACGCCACGGATGACATCGATGTTCACGCCCAGCGCTGCCGCTTCCCGGGCCACCGCACCGAACGCGACCGCGGTGATCGGCCGACCCAGGACCACGATGGTGTGCGTCGACGGAATCGCGATCGCAGGCACATCGTCGCTTCGCTCAACACTGACGTGCAGGCCCAACCCTGCGACGGCGTGGGTGACGTCGCGCCGCAATTGGTCGCTGTCGACGACGTCCGATCGCGCCGACAGCACCACGCCCAGGGTTAATCGATCCCGGATGACCACCTGCTCGACGTTGAGGAGTTCAACCTGATGTGCGGATAACACATTGAACAGAGCTGAGGTGACGCCAGGTTGATCAATCCCGGTGACGGTAATCAACACCGACACCTTGGAAATGGTCACTCCTTTTTGCGGCTCCGTGATGAGCGGGCGTGCAGCTTCCCCGAAGAGGGATAGCTGAACCCGAGCTTGTCAGCGACCGCCCTGGGCGGCTTGGTGTGGCCCTGCCCGATGTGGGCCTCGGACCGCATCCGCTCCACCATATGCGGGTAATGCAACTCGAACGCGGGACGTTCCGAACGAACATTGGGCAGTTCGGTGAAGTTGTGCCGCGGGGGCGGGCACGATGTGGCCCATTCCAGTGAATTGCCGTGACCCCACGGATCGTCGACCGTGACGACCTCGCCGTAGCGCCAGCTCTTGAACACGTTCCAGAAGAACGGCAGCAGAGACAGCCCCAGCGTCAACGCGCCAATGGTGGAGATGATGTTGAGCGTGGTGAAGCCGTCGGTGGGCAGATAGTCGGCGTAGCGCCGCGGCATGCCCGTATCGCCCAACCAGTGCTGGACGAGGAACGTGGTGTGGAACCCGATGAAGGTCAGCCAGAAGTGCAGCTTGGCCAGGCGCTCGTCGAGCAGTCGGCCGGTCATCTTCGGGAACCAGAAGTAAATGCCCGCGTAGGTGGCGAAGACGATGGTGCCGAACAGCACGTAGTGGAAGTGCGCGACCACGAAGTAGCTGTCGGACACGTGGAAGTCCAACGGCGGACTTGCCAGGAGCACGCCGGACAACCCGCCGCACAGGAAGGTCACCAGGAAGCCGTAGGAGAACAGCATGGGGGACTCGAACGTCAACTGCCCTTTCCACATAGTGCCGATCCAGTTGAAGAATTTGATACCGGTCGGCACCGCGATAAGGAACGTCATGAACGAGAAGAACGGCAGCAGAACCGCACCCGTTGCGTACATGTGGTGCGCCCACACCGCGACCGAAAGAGCGGCGATGGAAATGGTGGCGTAAATCAGCGTCGAATACCCGAAGATCGGCTTGCGGGAGAAGACCGGGAAGATCTCCGAGACGATGCCGAAGAACGGCAGCGCGATGATATAGACCTCCGGATGGCCGAAATACCAGAACAGGTGCTGCCACAGAATCGCCCCGCCGTTCGCCGGGTCGTAGACGTGGGCGCCCAGGCGGCGGTCGGCAGCCAAACCGAACAGTGCGGCGGTCAGTAGTGGGAAGACGAGCAGCACAAGAATGCTGGTGACGAAAATGTTCCAGGTGAAGATCGGCATCCGGAACATCGTCATGCCGGGGCAACGCATGCACACCACGGTGGTGATCATGTTGACGCCACCCAGGATGGTTCCCAGACCACCGACAGCCAGCCCCAGAATCCACAGATCGCCGCCGGCGCCCGGGGAGTGCACCGCGTCCGACAGCGGGGTGTAGGCGGTCCAGCCGAAGTCGGCCGCGCCGCCGGGGGTGATGAAACCACCGAGCGCGATCAGCGCGCCGCAGAGGAACAACCAGAACGACAGGGCATTGAGACGCGGGAACGCGACATCAGGGGCGCCAATCTGCAACGGCAGCACAAGATTGGCGAACCCGAACACGATCGGGGTGGCGTAGAACAGCAGCATCGCGGTGCCGTGCATGGTGAACAGCTGGTTGTACTGCTCGTTGGACAGGAACTGCAGTCCTGGCACGGTCAGTTCGGCGCGCATGAGCAGCGCCATTAAACCGCCGAGCGCGAAGAATACGAAACATGCGATGCAGTACATGATGCCGATCAGCTTGTGATCGGTGGTTGTGATGACCTTGTAAAACAAATTGCCCTTGGGGCCGGTTCGCGCCGGAAAGGGGCGACTGGCCTCTAGTTCTTTACGGAAAGGAACTACGGCGGTCAACTGGTCCTCCAACCATCCAAATGAAACGTTCCAGGCCAATCTAGGACGAATCCTATCCCCAATCCAGCCCCGCTGTCCTGTGGGTCCTACATTCTGTCGTACTCGCGTCACATCTGGGCTTCCGGCCACGTCAAAGGCCAGCTCAGCGGGGTGAAGCCGGGCGGGTGTTACCGTCGCGGCGTGCTGCTGCGCAGGAGGCTTCCAGGGCTCGCCGCGGCCATGACGGTGGCCATGGGGATCAGCGGATGTTCGGGGTCACCGCGGGAGCCGATTGCCGGACCGGACGGCACCGTAGTGACCAGCACCGTGGTGACCAGTACGACCAAGATCGCCTCGGCCGGGGTGCTGGGAAATCAGCGCCGACCCGACGAGTCCTGCGCGCCCGAACCGGCCCGCCCAGACCCGGCGCCGCCCGGACCGCTGCGGCACGCGGCCGGGCAGACGGCGGTGGTCGGCGATCCGCAGCGAATCGTCGCCCTCGCCGGTGACGAACTCGACGCGCTGTGCGCACTGGGCCTGCAGTCGCGGATCGTGGCCGCCGCACTGCCCGACGGCTCGGATACCCAGCCGTCGTATCTGGGTACCGTCGTGCACAACGTCCCGCCTGCGGGCACCCGCAGCGCACCCGACATGGCGGCCATCGCCGCCGCCAAACCCGATCTGATCCTGGGTTCGCAGGCGCTCACTCCGGAGGCCTTCGGCGCCCTGGCGGCGATAGCCCCGACGGTGTTCACCGACGCATCCGGTGCGAGGTGGCAGGACAA
Organism: Mycobacterium sp.; assembly: GCA_026393245.1. Lineage (GTDB taxonomy): Bacteria > Actinomycetota > Actinomycetes > Mycobacteriales > Mycobacteriaceae > Mycobacterium. The sequence goes on along the minus strand of JAPLAO010000093.1, from coordinate 2,424 downwards.
CCTCCGCCTTGTCGGTGCGGCTACGGCGCGCGGTGGCGCCGCAGCAGATCTGATCGCCGACTTCGACGCGCGAGCCAAGGATGCCGGTGCGGCCAACGACGCCACGCACTTCCAGGCGTCGATCGTCCAACTCACCGAGTCAAGCCTTCGGGTATGGGAGATCGGCATCAGCAGTAACTCCCTGGACTTCTCCCCCGCGGACGGTGACATTATCTACATGTCATTTGCGTCGCCGGCGGCCAAGGACCGAGCGCCGGCGATCCTCGACGGTGACGCCTGGCGGAAACTCTCGGCGAACCGGGATAACCGGGTGTTCATCGTCAATAACGAGGTGTGGCAGAGCGGTCAGGGTCTGATCGCAGCCCGCGGAATCATCGACGATCTGCGCTGGCTCAACGCCCCGATCAACTGACACGCCCACCATCGGTCAAGGGCGGAGCGACCCGCGTGCTCACCGGCATCAACCGACTGCTTATTCTCTGTACCCATGAGTACCGTTCACGCTTACGCCGCCACCTCAGCCACCGAACCGCTGACCAAGACCACGATCACCCGCCGCGATGTCGGGTCGCACGATGTGCGCTTCGATATCCACTTCGCCGGGGTCTGCCACTCCGATATCCACACCGTGCGCGCCGAGTGGGGTCAGCCTCGCTACCCGGTGGTTCCCGGTCATGAGATCGCGGGCATCGTCACCGAGATCGGTTCGGAAGTAAGCAAATTCGCCGTCGGCGACCGGGTTGGCGTGGGGTGCTTCGTCGATTCCTGCCGTGAGTGCAAGAACTGTAGGGCCGGCGTCGAGCAGTACTGCACCGGTGGTGGCAATGTCGGCACCTACAACGCGGTCGGCAAGGACGGCACACCCACGCACGGCGGTTACAGCGGCAGCATCGTCGTCGACGAGAACTATGTCCTGACCATTCCCGCCGCGCTGCCGTTGGATGCCGCCGCACCACTGCTGTGCGCGGGTATCACCACCTACTCACCGTTGCGGCACTGGAAGGTCGGCCCCGGCACCCGGGTGGGCGTGATCGGCCTGGGCGGACTGGGGCACATGGGAGTCAAACTGGCCGCCGCGATGGGTGCCGAAGTGACGGTGCTATCGCAGTCGCTGAAGAAGATGGAGGATGGACTTCGCCTGGGCGCCAAGCACTATCACGCCACCAGTGACCGCGACACCTTCAAGAATCTGCGCAACTCATTCGACATCATTCTCAATACCGTCTCCGCCGACCTCGACCTGCGCCGGTTCCTTGGATTGCTGGACCTCGACGGGGTTTTCGTTGAACTTGGCGCACCGGAGAACCCGATGGTGGTGCCGGTGTTCTCACTGCTGGGCATGCGCCGAAGCCTCAGCGGTTCGGCTATCGGCGGCATCGCCGAGACCCAGGAGATGTTGGACTTCTGCGCGGAGCACGGGATCGCCTCGGAGGTCGAGGTGATCGAACCGGACTACATCAACGAGGCCTATGAGCGGGTGATCGCCAGCGACGTCCGCTACCGGTTTGTGATCGACACTTCGTCGCTGCGCTAGCAGCGGCGGGGGGTCGGAATTGAGGCGGGTCACTTCGTCGCTGCGCTAGCAGCGGCGGGGGGGATCAGTCGTCGAGGTGATTATCGAGGTTGTCCAGCGGCCACCCGGCGGCGGCCAGCGTCGCGCCGACCCGACGGATGTTCTCCGGCCCACCATCGTGGTGAGCCACACCTTCGATGAACTTCTCAATCTCGTCGTGATCGATGAGATGGCCCGCGGGCGCGCTGGCTTCAACCGCGGCGATTTCCCGCACCACCTCTTTGACTTGATCCTCGGTCAACGGTGTGTTGCGCAATAAAGCCAACAGCGGCACCCGATCTGGGCCGGGAACCCCACTCGGGTACCCGGCACGAAGCCAATTAATTACTGCCCCCACACGCGACGTTCCAGTCATGCCGTCAGTCTCGTCGGCGCTGGACGCTCACGCCAGCTAGTTCATCGACCGTTCACCCTGGACGGGCAAGAAAGGGTCAAAAGTCCCAATCCGCGTCTTCGGTGTTGACGGCTTTGCCGATGACGTACGACGAACCCGAACCGGAGAAGAAGTCGTGATTCTCATCGGCATTGGGGCTCAGCGCCGACAGGATCGCCGGGTTGACGTCGGTCTCGTCGCGCGGGAACATCGCCTCATAGCCGAGGTTCATCAACGCCTTGTTGGCGTTGTAGCGCAGAAACTTCTTGACGTCCTCGGTCAGGCCTACCTGATCGTAGAGATCCTGCACGTACTCCACCTCGTTGTCGTAGAGCTCGAAGAGCAACTCGTAGGTGTAGTCCTTGAGTTCGGCGACGCGGTCTTCGCTTTCAAGGGCGGGTGCGCGCTGGAACTTGTAGCCGATGTGGTAGCCGTGCACGGCCTCGTCGCGAATGATAAACCGGATCACATCGGCGGT
>JAPLAO010000277.1 GCA_026393245.1 Mycobacterium sp. | reverse complement strand
GGGCCCTGCCACGGGACGGTCGAGGAGTTGCCGTGCGAGAACAGGGTGTCGCGCGACCAGATACCCGGCACGGTGGTGTCCTTGTAACCCGGCGGCGGCCGCAAGCGCTCCTCGGAGTACGCCACGTACTTGGGTAGCGTCTCGGCGCCGGAGAACTGGTTGAGGCTGAACGGCGGGTAGTTGAACTTGGTCGCGTCAAAGATCGGGCCGAGGTACTGGGCGCACAATTCCGCGGAATCCTGGTAGCCGAGCCGACTACCGGCCTGGATGGCGCTGCAGATGAACTGCATCGGGTTGGCCCAGCTGGCGACGGCCGGAATCGCCACGATTCCGCCGTGGGTGGGGTGGTAGATCTGGTTGACGTTCGCGGCCAGGTTCGGATAGACGTGCAGAACCGTCTCGATGCCGTTGCGTGCATCGGGTTGCATCAGGGCGTTGGTGACGTCGGCCAGGTTGTTGACGTCGGTGGCCAGCACCGTGCCGTTGTCGTCGATGAACTGGCGAGCGGTCTTGAGGAGTACGTCGATTTCCTTGACCGCGGTGGCCAGCTCCTGATCGGAATTGTTCAGCGACGTGGTGAAAGTAGCCAGGTCGTTGTTGAGCGCGACGAACTGCTTGTCGCTCTGATGCAGCGCGTTGACGAACGTCGCCAGGCTCTTGGTGACCGCGAAGAAGTCGCCGCGGCCTTCGTTCAGCGCCGCCACCGCGTCGCCCAACGCGCGGAACGTGGAATTGATCTGCTTGCCCTTGCCGTTAAGTCCATCGGCCAGCGACTCGACGAAATCGCCGAGCGGACCCTTCGGCTGGCTCGGGGTCGGCCCGAGTTCGGTGACGAGTTTGTCGAGTTGGTTGCGGATGTCGTCCCACTCCACCGGCGACTGGGTGCGCTCCAACGGAATCACGGCGTTGTCTGTCAGCGCCGGACCGCCGGTGTAGGGCGGGGACAGTTGAATCACCCGGGAAGCCACGACGGTGGGGTTGAGCACCGACGCGGTTGCGTCGGCGGGAACCTTGTACTGGCTGTCGAAGTCGAGCGTGACCCTCATCTTGTCGCCGGCCGGTTCGACGCTGACGACATTGCCGACCTTGACGCCCATGATCTGCACCCGGTCACCGGGGTACACCGCCAGGGCATCGGCGAAGTACGCGACGACCGTGGTGGTGGTCGCCTTCTTGTACAGATTCCAGCCCACGAACGCGGCGATCAGCGCGAGGACGACGGCCAGTACGCCCACGATCACCGACGCGCGCGACACGCCAGCCAGTCCTTTATTGCGGATATTGGCGACGGACATGGTTTATTGCCCTCCCATGTCTGTTGGCGCAACCGATGCTTCGGTCGACCCGGGCACCGGAACGGTGCGCGCTCCGGTTGGACCGGGTGCCAGCGCCGGACCCGGCAGGCCGGGAGCGATCGGACCCATGGTGCCGGGAATGGCCGCCGCGGGCACACCGTGATTGGGCGTGGCCGAATCCGGAACCGGAGCGGACACCGCGATGTTCGGTGGTGGGAATCCGCCGGGCACCGGTCCGTACGGGCCTTCGGTCACCGACGCGCACGGCATCGGGTTGCCCGGCGTCATGCTGCCGCCGGTGGGCGTGTAGGAACACGGCGAGCCGGGGCCGACGGCGGGGCCCGGGAATTCCGGCGTGCCCTCCATGATCGGCTGCGGCGCCGGGGGCGCTCCGTTGGCCTGCATGGCACCGGTGGGATCCGGGAACCGGAACGCGGGCAGACCGGCGTTGCGCCAGAACTCCTCCGGATCGATCCCGCGCTTCTTGAAGGCCGCGTCGACAAACGGCTGCATGAGTTGGCCGGGCACCAGGTTCACGATCAGGCTCTTGAAGTACGGACCCGAGCCGATACCCTCGGCCAGCGCGCCCATGAACTTCGAGGCCGTGGTGATCGAGTAGGCGAAGTCC
>JAPLAO010000013.1 GCA_026393245.1 Mycobacterium sp. | reverse complement strand
GTGGTGTTCGTCGAGTGGAACACTTCACGTGGCCACAATGAGAACTTCGTCAACGATCTGATCGCATCGGGTGTCACGCCGGGGGAGCGCCCGGTGATCTTTCTGTGCCGATCCGGTAACCGCTCGATCCCCGCGGCGCAGGCCGCCACCGCCGCCGGTATCGCACCGTCGTACAACATGCTCGACGGGTTCGAGGGCCAACTCGACGTGTACGGCCACCGGGGCGGCACCGGGTGGCGGGCCGAGGGCCTGCCCTGGACGCAGTCATGACCGCCGACGAAGGCGGCGTGCCCTCGGTGCGGATCCCGGCGCCACTGCCGGACGGGGTGAGCCGGGAGACCATCGGTGTGCGCGGCGGCCTGCTGCGGTCCGGTTTCGACGAGACCTCCGAAGGGCTGTATCTGACGTCGGGGTATGTCTACGACTCGGCCGCCGAGGCGGAGAAAGCCTTCACCGGTGAGATCGACCGCTTCGTCTACTCCCGCTACGGAAATCCCACCGTCGCGATGTTCGAGGAGCGACTGCGGCTTATCGAGGGCGCCGAGGCATGCTTCGCGACGTCCTCGGGAATGTCGGCGGTGTTCACCGGACTGGGTGCACTGCTGGGCGCGGGTGACCGACTGGTGGCCGGCCGCAGCCTGTTCGGTTCCTGCTTCGTGGTGTGCAACGAGATCCTGCCGCGCTGGGGGGTGGAGACCGTCTTCGTCGACGGCACCGACCTAGACCAGTGGGAGCAGGCACTGAGCGAGCCCACGACGGCGGTGTTCTTCGAGACGCCATCGAATCCGATGCAGTCCCTAGTCGATATCGCGGCAGTGTCGGAGATGGCGCATGCCGCGGGCGCAAAGGTGGTGCTGGACAACATCTTCGCCACCCCCCTGCTGCAGCAGGGCCTGCCACTGGGCGTCGACGTGGTGATCTACTCCGGAACCAAGCACATCGACGGCCAGGGCAGAGTCCTCGGCGGGGCGATCCTCGGCGATAAGGAGTACATCAACGGCCCGGTGCAGACGCTGATGCGCCACACCGGGCCGGCCCTGAGCCCGTTCAACGCCTGGGTGTTGCTGAAAGGCCTTGAGACACTGTCGGTTCGGGTGAACTACAGCAATGCCTCGGCACTACGGGTGGCGGAGTTCCTGGAGGGCCATCCGGGCGTGCGCTGGGTGCGCTACCCGTTCCTGGCCTCACATCCGCAGCACGATCTGGCCAAGCGGCAGATGACCGGCGGCGGCACCGTCGTCACCTTCGAACTCGACGCGCCTGAGGGTCAGGGCAAGCAGCGCGCCTTCGAGGTGCTCGATAAACTGAGCGTCATCGATATCTCCAATAACCTCGGCGACTCCAAGTCACTGATCACCCACCCGGCAACCACCACCCACCGTGCGATGGGTCCCGAGGGCCGGGCCGCCATCGGCCTGGGCGACGCCGTGGTGCGCATCTCGGTCGGCCTGGAAGGCACCGAGGATCTGCTCGCCGACCTGGACCGGGCGTTGAGTTAGCGGTCAGCCATGCGCGCGGCGTCGGCGATCGGCCCGGTCCACACATCGCCGTGGCCGGGGATCAGGATCTCGGTGC
>JAPLAO010000149.1 GCA_026393245.1 Mycobacterium sp. | reverse complement strand
GCAGGCCTGCAGGTTGGGCGTCAGGTTGCCCACCTGGCGGTCGGGGCGCCCGGGTGTCACGATCTGGACGACGATGTCCGACATGTCCGCGCACGTCGTGATGGTGGCATTGTTTCCGACCTGGGTGCACACATCTGCGCCAGCGGAACCACGGGGCAGCATCGTCTGAGTGCCCATCGCGAGGCTCACCCCCGCGACGCAGATCAGGCCACGTACCGCATAGTTCATTCCGGCTCCTCGTCGACTGCCGGGATTCGGCATGGAATTGCAATTGTTTGCTGATCATAGCGACGAGGCCGAGGTTGATCCGAAAAATGAGGTGACCATGGTCCCTGACGCAACGGCCCGCCGGTACGGTACGGTAGTACAAGTTAGGCTAGGCTTTGCATAGATGGGAAAGGTGGCCGTGAGCACACTCAATATCGCGGTCCTGGGCGCCATCGCAGGTTTCACAATCTTTCTCGGCCTGCCGGTCGGGCGGCTGCGGAGCCTGCCCACGGGGATGCGGGCACTCCTGAACGCGACGGCGACCGGTGTACTGCTGTTCTTGTTCTGGGACGTGCTCGTTCATGCCGTCGAACCGGTCGAGACCGCCCTTGTCGCTGTCACGCGGGATTCAACCGGCACCTGGATGGGGTTCCTCTCCCTGGCTGCGGTATTCGTGGTCGGTCTGGTCGTCGGCCTGATGACGCTCGTCTACTACGAGCAGTGGATGGCGGGCGCGAAGGGCACCGCCCGACCGCACGGCCCGGGCGCGGCAAGCGTGGCTGAATTCACCGAACATCGCAGTTTCTCCACAGCTTCACCGGCACGGCGATTGGCACTGTTGATCGCCGTGGGCATCGGGTTGCACAACTTCTCAGAGGGATTGGCAATCGGCCAGTCCGCCGCCGCCGGGCAACTCAGTCTCGCGATTCCGCTCATCGTCGGATTCGGATTGCACAATGCGACGGAGGGTTTCGGCATCGTCGCCCCTCTGGCCGGTGAGCCGACCCGACCCACCTGGGGGTTCCTGGCACTGCTCGGCCTCATCGCCGGCGGCCCGACATTGGTGGGCACCCTGCTGGGTCAGTCATTCGTGAATGAGACTGTCTCCGTTGCCTTCCTGGCACTGGCCGCAGGGTCAATCCTGTATGTGGTGATCCAGTTGTTGCGGGTCGCGCAGAACCTCGGCCACCGGACGTTGATGTTCTGGGGCCTGCTGCTCGGTCTGATCCTTGGGTTCGGCACCGATTTCGTGATCGTGGCCGCAGGCGCTTAGCCGACAGCGATGTCACAGAGCGCCGTGTCTGTTCCCGCCGCATTTCGCTGGCCGCAGGCCCGCGATGGGGGGCGGCCTGCCCGGCTTCGTTCCAGGGTCAAACGAATCACCGGCTTCGATCTTCTGCCCAACGATGCCGTGGCGGCCGAATACGCCCGGTTGCTGAACACCGGTGATCCGGTAGCCGAACGGTTCGTCGACGAGACGTTCCTCGGAACGCTGGGCCCCGAACGTTCCAGGGAGATGGTGAATCAAGCCTTGGAGACGTCGGTTGACGACGTGCCGGACGCACCCGATTCGATGAAGGCGCTGTTCGCCGAGTTTGAACACATTCCGGACTGGGTGGATCCGGAACTGGTCGAGCAGGGTGCGGCCGTGTGGCGGCGCTGGGGGTACACGCTGGGTTCGATCGGCAATGCCGGCACCCTGGACGCCTACACGGAAGCCTCGCTGGCGGTGCCGCTGTCACTGTCCGGCGGATACGCCGGAGACTCTGCGCTCAACCGCTATCTGGAGACCAGTCGTTGGTGGATCGAGGTGTGCCGGCCCGGTGCCGCGCTCATGCCCGGGTCACTGGGGCGGCGTATCTCGATGCACGTGCGGGTCATGCATGTCAGTGTGCGGCGGCGGGTGGCCGACCACCCGGAGTGGGACTCGCAGCGTTGGGGCCTGCCGATCAGTCAGGCCGAGATGATGCTGACACTGCTCGGCGGAAGCGTGGGCCCCGGACTCGGCCTGTACGCGCTGGGCTATGTAACGTCGCCGGCTGAGATCCGGGCGGCCCTGCATTTCAACCGCTACCTCGGCCACCTCGTCGGCATGCGATCCGACATCTTCCCCGAGACCATCGCCGACGGAATTCGGATGCTGTATCTGTTCGACGCCACCCGCTCATATGACTCCGGTGCCATCGGAGCTGAACTGGTCGAGTCCTTCGTGCCCGCGTTCGCACCACTGCCGGAATACCGGGGTCTGCAGCGCGTGCGTGCCCAGATGCACCTTCATGTTCAGGCCGCCTACGCCCGGTTATTCATGCTGCCCGCGAATCGCAAGCGCTACCAGCTGCCGTCGCCGTGGATCGGGTTGGCGTTACTGCTGTTTCGGGTCCCGCTCATCTGGACGCTGGAGATAGCTCGTCGTCTCAGCCCGATGGCGGATCGGGCCTGGCAACGCATTTCGGTGCACGCGTGGGAACGCTGGCTGGGCTGGTCGTCGCAACGAAAACCCGCGCAGTACAAGGCTGCGGCACCGCTGCGTCGTTAGCGTCTCGCACCGGGTAGCCGCACCATAGGCAGTAGTACCCCGGGACGCATGCATCGGACCGCGCTCGTGATCACTCCGCTGCCGTAGGAGGCATCCTCGATCAGGCGCAGTGCGAGATACCGGATCGGGTCGACGGCGGGGCGCCGGGTGAACCACTCGCGTGCGATCGGAATCAGCATGGCTGCCGCGGCGAACCGGCCGATCCGGGAGCCCGGTGCGGCGGCCAGTGCAAGCCATCCCAGTGGCCACCATTCGCGGCGCAGCAGATGCCCGATGGCGGCCGCCTCGGCCACCAGTCCCTTGCCGACGACAACCGGGGCCACCGCGGGGCTGACAGCGGACGCGCGCAGTTTGCGGGCCAGTAGCCCGGTCGATACACCGGCCACCCCGAGTGCGGCGGCCACCGAGAGGCCACGCGACGGCCGCCGACCGATAACCAGCAGACCGATCGCAACATTCCATACCGACAGGCGTGCGGGCGCGAGTCGGCGCGGGTGCCGGCGATCCAACTCTGCGGCAGAGGTTCCGTAAGCGAAGTGCCGTCCTGCCCAGTCGATAAATCGCGGGCGTATCTCGTGGGCCACCACCGATGCCGGCTCGTAGCGGACGATCCAGCCCGCATCCGTCAGCCGCCACACCAGGTCGACATCCTCGCCGACCCGCAGTCCCTCGTCGAATCCCAAGTGCTCCAATGCAGTTCGCCTAATTAGCAGAGCCGCCGACGGCAGGTATCCCAGTGGCGCGCCATTGGCCACCAACTCCGGTCGGGCACCCATGTCGAGCGCAGACCGGGTGAGTTCGTATCGGGGGAGCAGGTCAGCGGAGTCCGATCGGGGTCTGATGCGCGGTGCGACGGCGGCGACCCGCGGGTTATCAAAGTGCCCGACGAGCGGGTCGAGCCACCCGGGCGTCACCGCGCAGTCCGCGTCGACGAACGCGACGATCGGAGCCTCCGCCGCCGCAAGTCCGGTGTTGCGAGCCGCGGCGGGCCCGCGGTTGCACGGGTGCCGGATCAGGATGGCGTCGTGCGATCGCGCCACATCGCCGACCGCATCATTCGGTGATGCGTCATCCACCACGATGATGCGCATCTGTGGTGCGCTCGCCCGAATAGCGGCCAGGCATGTGTCGAGCAGGTCCGGTCGCTGGTAGACGGGGACGATCACGTCGACCATGTCGTCCGGCACGGACTCTCGAGTCGGCAGCGGGTGAACGATCCCGCGGGCGACCAGAATATCGACCACGGCGTGCTCAACACCGGGCGCGGGTGCGAGCCCGGCAGATCCGACATCCTTGAGGCGGCGTAGGAACGGACGAGCGGCCGGTGCGATTCGCAGGATGCCCCACGGTGACCCGCCGAGTACCACGGAGTCGTCGCGCCAGAGGCGTGCCCGGTCGTCGAGGGCCACCAGCCGCCCGGTCGGCAGACCGGCCTCGGTGTTCAACTGATCATTCTCGCCCATGGTTGCGCCCAGTATCCCAGTCTCGGGTGCACCGTTCGCGGCTCCGCTTCCCGGGTTCTGCTGCTCGACCCGGTTACGATCCGCGTGTGAAATTGCCCAAGACACTCGCCAGGATCGTGCTGGGTTGTGCGGTCCTGCTGCTGTCGCTGGCCGCACCGGTGTCCGCGGAACCGCCGGTTGCGCCTGCCGCCGAGACCTCGCAATGGATCGTTGTCGGGGTACCTACCGCGAGTTCGACGACCGGAACCCTCACCGCGTACCAGAGGTACGGCCAGCAGTGGAAGGCGGTCCTGGGGCCGACGAAGGCCTACGTCGGCGAACTCGGCATCGGCGCGCCCGCTGATGGTGTCTACCGCACTCCCGAGGGAACGTTCGCCTTCGATCAGGCCTTCGGCCGCGAGCCCAACCCCGGCACCAAGATGCCGTATTTCCAAGCCACCAAGCAGGATTGGTGGGACGAGGACGCCTCCTCACCCACCTACAACACCCATGTCCGCTCAGCGAATAACCCCTCGGGCATTACCGAGAACCTCTACGACTCCGGCCCGGTGTATGACTATGCGGTCAACATCGCCGTCAACCCGCAACGCATCCCGGGGAAAGTGTCCGGGATCTTCCTGCATGTCACCAATGGGAGCCCGACGTGGGGATGTGTGGCGATCGGGCTTGACGAGATGCGGTCGATACTGACGTGGCTGGATCCGGCGGCCGCACCGCGGATCACCATCGGAGTGGGCAGTCCGTCGTTGGTTCCCACCGGGTCGTAACCTCGGGCCCCGGTGAGATCAGCGCATCCGCCGACCTCGACGTCATCGCTGAGGGGGAGGGCGACTGGGGTGGCGTGGCTGATGGCGCGGATATCCTCAACGCCATGACGCGGTGCACGAGTGCTCTGGTCGCGACCGCGATCCTGGCGCTCTCCGGAATGCCGAACCTGCCGGAGAACACCGACGGTAGTCCGGCGACATGTTCCAGCCAGGTCGTGGCGGACGTCGAGGTCGACAATTGTGTGGCCGACCCCGACGCGCCCACCTACGGAGAAGCCCCTCGCCTCGGTGTGGAACTGGGTGTCGGTGTCGGGCTCGGCTGATCGGCCCTATCGGTGAAGAACTCCAGCAGGTACCTGCTCTCCTCGATATCCCCGATCGTCTGCCGGGCTTTGCTTCGGGTGCCCAGGATGCCCACCACGGCTACCGCCCAGAGGACGTACTGCACGCACCAGGCCAGTCGGAAGGAGTCGAAAGAGTAGCCGCCGCAGGCCTGGATCACCAGGCCCATCGCCTCCATCACCAGCAGGGCGGCCAGAAATCCGCCGACGTTCACCGCGCCCTGCGCGGTACCCAGGGTGGCGCCCGGGTTGAAGGTGCGGGCGATGTCGAAGCCCACCACCGACCCCGGTCCGCCCGATGAGATCACCGTGACCAGCACCACGAGCAGCCAGTAGGGCGCAGGGGTGCTCAAGGCCAGCACCGCGGTCCAGGCCACCGTATTACCGGCGATGATGCCCAGAACCACCCAGGATCGCCGGTGTGGATGGCGGCCGGTGATAACGCCGATGAGTAAGCCGGACACTATCGCCGCGACAACTGAGATGGTCAGTAGAGTTCCAGCTCCGCTGCGCGAAACATTTTGTGCAGAAGTCAAATAGGGCACACCCCACATGAGCGCGAACACCGTGATGGAGAACGGGGTTCCCATGTGGCTGAAGAAGCCCAGCCGGGTTCCCGGTCGCAGCCAGACCGTCTTGATATTCCGCAGCGTCGCGCGCAGGTCGGTGACCGGATCGTCGACGACAGTGTCGTCGGGAGCGTCCCTGACCAGAGCCGCGGTGAGTATCAGCGCTAGCGCCCCGAGTCCGGCGGCCGCGCTGAAAGCGGTAGTCCAGCCTGGACCGGCGAGCAGGCCCAGGAACGGTACCGCGGTCAGCACCTGCCCGAACTGCCCCGACAGGCCAGTCAACTGACTGACCAGAGGTATCTGGCGGGGCGGAAACCAATGCGGAACCAACCGCAGCACCGAAATGAACGTGAACGCATCGCCGAGGCCCACCACCGCTCGGGCCGCCACCGCCACCGGGAGTATCGCGGTGAACGCCAGTGTCAATTGGCCGATGACCATGAGGGTTCCGCCAGTCAGGATCATCGCCTTGGAACCGAAGCGGTCCAGCAGGACCCCGGCCGGGATCTGCGCGGCCGCATACACGGTGAGTTGAAGCACGACGAACGTCGACAACACCGCCGGACTGGCGGTGAATCGCTGGGCTGCCTCCAACCCGGCCACCCCGAACGTGGTGCGGTTCATCACCGCGACGGTGTAGGCGAGCAGACCCGCTGACCACACGAGCCATGCTCGCCACTGAATCGAATCCGAATCTCGGGTGTGCTCGTCTGCACTCACCGAGAGCCGCCCTGGAAAAACACGACGTGAACCTACCCCTGTTTCCTGACGACGGGTGATCTGCCGGTGCGACAATCCGGGCATGCGCGAGGACGAGGAGATCATCGACCCCCCGATGGAGGGCCTGCAGTCCAAGGGTCTGAAGAAGGGGTCGATCTCGCTGATCGGGGCGGTGGCGATCGGTCTCGCGGCCACGGCGCCGGCCTATTCGCTGACCGGTGCATTGGGGCACGGCGTCGATGAGGCCGGCTACCAGATGCCGGTGGTCTTCATCATCGCGGTAATTCCGATGTATTTCATCGCCCTGGCCTACAAGCACCTCACCGACGCCGCACCGGACGCAGGCACGGTATTCACCTGGGGCTCGAAAGCGATCCTTCCGCACATCGGCTGGATCGGCGGATTCGCGCTCATGCTGTCCAGCATTCTCGCCGGCGTCGGCGCGGCCGGAATCACGGTAAGCGCGGCGACCTCGGCCTTCGGATTCGACGATCCGCCGGACTGGCTGAAGGTAGTGATTGCTGCGGTATTCATCTTCATTACGACGTGGTTGGTGGCCCGTGGCGCGGAGGAATCGTCGCGCACCACGATCATTTTGACCGTCATCCAGTACGGCGGGCTGTTGGTATTCGCCGCGATACTGGCGATCAACATCTTTCGCAGGGAACGCAATGCGACGGCGGAGCCATTCTCGTGGGAGTGGTTCAACCCGTTTGCCATTACCTCGTTCAGCGCACTGCTTGGCGGATTTCTGGTGGCGGTCTTCATCTTCTGGGGATTCGATGCTGCCCTGTCGATGTCGGAGGAGACCGAGGGCACTGCCGAGCAGTCCGGCCGCACCGGTGTGACGGCGATCCTCATCACCGTGATCACCTACGTGGTGTTCAGTGTGGCCGCGCTCGCCTACGCCGGTATCGACGATAACAGCGAGGGAAGCTTGACGAATTTGGCCAACATCGATGACATCTTCTCCGGTTTGGCACGCGATGCCGTCGGCCCCGCCGGGGCGCTGATCGCCGCGGTGATCGTCGGCCTGTCGGCATTCTCGGCAACCCTGTCCACGGTGATGTCGACGGTGCGCGGCGTGCTGTCCATGGCCACCTACAAGGCACTGCCCGGACGCTTCGCCTCCGTCGACGATGTTCGGCAGACGCCGACGTTCGCCACCTGGTTCATCGGTCTGACAACCCTGGCGATCTACGGCGGTCTGGTCATGGTCAGCGACAGCATCGTGGAGGATTGCGTCTACAGCGTGGGTATTGCGATCATGACCTACTACTCCGT
>JAPLAO010000159.1 GCA_026393245.1 Mycobacterium sp. | reverse complement strand
TCTGGCCGGCGCCGATGATCATCAGCACCTCGGGCCGGTTCAGCGACAGCAGGCCGACGGTTGCGTCGGTGCCGGCGCCCAGGGCTTCGAAGGCCTGGATGTAACAGCTGATCCGCTCGGCCAGTTCGCCGCCGGTGAGTGTGGCATCGCCCAGGAACAGCACCGGACGATCGGCGTTGCGGCGCAGAGCAGCGACGGTGAGGTGGCCGGAATGCAGGGGGTGACGCAGCAGGTCCTGTGGGGTCATGGCCAACACCGTCTCACAGCCGACACCGCCCGGCTAGCATCTGCGCGGTGGTCAGCCAACAGCTTGTGACGGGGCGGGCGGCCACCATGACCATCGTCGCGATGGGGCTGGGGTTCAGCATCGCGGCCGCCGATCCGACCATCTTCTCGGCCAACCTGGCCCAGGTGCGCGAGGGACTGCAATTCACGCCCGGCACCGCTAGTTTCCTGGCCAGCCTGTGCACTCTGACCCTGGCGGCGGCGGTGCTCGGCGCGGGTGCGCTCGGTGACCTGGCGGGCATGAAGAAGATGTTCATCCTTGGTGTCTGCGGGTCGATTTTCTTCGGCGTGCTCGGTGCGGCCGCCCCGCACGTCGGCATGCTGATCATCGCCAGGGCCGGCCTGGGTGTGGCCTTCGCATTTGTGCTCGGATTGTCACTGGCGATCATCAACGCCGTCTTCCCGCCCGGTCGGCGCGCCGGCGCCATCGCCGCCTACCTCGGCGCGGGTTACGCACTCGCGGTGTTCCAGCCTGCACTCGGCGGGTGGTTGGCCGCCCACTTCGGCTGGCGAGCGGGCCTTTTGGTGACTCCCGTGCTGGCGGTGCTCACTCTGGCCATCACCTGGCGCTATGTGCCCGAGACCGTGAAAGATCCGCGAAAGCTCGACATAGCGGGCATCGCGCTGATCGCCGCGGCACTGGTCACGATCATCTACGGGCTGACAGAATTACAGGGCGGCTTCGATCCCGCGGCGCTGGGGTTGATCGTCCTCGGGATCGTCCTCGGGGTGGCATTTGTGCGCTGGGAGTTACGCACCGACTCCCCGGCACTGGACATGCGCATCTTCGGCTCCCGGCGGTTCAACGCCGCCCTGATCGCGGGCGCAGCCTTCACCTTCCTGGGCGGCGGCGGCACCATCCTGTTCGCCTACTACCTGGTGACCATCCGCGGGAAGAGCCCGGAACTGCTCGGCTTGCTGTTCATCCCGGCGATGCTGGCGGCCGCGGCGGCCGCCGTCGTGTCGGGCCGGGCCGTCCTTCGTTTCGGTGAGCGCGCGGTGTTGGTCGCGGGTCTGGCGATCCTGCTGGCCGGCATGCTGCTGCTGACGGTTCTTGACGAGAACACCCCGATCGCCGTGCTTGGCGTCGCGGTCGCGCTGAATGCGATTGGCGGAGCGGTGGTGCAGACGCCGCAGTCCACGATCATGATGTCCAGTGCCCCGCCGGAACTCGGCGGTGTGGTCTCCGCGGTCAAACCGGCTGTCGGTCAGGCCGCCTACTCGCTGGGTCCGGCGTTGTTCGCCCTCGTCGGTACCACGTTGTTCCTGCGCGACGGGCGGGCCAAGTTGGAGAAGTCCGGGATCAGCACCGAGCAGGCTCGCGAGGCGCTACGGGTGGCCCACGGCGGCGCGCCGAACTCGGCGGCCGGCAGCGAAGTGCTCGACCCCGAACAGGCGCGCTGGGTGGTGTCGGAGGCGACTGACAGTTGGCTGGGTGCCATCGGTGACCTCAGCCTGATCATGGCGGTGGTGCCGGCGACGGCCATCGTGGTGGCCTGGATCCTTCTGCGCCCGAATCGCACCCCCGACACAGCTCCTCATGGCAGGGTATGACAGATGCAGCAACCACCTGAACCCCGTTTCCTCGACGACCGACCGGCGTACTGGGCGAAAAACAAACCTGACGACGTCGCCGTCATCTACCTCGACCGGAAATGGACCTGGGCGCAGTTCGACGACCGCATCCGCCGGTTGGCCGGGGCGCTTGCAGAGCGCGGGATCGGCCGGGGCGATGTGGTCGCCTTCCTGGACAAGAACCATCCCGCCTGCCTTGAGACCACGCTCGCCGCGGCATCGCTGGGTGCGGCGACGGCAATCGTAAACTTCCGGTTGGCCGGGGGTGAGATGGACTACGTGCTCAACGACTCCGGTGCCAAACTGCTGATCGTCGGCACCGAACTCATGCCCGGGATTGAGGCGATCCGGGACCAACTGCCGGGGGTCGCGCACATCATCGGGCTCACGCCCGAGGGCGGCGATTCCGACGAGTACGAGGCCATGCTGGCCGCCGCAACACCGCGCGACCGCGGAGCCGACGTCACGCCCGAGGACGTGGCGGTGATCATGTACTCCTCCGGTACCACCGGAAACCCCAAGGGAATCAGACTGTCTCAGGGCAACCTGGTGGCGCACACCATGAATGCCGGTGGCGCCTTCGCCGAGTTCGAGCCCGACGACATCAATATGGTGTCCATGCCGCTATTCCACGTCGGCGGTTCCTCCTACGCGCAGTTGGGCCTGCACGCCGGCGTGCCCAGCTTCGTGACCCGCGAGGTCGATGGTGCGTCACTGGCCGGGGCCATCATGGCCGGCGCCACCCGCACCTTCCTGGTGCCGGCGGTGCTGTCCAAGGTGATGGAGATGGGTCCGGACGTGATCGGGCTGTTCAACCGCCTGCGCACCTTCGCCTACGGCGCCTCACCCATGCCGCCTGCGTTGCTGGGCCAGGCACTCAAGGACTTCCCAAACACCGATTTCGTCCAGGTGTACGGCCTGACCGAGGTGTGCGGCGCGGTAACTGTGCTCTCCCCGCAGGCCCACCGCGACCAATCCCATCCCGAGCGGCTCACCAGCGCCGGTCAGCCCGCGCTCAAGGTTGAGGTCAAGGTAGTCAACCCCGACACCCTCGAAGAAGTCCCGCAGGGGCAGCCGGGTGAATTGTGGTTCCGCACACCGCAGTTGATGGATGGCTACCACAACAAGCCAGAGGCCACCGCCGAGGCGGTCACTGAAGACGGTTGGTTCCGAACCGGCGACATCGGCCGCGTCGACGACGGCGGGTTCATCTTCGTCGAGGACCGACTCAAGGACATGATCATCTCCGGTGGGGAGAACATCTACTCCGTCGAGGTCGAACGCGCGCTGACCGACCATCCGGCCGTCGGGGACGCGGCGGTGTTCGGCATCCCCGACGAGAAGTGGGGCGAGTCGGTGAAAGCCGTCGTCGAACTATCCGCCGGGCAGCAGGCCTCCCCGGAGGAACTTATCGCCTGGTGCAAAGAGAAACTGGCGGGCTACAAGTGCCCGCGCAGCGTGGAGATCATGGTCGAGTTGCCGCGCAACCCCACCGGGAAACTGCTCAAGAAGGATCTGCGCAAGCCCTACTGGGAGAACCGCGACCGCGCGATCTGATGGACGCAGACGACCTGCTGGATCGTCTGCACGTCGTCGCACTGCCGATGCGGGTGCGCTTCCGCGGCATCACGGTGCGCGAAGTCGCGCTGATCGACGGTCCGTCCGGCTGGGGTGAGTTCGGCGCTTTCCTCGAGTACGAGGCCGCCGAAGCCGCGCACTGGTTGGCATCCGCGATCGAATCCGCCTATGGCACAGGGCCTCCGACGCTGCGGGATCGGATTCGCATCAACGCCACCGTGCCCGCGGTTCCGGCCGCACAGGTGCCCGAGGTGCTGGCCCGGTTTCCGGGCGTCACCACGGCGAAGGTGAAGGTGGCCGAACCGGGACAGACCCTGGCCGACGATGTGGCCCGGGTCAATGCCGTGCGGGTGCAGATCCCCACCGTGCGCGTCGACGCCAACGGCGGCTGGACCGTCGAGCAGGCGGTGGCCGCGGCTGCTGCCCTGACCGCCGACGGCCCGCTGGAATATCTCGAGCAACCGTGCGCCACCGTCGCCGAACTGGCCGCGGTGCGGGCCCGTACCGACATCCCGGTGGCCGCCGACGAGAGCATCCGCAAAGCGGCCGACCCACTGGCCGTGGTTCGGGCGCGCGCCGCCGATATCGCCGTGCTGAAAGTCGCCCCGCTGGGCGGCGTGCGCGCCCTGCTCGACATTGCCGCGCAGATCGACGTCCCGGTGGTGATTTCCAGTGCGCTGGACTCCGCCGTCGGCATCGCCGCCGGCCTCGCCGCCGCGGCGGCGCTGCCGAGGTTGGACCACGCCTGCGGCCTGGGCACCGGCGGTCTTTTCATCGAGGACGTCGCCGACATCACTGTGGTGGACGGCAGCATTGCGGTGGCCGAGGTCGTGCCCGATCCGGCTCGTCTGGCCGCGCTGGCCGCGCCCGCGGACCGCCGCGACTGGTGGATCGCCCGCGTCCGTGCCTGCTCCGCACTGCTACCCGGCGAGCACTGCTAGCCTCTCGCCGGTGAGCACCCTGGCCTACGAAGACACCGGTTCGGGTGAGCCGGTGCTGTTCATCGCCGGCACCGGCGGGGCCGGACGCACCTGGCACATCCACCAGATTCCGGCGTTCCTCGAGGCCGGTTACCGATGCGTCACCTTCGACAACAGAGGCATCGGTGCCACCGCGGACGACGACGGCTTCTCCACCGAACAGATGATCGCCGACACCGTCGATCTCATCGACACCGTCATCGGCGGACCGACCCGGGTGGTCGCAATGTCGATGGGTGCCTTCATCGCCCAGGAACTGATGCTGGCCCGCCCGGAACTGGTGACGCAGACCGTTCTGATGGGCACCCGCGGCCGCGTGGATGAAACCCGCAAGTCGTTTCGCGCCGCGGATATCGAACTGGCCGCCTCCGGCATCGAGTTGCCGGCGGCGTACGCCGCGAAAGTCCGCGTCCTGGAGAACTTCTCGCCGAAGACCATCAATGATGCCAGTGCGATCGGGGAGTGGTTCGAGATGTTCACCGCATTCCCACTCAAGCGCACTCCCGGCTGGCGGGCCCAGATGACGGTGGTTCCCCGGGAGAACCGGCTGCCGGCCTACCGGTCGATCAGCACCGAGGTGCTGGTGATCGGTTTCGCCGACGATGTCATCACCCCACCGGCACTCGGCCGTGAGGTCGGCGATGCCCTGCCGGGCGGCCGCTACATCCAGATCGCCAATGCCGGCCACCTCGGGTTCCTGGAACGGCCCGACCCGGTCAACAACGCCATGCTGCAGTTTTTCGCGGGAACGCTCATATGACACGCTGGTAGGCGTGAATCCCTCGACGGCTCAGGCGCGGGTCGTCGTCGACGAACTCATTCGCGGCGGCGTCCGTGACGTCGTGCTGTGCCCCGGATCGCGTAACGCCCCGCTGGCCTTCGCCCTGGCCGACGCCGACCGCGCGGGCCGGGTCCGCCTGCACGTACGCATCGACGAGCGCACCGCCGGATTCCTGGCTGTGGGGTTGGCATCGGGAAGCGGCCGGCCGGTTCCGATCGCGATGACCTCGGGAACGGCGGTGGCCAATCTGGGTCCGGCCGTCTTCGAGGCCAACTACGCCCGGGTCCCGCTGATCGTGCTCAGCGCCAACCGCCCCTATGAACTGCTCGGTACCGGCGCTAATCAGACCATGGAGCAGATGGGATATTTCGGCACCCAGGTTCGCGCGGCGATCAGCCTGGGCCTGGCCGAAGACGGCACCGATCGCGACGCGCTCAGCGCTCAGTGGCGTTCGGCCACCTGCCGGGTTCTGGCGGCCGCCAGCGGAGCCCGCACCGCCAACTCCGGGCCGGTGCAGTTTGACATTCCGCTGCGCGAACCCCTTGTGCCCGAACCGGATTCGGATCCGACCGATTTCCCTTCCGGTAGGCCCGACGGTCAGCCGTGGACCTACAGCCCGCCGGTGAACTTCGATGAGCCGTTACGCATCGATCTGACACCCTACACCGTCGTGATCGCCGGCCACGGCGCCGGTGTGCATCCGAGCCTCGCGGCGCTGCCCACCGTCGCCGAGCCCACCGCACCGCACCCGCAGACACCGCTGCATCCACTTGCGCTGGCGCAGGTGCGCCCCACCCAGGTCATCATGCTGGGCCGTCCGACGCTGCACCGGTCGGTGTCGGCACTGCTGGCAGATTCGGCCATCCCGGTGTACGCGCTGACCACCGGTCCGCGCTGGCCGGACGTATCGGGCAACTGCCTGGCGACCGGAACCAGGGCCGACACCGTCGGCAACCCCGACCCGGCGTGGCTGCGCCGGTGCGCGCAGGCCGACTCCCATGCCCGCGATGTCGTGCGCACCCAACTGGCGGCTCATCCGCTGACCACCGGCCTGCATGTCGCGGCCGCGGTGGCTGCCGCGGTGCGCCCGGGCGATCAACTGGTGCTGGGTGCCTCCAACCCGGTGCGCGACGTCGCCCTGGTCGGGCTGAACACCGAGGACATCGCGGTGCGGTCCAACCGGGGCGTGGCCGGAATCGACGGCACGGTCTCGACGGCGATCGGGGCCGCTCTGGCACACGCCTCCCGGACCATCGCCCTGCTCGGCGATCTCACGTTCGTCCACGACGCGTCCGGACTGCTGATCGGGCCCACCGAACCGACTCCGCACGACCTGACCATCGTGGTGTCCAACGACAATGGCGGCGGCATCTTCGAACTGCTCGAGCAGGGCGATCCGCGCTTCGCCGACGTGTCCTCGCGGATCTTCGGCACCCCGCACGATGTCGACGTCCTGGCGTTGTGTCGGGCCTACCACGTCGAGTCTCACCAGATCGAGGTTGATGATCTGCGTGCCGCCCTCGACCAGCCGCATGAGGGCATGCGGGTGTTGGAGGTCAAGGCCGACCGGTCGACATTGCGCCGGCTGCATGCCGATATCAGGTCGGCTCTGTGACTGGCGGGTTACGCGCCGCACTTGAGTCCGCGCTGCCCCGGCGCAACCCCGATCTGCCCGACACCGGTGAACGAAAAGCGTTGCGCTGGGCCAAGATGGGCGTGTGGATCGTCGCAGCGATCTTTGCATTACAGGCGGTGCTGCTGGTAGCCGGGGCGTGGCGAAACGACCGCCAGATCGAACGCCACAGGGGAGTGGCCGAGGCCGAGGTGCTCTCCGCGGGTCCACGCCGATCGACCGTCGAGTACGTCGCCGCCGATCGGGTCACCTACCGGCCCGAACTCGGTGTGCTGTATCCCTCGGAGTTGGCCGCCGGTATGCGCATCTACGTCGAGTACGACCTCAACAGTCCCAATCTGGTCCGGGTGCAGAACCGCAACGCGTCGCTGGCGATCATCCCGGCCGCGTCCACAGCCGTGGTCGGCTGGCTGATCTGCGCGGCGATCCTGGCCGGTCTGGTGCGGCGCGAACAGCAACTGCCGGTAGCGTCGGCCGGATGAGCCGCGCATCCCTGGACAAAGACCCACATGATGTGGCGTCGATGTTCGACGCCGTGGCGCGGCGCTATGACATCACCAACACCGTGCTGTCTGCCGGGCGGGATCGGCACTGGCGCCGAGCCACCCGGGCGGCACTGCAGGTCGGCCCCGGCGACAAGGTTCTCGACCTGGCAGCCGGTACCTCGGTGTCGACGGTCGAACTCGCCAAATCCGGCGCGTGGTGTTTGGCCGCGGACTTCTCGGTCGGCATGTTGCACGCCGGGCAGCAGCGCCCGGTACCGAAGGTCGGCGCAGACGCGACCCGGTTGCCGTTCGGCGATGACGTGTTCGATGCGGTGACGATCAGCTTCGGGCTGCGCAATGTCGTCGATTTCAGCGCCGGCCTGCGCGAGATGGCCCGGGTCACCAAGCCCGGCGGACGGCTGGTGGTGTGCGAGTTCTCCACGCCCTCGGTGCCGGTGTTGGCCACCGCGTACAAGGAATATCTGATGAAGGCGCTGCCCCGGGTGGCGCGTGCGGTCTCCAGCAATCCGGAGGCCTACATCTACCTTGCCGAGTCCATCCGGGCCTGGCCCGACCAGCCGGCCCTGGCCAGCCGAATCGAGCAGGCCGGCTGGACCGAGGTGCGGTGGCGCAACCTCACCGGTGGAATCGTCGCCCTGCATGAGGGCCGTAAAGCCAACTAGCCGAACGGCTTTCGCTGATCAAGCAGAAGCGAACCGGCTCCGCACCTGCGCCAGACGCGTGCCACCCAGTCGGCGTCGTCATCGCTGACCAGGTTGCCCATCACCCGCACCGCGACTCCCATCAGCCGCTCAGAGCGCATGCCCAGCGGTCCGGTCAGGGGCAGGAACCTCGGCACCGTCAACAGCAGCCCCAGCCGGCGGGCCACCGAGAACCCGCGGCCGTACTGCGCTGTCAGCAGCGCCGGCCACCCGGCCCTCAGATCGCCGGAGCCGAGCATCTCGGCGGCCAGACGCCCGGTCTCCAAGCCGTAGTCGATGCCCTCGCCGTTGAGCGGGTTCACACACCCCGCGGCGTCGCCCACCAGCATCCAGTTCGGCCCGGCCACACCGGACACCGCCCCGCCCATCGGAAGCAGGGCCGAGGAATGCGCCCGCAGTGGGCCGTCGAAACCCCACGCCGGGTTCTTCAGATCGGCGTAATGCTTCAGCAGCGGCCGCAGTGCCACCTCGGCGGGCCGTTTGGCGGTGGCCAGCGCGCCGACGCCGATGTTCACCTCGCCGTTTCCCAGCGGGAAGATCCAGCCGTACCCGGGCAGCACGTCGCCGTCGACCGAGCGCAATTCCAGATCTGAGGAGATCCACGGCTCGTCCGCACGTGGTGAGCTCAGATAGGCCCGCGCGGCCACGCCGTAGACGGTCTGCTGATGCCACTGCCGGCCCAGTGCCCGGCCGAGGGGCGAGCGTGCCCCGTCGGCGACGATCAGCCACTCACAGCCCACCCGCGTCCCGTCGGCCAGCAGCACCCCGTCAACCCGGCCCGACGAATCCCAAGATACGTCAACACACTTGTGCCCCAACAACATTGACGCACCAGATTCCTCGGCGACAAGACGGATCCGGTCGTCGAGTTCGGTGCGGGGCACCGCACTGCTGGACATCGGGAATGACTGCCCGGGCCAGCGCACCACAACCTCGGTGCCGAACCCGGCCAGGCGCAGGCCGTGGTGGCTGATCCGGCCGTTCAGCCAGTCGCCCAGGCCGAGGTGCCGCAATTCGGCGACTGCGCGCGGCGTCAAGCCGTCGCCGCAGGCCTTATCCCGCGGAAATTCCGCCGCGTCGATCACCAGTACCTCGCGACCGGCGCGGGCCGCCCAGGCCGCGGCCGCCGACCCGGACGGCCCGGCACCGACCACCACGACCTCGGCCCGGACCTCAGATGATGCTTCGTGCACACCTCACAGTATGTTGGCAGGGTGAGGACACCGGCGACCGTGGTGGCGGGCGTGGATTTCGGCGACCCGGTGTTCGCCGAATCGGTCCGCGACGGAGTTGCCCGGATCGAGGAGATGATCGCCACCGAACTGCGCAGCGGTGACGAGTTGATGACCGAGGCCGTACTGCATCTGTTCAAGGCGGGCGGTAAGCGGTTCCGACCGTTGTTCACCGTTCTGGCGGCGCAGATCGGGCCGGATCCGGATGCCTGGGAGGTCACCGTCGCAGGTTCGGTACTCGAGCTCGTGCACCTGGCCACGCTGTATCACGATGACGTTATGGACGAGGCCCAGATGCGCCGCGGCGTTCCGTCGGCAAATGCCCGCTGGGGCAACAACATTGCGATCCTGGCCGGGGATTATCTGTTCGCGACGGCATCCCGATTGGTATCCCAGCTCGGTCCCGACGCAGTGCGCGTCATTGCCGAGACGTTCGCCCTGCTGGTCACCGGTCAGATGCGCGAAACCAAGGGTACCGGCGAGGCCGGCGATGCCGTGGCGCACTACCTGAAGGTGGTCGCGGAGAAGACCGCCTGCCTGATCGCCGTCTCCGGGCAGTTCGGTGGGACGTTCGCCGGTGCCAACGCCGATCAGGTCGAGCGACTGTCCCGGATCGGCGCGATCGTCGGAACGGTGTTCCAGATCTCCGACGACATCATCGATATCAACAGCAACCCCGACGAGTCCGGCAAATTGCCCGGCACCGACCTGCGCGAGGGTGTGCACACCCTGCCGGTGCTCTATGCCCTGGAGGAGACCGGGCCCGCCGCTGACCGGCTGCGGGAGATCCTCAAGGGTCCGGTCACCGACGACGAGACACTCGCCGAGGCGCTGACCCTGCTGCGTGCGTCCGGCGGCATCGCCGCGGCGAAAGCGACCGTGGCGCAGTACGCCGCGCAGGCCCGGGCGGAGTTGGCCGGGCTCCCCGATGTGCCGGGGCGACGCGCCCTGGCTTCGCTGGTGGACTACACAGTTAACCGGCACGGTTAACCGATAGGGAACTTGCGCACCGGCACGGTTAACCGATAGGGAACTTGCGCACCGGCACGGTTAACCGATAGGGAACTTGCGCACCGGCACGGTTAACCGATAGGGAACTTCCGCACCGCTTCGACGCGCTACTCTCCGAGGGACCCGTCGTAGGAGGATTCACATGACATGGCACCCCACCGCCAACCGGATGAAAACGTTTGTGCTGCTTGCCGGAATGTCGGCATTGATCGTGTTCATCGGCTCGCTGTTCGGCCGAAACGTCATGTTCATGTCGGTGATCATGGCGATCGGCATGAACGCCTACGTCTACTTCAACAGCGCCAAGTTGGCACTGAAGGCCATGAACGCCCAACCTGTCACCGAGGTTCAGGCACCGCAGATCCACGCCATCGTCCGCGAGTTGTCCACCGCCGCGCACCAGCCCATGCCGCAGCTCTACATCAGCGATACCGCTAGCCCCAACGCCTTTGCCACCGGTCGCAATCCGCGTAACGCCGCGGTGTGTTGCACGACCGGCATCCTGCAGATCCTCGACGAACGTGAGCTTCGCGCGGTGCTCGGCCACGAGTTGTCCCACGTCTACAACCGCGACATCCTGATCTCCTGCGTGGCCGGCGCGTTGGCCTCGGTGGTCACCGGCATGGCTCAGATGGCGATGTTCTCCGGTATGCGCGGCGGAAACGGCCGCGGCGGAAACCCGTTGGCGATGCTGCTGGTTGCGATGCTCGCACCGATGGCGGCCACCGTGATCCGGATGGCGGTCTCGCGTTCGCGGGAGTACCAGGCTGATCAGTCGGGAGCCGAGTTGTCCGGCGATCCGCTGGCATTGGCCTCGGCCCTGCGCAAGATCAGCGGCGGCGTGGAGCAGGCTCCGCTGCCCCCGAGCCCGAGGTTGGCCGACCAGGCGCACCTGATGATTGCCAACCCGTTCCGCGCCGGAGATCGGATGGGCAAGATGTTCGCGACGCATCCGCCGATGGCGGACCGGATCGCCCGGCTGGAGAAGATGGCCGGGGGTTAACTACTGAGCGCCCTCGCCTGAGGAATTCTGATCCGTGTCGCCGCTGGTGTTGGACGTGGTCTCCGGTGTCGGATCGGACGGTGCAGGCGGCTGGACGGGTTTCTTGATCTGAGAGCCGCTGTGGCCGGTCAAGGCGTTCACGACGGAATTGAACACGTCCCTGACCACGTCTGCCGGCCTGGTGGGTTTGACCGCGGGAAGCGTGATGTTGCCGGGCACCGACGGTGAGCCGCTGTTTCCGTTGGTCGGATTCTGCGCGCGGGGGCTTCCGCCGCGCGGCCGGACCGTGCTCGCACTAATGTCCGGGGCCGGAACCCGGTCAACGGTGGGTGCGGCCGTCTGCGTCGACGGCGCCTCGACAACCGAGGGCGTCGCCGTGGGTCGGGGAGCGGCGTTGGGCGCCGCGCCCGGAAACTGCACGCCCGGCAGAATCGATTCGACGCCGTCCTGGAGCGTTTCGGCGAGCGACTTGTATGCGACGACCGTCATGTCGTTGATCTGCTGGACCAGCGCAACCGCTCCATCGGGGTAGGTCACCGTCGTCACCTGGGTATTCGGGTCGGTCTTGCAGCTCACTGCGCCTGTACAGTCCACCCGGCCCATCGCGTCAACGACAGGCTTGCGCGGCAGTCCAAGCGACTGCTTGACCGTTGGCGCGCCGGCCGCCGGGTCAGCGGCCGGGGTGGCGCCGATAGCAAGTGGTCCCGCGCCGGCCTCGTAGGCCTCAAGGTAGGGCGACGCTGGACTGGCCTGCGGAAGGGGACCGTTCAAGATGGCGGACAGTTCACCGGTATCGGCAGTACCGTCACCGATGGCCATGTCAGACTGGGGTGACTTGTCACTGAAGATGTTGAGCGGTCCGCCGAAGCTGGCCTGGATGAATCCGTCCGGCGACTGCGCGGTGGACGCCAAAGCCATCAGAACTGCGGCGACACCCACAGCCGATACGCCAGCGCGCACCGTGTGGTTGGTGAGCCGACTCATCGCTGGACAGCCTTTCCTATTCTCAGGTTCTCCGAAGGTACCTCTTATGTTAGGGCATGCGTGGCCGTTTGAAACACCTGGCTGTTAGTGATCGGAGTTCGGTACGGTGTTGTGATGTTCCGCAGGTTCGCTCTTGGTGCGTGTGGGGCCGCGGTGGCTGCAGTGGCCGGTGTGGTACCGGCAACGGCTGATCCCGATCCGGCGCCCGCCCCGCCGCCGCTACCCAACGTCAACGCCTATGCCCCGATCAGCCCGGTTGACTATTCGGCAATGGATGGAAACTGGTACGCGTTCGCCGGACCCGTCGGCGTCACCTGCGTGATCAACAAGATCAGTGTCGGGTACGGATGCAGTGGCGCATTGCCCGGCGCGCCGGACGGGGCGAACCTGGTCAGTGGCGGACCTTTCGGGCCGCCGTCGTTCTCCACCGCCGGCCCAACCATTTTTGCCGCGGCCGGTCCGGTCAAGCCGTTGCCGCCGAACACCCGGTTGAGCTTCCGCGAGATCAGTTGCGGGGTCGACGCCGCGGGTGCGGTGGCCTGTGTCAACGGCCACGATCAGGTGGGATTCGTGGTGAGCCCGGCCGGCACGTTCATCGACGATTTCAACCCGATGCTGGACCGGCCGGAAGGCGCGAACCCCTATCTGCCAGGTCTGCCGCCCGGTTAGAAGCGCGTCCCGTCCACTTCGTGACCGGGCTTCTCGGCCATCAGTCCCTGGTAGGCGTCCTCGACGGTGGCGCCATGGTTAATGACCGCGTCGACCTCTCGGGCGATCGGCATGTTGATGCCGTACTTCTCGGCGAACTCCATGATCACGCTGACGGCCTTGACGCCCTCGGCGACCTGGCTCATGCCGGCGAGGATCTCGGCGATGGGTTTGCCCGAGCCCAGTGCCTCGCCGACGCTTCGATTGCGGCTGCGTTGCGAGGTGCAGGTGACGATCAGGTCGCCCATGCCGGCCAGACCGGAGAAGGTGTCGCGTTGGCCTCCGATGGCCTCGCCGAGTTTGCTCATCTCGCGCACCGCGCGGGTCATCACCATGGCGCGGGTGTTCTCGCCGATGCCCATCGCATAGCCCATGCCGACGGCGATCGCGTAGACGTTCTTGAGCGCACCGGCGATCTCCACGCCGACGACGTCGTCGGTGGTGTAGGTCCGAAATCGCTTGGTGCGGAACATACTTGCCAGATTGGCCGCCAGATTGCGGTCCGGCATGGCCAGTACCGCCGCGGCTGCGTAGCCTTCCGCGACCTCCTTGGCGATATTCGGTCCGGCCAGGATGCCGGCCGGGTGGCCGGGCAGCACCTCTTCGATGATCTGACTCATCCGCATGTTGGTGCCCTGCTCGAGGCCCTTGACGAGGCTGACGACCGGCACCCACGGACGCAGTTCCCTGCCGAGTTCGCCGAGCACACCCCGGAACCCGTGTGAGGGGACGCCCATCACGATCACGTCGGCGCAGTGGGCCGCCTCCGCGAAATCGTTTGTGGCGCGGAGAGTTTCCGGAAGTTCGACCTCCTCACCGAGATACTGGGAGTTGCGGTGGTTCTTATTGATGTCCTCGGCGGTGTCCGCCGATCGCACCCACTGCACCGTCGGGCCGCGCCTGGCGCAGATGGAGGCGACAGTGGTGCCCCACGACCCTCCGCCAAGCACGACTACCTGTGGTTCGCGGTGATCAGCTGTCATGGTTTTAACGTAATGCCGGGCCGTCGGGTTCGCCGGGAGTTCTTCAAAACCACTCCGGTCGCGGTCGAGCCCGGTCTACCGGTACGCGTCCGCGCGGTGAAACACACCAAAGACTGTCACCGTTCGACGCTCGTCATCAATTCGGTAGATGACGCGATAGGTGCCGCGGCGCGCGCTGTGCCGATCCTCGAGCGGTGCCCTCAGTCGTTTGCCCACACGATGAGGATTTTCCAGCAGTGGACCTGTGATGAACTCATAGGCTGCGAAGGCCACCGATTCGGAGAGTTCCTCAGCTAGCTGCCGTCTCGCCGTCGGAGCAACTGCCAACTCGTAGGGGAGATCGTTCAATCGCGCGATCTTCGGGTATGCATCGCCTCGTCCAGCTCTTGGCGCCCGACGCCTTCGCCACGGGCCAGTTCGGCATCAGCGGCAGCGAGTTTCCGCACGATCGCCACATCGGAGAGGATGGCGATGGTTTCCTCAAGGGATTCCAAATCTTCGACGGCGACCAATACCGCCGTAGGTCGACCATGAACAGTGACTGTGATCCGGTCGTGTTGAGCACCGACGCGGGCAACCAACTCAGAGAGATGGGCCTTCACCTCGGCCAGCGAGCTTGTTTCCGGCATAGTCATAAGTATGACCACTCGGCCGACCTGCGTCCACCACCGGTGGCTCCCCGACTACCCGACCAGGGCCCGCGTCGACACCCGCCCGAACACCATGTCCTCGTCGATCTTGTCCAGGAAACGGTGGTCGATGGAGTCGGCCAGGAAGTCCTGACGCACCACCCACGGCCGCTTGGTGCTCGACTTCGGCAGCGCGTGCGGGTTGCGCAGCACATAGCCGGCCTGCAGGTTCCACAGTGGCGCCTCGGTGATCGGCCCGCCACCCAGATGCGGATAGGCGTGGGTATAGCCATTGGCGTTCATATGTGCCAGCAATCGGGCGGCCGATCGGGCGGTCATGTCCGCGCGCAACGTCCATGAGGCATTGGTGTAGCCGATGCACCAGATCAGGTTGGGCACGTCCTCGAGCATGTGCGCCTTATAGGAGAACCGGTCCTGCGGCTTGATCTCGGCACCGTCCACGGTGATTCGCACGCCGCCGAGGGCCTGCAGTTGCAGGCCGGTGGCGGTGACGATGATGTCGGCGTCGAGGTGCCCACCGGATTTGAGCACGATCCCGGTCGCGTCGACGTGGTCGACGTGGTCGGTAACCACCTCGAGTGTGCCCTTGCTGATCTCTTCGAACACATCGCCGTCGGCCACTAGGCACATGCGCTCGTCCCACGGGTTATAGCGCGGCTTGAAGTTCACGTCCACCGGGTAGTTCGCCGGTAGCTGGCTGGCGTTCTGCGCCCGGATGATCTTCTTGGCCACACGCGGTGCGCCGCGGGCGACCACCCACATCAGCTTCTCGAAGATCAGCGCGACCGACCGGATGATCGAGTAGGAAGCCTTGCGCGGCAGGAACTTTCGGATCGGCGAAAAAGCCGGATTCACCCGCGGCATGGACAGCATGTACCCGGGGGAGCGCTGCAGCATGGTCACGTGCGAGGCCTTGCGCGCCAGTGCGGGCACCATCGAGACCGCGGTGGCGCCGCTGCCGATGACCACCATCTTCTTGCCGGCGTAGTCGAGGTCGTCGGGCCAGAACTGCGGGTGTACCACCGTGCCGGTGAAGTCGGCCATGCCGGGGAACTCCGGGGTGTAGGGCTCGGCGTAGTTGTAGTAGCCGGAGCCGAAGAACACCAGGCGGCTGCGGTAGGACTTGCGCTCGCCGTTCTCGCTGACGTGCACCGTCCAGGTGTCGGTGGCCGAGTCCCAGTCCGCCGACGTCACCCGGGTGTGGAAGCGGATGTGCGGCGAGATGCCGTGCTTGCGGGCGGCGCTTTCCATGTAGTCGCAGATCTGATCGCCGTCGGCCACGTACTCGTCGCCACTCCACGGCTCCCACGACCAGCACAGCGTGAAGATCGAGGAGTCCGAGCGCACGCCGGGGTAGCGGAACAGGTCCCAGGTGCCGCCGATGCGGTCGCGCTGCTCGAGGATGACGTATCGGGTGGCCGGGTCGGACTCGGTGAGGCGGTAGGCCGCACCGATCCCGGAGATTCCGGCGCCGATGATGACGACGTCGTAGGTGCCCGCGTCGGACTCGGCGGGAAGGGTGTCTTCATGCGGGGTGACGGTCATCGCGGTCCTCGCTGTAGTGCCGGGGTGATCCTCACCACCTTAGGCACTGACCAGTTGGTCGGGCCAGCGGCCTTAGGTCAACCGGTGTGGTCAGCGGTAGTTGACGAATTGCAGCGCAACCTCGAGGTCGGCGCCCTTGAGCAGGGCGATGACTTCCTGGAGGTCGTCGCGCTTCTTGGAGCTCACCCGAATCTCCTCGCCTTGGATCTGGGCTTTGACGCCCTTGGGGCCCTCATCGCGGATCAGCTTGGTGACCTTCTTGGCGTTCTCACTGCTGATGCCTTGCTTGAGGGTGCCGCTGACGCGATAGGTCTTCCCCGACGCCTGTGGGTCGCCGGCGTCGAAGGCCTTCATGGAAATGTCGCGTCGGACCAACTTCTCCTTGAAGACGTCGACGGCGGCCTTGGCGCGTTCCTCGGTGGAGGAGACGATCTCGATGGCCTCGTCGCCCTTCCACTCGATTGTGGTGTCGGTGCCACGGAAGTCGAAGCGCGTCGAGAGTTCCTTGGCCGCCTGATTCAGTGCGTTGTCGACCTCCTGGCGGTCGACCTTGCTGACGATGTCGAACGACGAATCCGCCACTGTGGGTGCCCTCCCTGGGGTTATCGGCTGGTTTGTGTTCTGAGTACATCCTCGTTGTACCCTGCTAGACGCATCATGCCGGGTCACTTCGGTGAGGTGTTCCAGGCAGGTTGCCCGAGCGGCCAATGGGAGCGGACTGTAAATCCGTCGGCTAACGCCTACACAGGTTCGAATCCTGTACCTGCCACACGCTGTCGTACGTCGAACCCGGCACACCAGAATTTTTGCTGAGGGATGAATCCCGGCGGCCGTCGCACACCGCCATCACAGCTCAGGGCCATTGTGCCGGGAGCAGATCCTTGCGCGTGGGCGTCACGACCCGGGAGATTGCGGTAAGCTTATAAAATCCTGAGAAATTTGCTGTCGAGGTTTGGAGTGCGTCATGGGACAGGGTCACAAGAGTCGTCGTCGCGGAGATATCGGCGGTCGCCATCGATTGGCTGCCGGGTCAAAGCGGTTGGTTTCCGA
>JAPLAO010000155.1 GCA_026393245.1 Mycobacterium sp. | reverse complement strand
CCTGGTCCAGTTCCTGTTGCATTTTGTGGGCATTATTCCCATGCTTCCTACTCATCTGAGCAAGTGTGTACAATGGGGGAGACGCTGACCATTCGTCACGACAGCCTCGACCGCACCTCGTTCGTGCCCGGTGTGCTGCTCGCCGTGCGGCAGATCGCGCAGCGGCCCGGGCTCACCATTGGTCTCGAGCCACTGCTGGACCTGTGATACTTCGCGTCCAACTGCTCATCGCGTTCTTCTGTGTGGCGCTGATTTTCTATTTCGCGATGCTCACCCGTACTGCTGTCGCACTGATCCGTTCCGGTACCCCGGCCGCTGTCGCACTCGGCATCGGCGTGCTGATCCTGCCCATGGTCGGTGCCTGGGTGTTGTTCGCGACACT
Organism: Mycobacterium sp.; assembly: GCA_026393245.1. Lineage (GTDB taxonomy): Bacteria > Actinomycetota > Actinomycetes > Mycobacteriales > Mycobacteriaceae > Mycobacterium. The sequence goes on along the minus strand of JAPLAO010000155.1, from coordinate 14,104 downwards.
GCGGGCCGGGCTGTCGCATCAGCGACTGGCCCGGCTTGCCGCCGAGGATGGGATGGAACTCGACGTCACCGACTTACCACGGATGCCGTCGGGCCGGATCACCCGCGATGCCGCCGACGCGCTCTTCCAGACAACACGGGCCGAACTCGACGCCGACCCGGACAACTGGCGGCGCTGGTACCGGCTGGCGCGGGCCTATGACTACGCCGGTGATCGTGGACGCGCCCGGGAGACGATGCGCAAGACCGTGGCCATGCAGGCCGCCGAGGCGCAGTCGTGAGCAGGCTCCTGGTTGTCCACCACACACCGTCACCGGCCACCCGCGAACTCCTCGATGCCGTCCTTGCCGGCGCTCACGACCCCGAGATCACCGGCGTGGACGTGGTGGTCCGCCCAGCGCTGGCCGCCACCGTCAGCGACATGCTCGACGCCGATGGATACCTGTTCGGCACGCCTGCCAATTTCGGCTACATGTCCGGAGCGCTGAAGCACTTTCTCGACACGGTGTATTACCCGGTTCTGGATTATGTGGCAAACCGGCCCTACGGTTTGTGGGTGCACGGCAATAACGACACCGCCGGTGCCGTCTCTGCTGTCGGGCGCATCGCGAGCGGGCTGAGTCTGGTGCGTTCGACCGATGTGCTTGAGGTGACCGGCGTCGTCGACGGTGCTGTGCGGCGCAAGGCGTACGAATTGGGCGGCACCCTGGCCGCCCTGCTAATGAAGTGAGGTAGTCATGTCCGTATTCGCCGATATCGCTTTCGGGGCCGCGCCGATCGCAGGCGGCGTGTTGATGGGCGCGTTGGCGGGGACGATCAAGGGTCCCGATTATCGCGGGATGATCAAGGACGATCTGGAACTACTCGAAAAGATTCCGCCCGAAGACGTCGAGTTGCGGGCTGCGCTGAAATCGAGCATCGATGTGCGGATCGCCGACCTGGTGGTCAGTACCGAGCGAACCCGTCAACTCCGCGATGCGGCGTCGTCCTACAAGGGCAACTGGCGCGACGGCGTGTTGTTTTTGTGTGCTGCGTTGTTCACCTTCGTGTGGTGGAACGTGCCGCACGATCGGACCAATTGGTTGGTGACGCTGATTTTCCTCATCGTGCTCTCTGTCGTCCTCGGCCTGTATTCCGTGCGTGGCGTCGTGCGCGAGTTGAGGAGGTCCCGCAGAAACGAGGACCTGCAAGAGTCAGGTGACTAACGTCGCCGCGAAGAAATCGGCCATCGCCTGCCAGTGCCGTCCGGCCGCTGCCTCGTCATAGGGCCCATTGTCGGGAACCGCGAATCCGTGCGCCGCGGAATACCACTCGATGGTGTGCGCGACGCCTGCCTCGGTCAGGGCGGCATCCAGGATCTCCGACTGCTCCGGGGTGTAAGAAGCATCGTTCTCCGCGGCACCGATGTACACCGCGGCGGTGATCGCCGGCGCCAGCAGATGCGGACTGTCGGGATCCTCGGAGACCAGTCCGCCGCCGTGAAACGACATCGCCGCGGCCACCCGATGCGGAACCCGTCCGGCGACCATCAGCGAGGTGCGCCCGCCCATGCAGTAGCCGCATCCGCCGAACCGCTGCCCGGAGACCTCGGGCCGCGCCGCCAGGTAGTCGAAGAACGCACCCGCGTCGGCGGCCATCAACTCCGGCGTGATCGCCTTCATCATCGCGAACAGCCGATTGCGTTCGCCCGCGTCACCGAAGACCCCTGCCATGTCGAACGGCGCCCAGTCGCCGCTGCGGTAGTAGACGTCCGGAACCAGGACCGCGTAACCCAGTGCCGCCAGTCGGGTGGCCATCTCGCGGAATACCGGCCGGGCACCACCGGCGTCGGGGTACATCACGATCCCGGGCCACGGGCCGGGCCCTTCCGGTGTGGCGAATGTGATCGGGCAGGTGCCATCGGGCATGACGATCGAGTCGGTGATGGTCGGCATGGCACCGTTTCTACTCCCCGGGCCCGGACGTAAGCTGATCGACGTGCCCACTGCGACCCCGTACGAGGATCTACTCCGTCTGGTTCTCGAGCACGGCACGCCGAAATCCGACCGGACCGGCACCGGCACCCGCAGTGTGTTCGGCCACCAGTTGCGCTACGACCTCTCGGCCGGCTTCCCGTTGATCACCACCAAGAAGGTGCACCTGAAGTCGGTGGTCTACGAGTTGCTGTGGTTCCTGCGCGGTGACTCCAACGTTGAGTGGTTGCAGCAACACGGTGTCACCATCTGGGACGAATGGGCATCTCCCACAGGTGATCTCGGACCGGTCTACGGCGTGCAATGGCGGTCCTGGCCCACGCCGACCGGTGAGCACATCGACCAGATCAGCACCGCGCTGGAGCAGTTGCGCACCGACCCGGACTCCCGGCGCATCATCGTCTCGGCCTGGAACGTCGGCGAGATCCCGCAGATGGCACTGCCGCCGTGTCACGCGTTCTTCCAGTTCTACGTCGCCGACGGCAAGCTCAGCTGCCAGCTGTACCAGCGCAGCGCCGACCTGTTCCTCGGAGTGCCGTTCAACATCGCCAGCTATGCGCTGCTGACCCACATGATGGCCGCGCAGGCAGGACTGGGTGTGGGCGACTTCGTGTGGACGGGCGGTGACTGCCATATCTACGACAACCATGTCGAACAGGTCACAGAACTGCTGAGCCGTGATCCGCGGCCGTATCCGGAACTTGTTCTGGCGAGGCGGGATTCGATCTTCGACTACACCTATGAGGATGTCGAGATCCGCAACTACGACCCGCACCCGGCCATCAAGGCCCCGGTCGCGGTCTAGGAAACACCCATGACCGTCGGCCTGATCTGGGCCCAGTCGACCTCCGGTGTGATCGGCCGCGACGGCACCATCCCGTGGCACCTGCCCGAGGATCTGGCCCGCTTCAAGACGTTGACCATGGGCCACACGGTGGTGATGGGCCGGCGCACCTGGGACTCGCTGCCCGCGCGCTTTCGGCCACTGCCCGGCCGACGCAATACGGTCCTCACCCGCAATAGCGGCTTTGAGGCGCCCGGTGCCGAGGTCGTCGGCTCGATCGACGATGCCATCGACGATCAGACCTGGGTGATCGGCGGATCAGAGATCTACCACCTGGCACTGCCCGCGGCCACCCGATGCGAGGTCACCGAGGTCGAGATCGACCTGCGCCTCGAGGATGACGACGTACTGGCTCCGGTGCTCGACGAGTCCTGGATCGGCACCTCGGGTGACTGGCATGACAGCACCTCGGGTCTGCGCTACCGGTTCCACACCTACCTCCGGCCGTGACCCGGCTGACCATCGCCCAGGCCCGCCGGGTCGCGGTGGCCGCTCAGGGTTTCCACGAACCCCGCTCGTCGAGCCGGGTCAGGATGTACGCCGGGTCGCCGTTGCGCTGGCAGGGGAGTTACAGACCATGGCGGCGTGGCTGGGACTGGCCGGTGTGACGGCGGGTGAGCGCGGCGATCTGGCCGGGGTCCTGCGCCGGGCGCTGTGAGAAGCCCGCGCCGTCGCTGACCCCGGCGATCCAGCGGGTAACCTCAGTGTCCGTGAGCAGCAGCGGATTCGACGCCCGCGCCCGATTGGGCACGGTTCTGCCCGCGATGGCAACCCCCTTCACCGCCGACGGCGCGGTGGACGTCGAGACCGCCGGCCGCCTGGCCGCCCGTCTGGTCGACTCCGGGTGCGACGGACTGGTGCTGTCGGGCACGTCGGCGACCGCGCCCGCATCATCGCCGGCGCCGGAAGCTACGACACCGCGCACAGCGTGCACCTGGCCAAAGCCTGCGCGGCCGAGGGCGCCCACGGGCTGCTGGTGGTGACGCCGTATTACTCCCGGCCGCCGCAGAGCGGACTGGTGGCACACTTCAGCGCCGTCGCCGACGCCACCGAGTTGCCGATCGTGCTCTACGACATTCCGCCGCGTTCCATGGTGCCGATCGAATGGGACGCCATGCGAACCCTGGCGCGCCATCCCAATATCGTGGCCGTCAAGGACGCCAAAGCCGATCTGAACGGCGCCGCACAGGTGATGGCCGAGACCGGCCTGGCCTACTACTCGGGGGATGACGCATTGAACCTGCCCTGGCTTGCCGTGGGTGCGGTCGGATTCATCAGCGTGTGGGGCCACGTCGCGGCAAGCCAGCTGCGAGATATGTTGACCGCCTTCAACTCCGGCGATATCGCGACCGCACGCAAGATCGCGGTCGCGCTCAGCTCGCTGAATGCCGCCCAGATCCGTCTCGGGGGAGTCACCCTGGCCAAGGCGGGCCTGCGACTGCAGGGATTCGACGCCGGTGATCCCCGCCTTCCGCAGATGCCCGCCACGGCAGCCCAAGTCGATGAACTGGCTGCCGATATGCGTGCGGCAGCAGTACTGCGATGACCCAGCCGATGCTTCCGCCTGCCCCACTTGCCGCAGGTGCGCTGCGCGTCACCGCGCTTGGCGGTATTGGTGAAATCGGCCGCAATATGACGGTTTTCGAGCATCTGGGCCGATTGCTCATCGTCGACTGCGGGGTGCTGTTCCCCGGTCATGACGAGCCCGGAGTCGACCTCATCCTTCCCGATATCCGCCATGTCGAAGACCGCCTCGACGATATCGAGGCGCTGGTCCTCACCCACGCGCACGAGGCCCATACCGGCGCGATCCCGTACCTGCGCAGGCTCCGCGGCGACATCCCGGTGGTCGGCTCCAAGTTCACCCTTGCCCTGGTGGCTGCGAAATGCCGGGAGCACCGCATCAAGCCAAAATTCATCGAAGTGGCTGAGGGACAACGCAGTACGCACGGGGTGTTCGAGTGCCAGTACTTCGCGGTCAACCACTCGATCCCCGATGCGTTGGCGATCGCGATTCACACCGGAGCCGGGACGGTACTGCACACCGGCGATATCAAACTCGACCAACTTCCGCCCGACGGGCGGCCCACCGATCTGCCCGGAATGTCACGCCTCGGCGACGCCGGCGTCGACCTGTTCCTGTGCGACTCCACAAACGCCGAGATCCCGGGTGTCGGACCGTCGGAGAGCGAGGTCGGTCCGACCCTGCACCGGCTTATCCGGGGTGCTGACGGGCGGCGTGTCATCGTGGCCTGTTTCGCCTCCAACATCGATCGGGTCCAGCAGATCATCGACGCCGCCGTGGCATTGGGCCGGCGGGTCTCCTTCGTCGGTCGTTCGATGGTCCGCAACATGGGCATCGCCAAAGAATTGGGGTTACTCAACGTCGCGGACGACGACCTCATCGACATCGCCGCCGCCGAGATGATGGCACCCGAACGACTCGTGCTCATCACCACCGGCACCCAGGGCGAGCCACTGTCTGCGCTCTCGCGGATGTCGCGCGGGGAACATCGCAGTATTTCGATCACCGCCGAAGACCTGATCATCCTGTCTTCCTCGCTTATCCCCGGAAACGAAGAAGCCGTCTTCGGTGTCATCGACGCTCTGTCGAAGATCGGCGCGCGGGTGGTCACCAATCAGCAAGCCCGCGTGCATGTTTCAGGCCACGCGTACGCCGGTGAGCTGCTTTTCCTCTACAACGCTGTACGGCCGCGCAATGTGATGCCGGTCCACGGGACCTGGCGACACCTGCGGGCCAATGCGAAACTGGCGGTGAGTACCGGCGTGCTGGAGGACTCGATCATGCTGGCCGAGAACGGTGTCAGCGTGGACCTGATGGCCGGTGTGGCCAAGATCGCGGGTTCGGTTCCGGTGGGCAAGGTGTTCATCGACGGTCTGGTCTCCGGGGATGTCGGCGAGGCGACCCTGGGCGAACGGCTTGTCCTGAGTTCGGGTTTCATCTCCGTCACGGTGGCGGTACACCGGGGGACCGGCAAGCTCGCCGCGCCACCGCATCTGTACTCCCGCGGTTTCTCCGAGGACCCCAAGGCGCTTGACTCGGTGGCCCAGAAGGTGATCGACGAACTGGAATCACTGGCCGTCAACAAGGTGACCGATCCGTTGCGGATCGCCCAGGCGGTGCGCAGGACGGTCGGCAAGTGGGTCGGCGAGGTCTACCGCCGCCAACCCATGATCGTGCCCACGGTGCTGGAGATCTAGCGCTTGTTCACGAAACCGGCATCCACCGGCAGTGCGACACCGGTGACATAACGGGCCGCATCCGAGACCAGCCAGAAGACGGCGTTGGCGATGTCTTCCGGTTCCAGGGTCTGCACCGGAAGGGCATTCGTCATATCCGGTCCGGCATGGTCCAACTGGGCCATGCCATCCAGCCAGGATCGGGTGAACTCATTGTCGATCATGGGTGTGTTGACCCCGGCCGGGTGCACGGAATTGACCCGGATGTTGTAGGCGGCAAGAAAATTCGCGTAGGCGCGCATCAGGCCGACGACGCCGTGCTTGGCGGCGGTGTAGCCCAGCGAGCCGCCCATCGGGGCACCGATGCCCACCAGTCCGACCACCGAACTGGTCAGCACCACCGATCCGCCGTCACCCTGTTTGATCAGCGGCCGCATCGCCACGTCGACGGTGTTGTACACGCCGGTGAGGTTGACGTCGATCACGTCCTGCCAGGCGTTCGCATCGGTCATCGGGGCGATTCCGGCGTTGGCGATCACGATGTCGAGGCGGCCGAGTTCGGCGATGCCTTCGGCCAGTGCGGTCTTCAGGCCTGCTCGGTCGCGGACGTCAGCTTGCCGGGCCACGATCCGCGCGCCGGTGTCCTCGACGAGTTTGACCGTGGCCGCGAGATCATCGGGTGTAGCCAGTGGGTAGGGAACGCTGGCGATCTGATCGCACAGATCGACCGCAATGATGTCGGCACCCTCCGAGGCGAGCTTGACCGCGTGCGCGCGGCCCTGACCGCGGGCCGCGCCGGTGATGAAGGCGACTCGGCCCTTCAGGGCCGGCCCCCTCGTCGTGCCTTCTGGTGCGCTCATCAACTCAGGCGCGCAACTGGCCCTTGGCCGGGTCGCCGGCCGGGACGGGTTCAAGCATCTTGATGTCCGGCGCACCGGCCAGGTGCTCGCCGATCGCCCCAAACAGCACGCCGATGGCGGGCGCGGTGCCATGGGCCTTCAGTGCGTCGGCGTCGGCCCACTGCTCGATGAACACGAAGGTATCGCCCGTCTGGTGCAGCGAGTACAACTCACAGCCCGGCTCGTCGTGGACCGCTTCGATGGCCGTGAGGCAGGCTGAACGGACCGCATCCGTGGATTCCGGCTTGGCGGTGAACGACGCGACGACCACTACGGGCATCTGCTGACTCCTTGGCTTGATCAGGATCGAGACGTGCGGGATTGGACCATTCACCGTAGAGCCAGGCCATGATTAGCCCATAAGGAGGTACCGCCCATGGAGCAGAGCTCCGATAAGAAGTCGTTGTACATGACGGTCCTGATGACTCCGGACATGGCGAATTTCGCCGGCAAGGTCCACGGCGGCACCCTGCTGAAGTTTCTGGACCAGGTGGCGTACTCCTGTGCCAGCCGCTACGCGGGCACCTACGCGGTGACCCTGTCGGTGGACCGCGTGCTGTTCCGGGACGCCATCCTGGTGGGGGAGTTGGTGTCTTTCTCGGCCACCGTGAACTACACCGGCCGCACCTCACTTGAGGTGGGCATTCGGGTCGATACCGAGAACATCCAGGACGGCACCCGCCGGCACACCAACAGCTCCTACTTCACCATGGTGGCGGTCGACGATGTCGGAAACCCGGTCGCGGTTCCACAGTTGGTCCCGGTCACGGAGTTGGAGCGCACCCGCCACGATGCGGCCCAGGCCCGCCGGAGTGCCCTGAGGTCTGCTTTCGCCGATTGATTGCGGTCTGGCAACGGCGCGCCGCGAGATCCGTGTTGCGGGTGGTGCAGATGGGACTAGAGGGACTAATCTTCCCCGCATGGCGAATAAGACGGCCGCTCGCTCTGGCGTGCGAACGACCAGTTCACGGGGCAAATCTCAACCGGCGAAGCCCGCCCAGGCGCGCCGCAAGCCCCCGGCCCGCAAGCCCGCGCCGCCGACCAAGAAAGGCCCGTCGACGTTCGCCGTCGCGACCGCGGCCAGCGGCCGGGCCGCCCGCGCGACCTGGTTTCTGATGGCCCGCGGTGCCGGATCGACGGCGCGTTCGGTCGGCCGCGCCCGCGATATCGAACCCGGACATCGCCGCGCCGGTGTCGCTCTGGGACTGATGGCACTCGCCGGCATCATTGCCGCGGCGTCCTGGTTCGACGCTGCCCGCCCGGTCGGAGCGTGGATCGACTCGGGCCTGCGGACCTTCGTCGGCGGGGCGGTGGTCCTGCTGCCGTTGCTGATCGCCGCCATCGCGGTGATCCTCATGCGCACGGAGCCCGATCCGGAAGCCCGCCCGCGCCTAGTCCTGGGTTCGGCGATGATCGCCCTGCCGGTTCTGGGGCTGTGGCACCTGTGGTCGGGCTCTCCGGCCGACCCGGCCGCCCGGCAACGTGCCGGCGGTTTCATCGGGTTCGCCATGGGTGGCCCCCTGTCGGACGGGCTGACGGCGTGGATCGCCGCACCGCTATTGATCGGCGCCGCACTGTTCGGCGTGTTGTTGATCACCGGCACCACCATCCGCGAGCTTCCGGCGACGCTTTACACCATGTTCGCCACTCGCGGCCGCTACGCGGACGACTACGCGGACGATTACGTAGACGACTACGACGACGGGGGGGTCGACGGGGAAATTGCCCCGCGCGACGTCAAAGATGCTGCAGCCGAGGACTTCTCGGACGGTTACTACGATGATCCGCGCGCCTACAGTGCCGACGATCCACCGTCCTGGCCGGGCGCCGCGGGTCCGATCGGAACGCCGTACGACAACTACCCGCTCGATGAACCGGGCACCGGGATGTCCACCGTCACCGAACCGATCAAACCCCGCCGCAAGAAGCCCGCCGCGGCCCGGTCTGAGACAACCAAGTCCGAGACACCCAAGTCCGAGACAACCAGGGCCGAGACAGCCAAGCAGGAGACCAAGGCGATCGACCGCGTGGTGGACGGCCCCTACTCCCTGCCGCCACTGGATTTGCTGATCGCCGGAGACCCGCCCAAGCGGCGCAGTTCGGCCAACGATCAGATGGTGGACTCCATCACCTCGGTCCTGCAGCAGTTCAAGGTGGACGCCGCCGTCACCGGTTGCACCCGCGGGCCGACCGTCACGCGCTACGAGGTGGAACTCGGTCCCGGCGTCAAGGTCGAGAAAATCACTGCGCTGCAACGCAATATCGCCTACGCGGTGGCCACCGAGAGCGTTCGGATGCTGGCGCCGATCCCCGGCAAGTCCGCCGTCGGCATCGAGGTGCCCAACACCGACCGCGAAATGGTCCGGCTGTCCGACGTCCTCACCGCCGCCTCGACCCGCCGCGACCACCACCCGTTGGTCATCGGCCTCGGCAAGGACATCGAGGGCGATTTCATCTCGGCCAACCTGGCAAAGATGCCGCACCTGCTGGTGGCCGGCTCCACCGGATCCGGCAAGTCCAGCTTCGTCAACTCGATGCTGGTATCGCTGCTGACCCGTGCCACACCTGAAGAGGTGCGGCTGATCCTCATCGATCCCAAGATGGTGGAACTGACACCGTACGAAGGCATTCCGCACCTGATCACCCCGATCATCACGGCGCCGAAGAAAGCGGCCGCCGCATTGACCTGGTTGGTCGAGGAGATGGAACAGCGCTATCAGGACATGCAGGCCTCCCGGGTGCGCCACATCGACGACTTCAACTCCAAGGTCCGGTCGGGGGAGATCACCACACCGCTGGGTAGCCAGCGGGTGTACAAGCCCTACCCATATATCGTCGCGATCGTCGACGAGTTGGCCGACCTGATGATGACCGCGCCGCGCGATGTGGAAGAGGCCATCGTGCGGATCACCCAGAAGGCCCGCGCCGCCGGTATCCACCTGGTGCTAGCCACCCAGCGGCCCTCGGTGGACGTGGTGACCGGTCTGATCAAGACCAACGTGCCGTCCCGACTGGCGTTCGCGACATCATCACTGACCGACAGCCGCGTCATCCTCGATCAGCCCGGCGCGGAGAAGCTGATCGGGATGGGCGATGCCCTGTTCCTGCCGATGGGTTCCAACAAGGCGATCCGGTTGCAGGGCGCCTTCATCAGCGATGAGGAGATCCACGCCGTCGTGCAGGCCTGCAAGGACCAGGCTGAACCCGAGTACACCGAGGGCGTCACCGCGGCGAAGCCCAGTGGGGATCGCGCCGACGTGGATCCCGACATCGGCGACGATATGGATCTGTTGCTCCAAGCCGTCGAGTTGGTGGTGTCCAGCCAGTTCGGGTCGACTTCGATGCTGCAGCGCAAGCTGCGGGTCGGTTTCGCCAAGGCCGGCCGGTTGATCGATCTGATGGAGAACCAGGGCATCGTGGGACCATCCGAGGGTTCCAAAGCCCGTGAGGTCTTGATCAAGCCGGATGAACTATCGGCGACGCTGGGGTCGATCCGGGGTGACAGTGGCAGCGACGACGGCGATGGCGACGGTTACGAGGACGGCGGCGGGGTGCCCGAGGACATCTGATCGCCGCGCTGGGTGGACTTCTACCCGATGGTCGCGATCCTCAGCGCGGCCTAGGGGCCGCTTGATCGTCGCGCGAGGTCAGAGCAACAACAACATGTCAGAGCACCAACAATATGTCAGAGCACCAACAACATTCGGGTGTTGCCCAGGATGTTGGGCTTGACGTAGCTCAGGTCGAGGAACTCCGCGACGCCCACGTCATAGGAGCGGCGCATCTCCTCGTACACCTCGGCATTGACCGGAGTCCCCTCGATCTCGGTGAACCCGTGCCTGCCGAAGAACTCGGTCTCGAAGGTCAGTACGAACAACCGCCGCAGCTGCAGTTCGCGTGCCACCTCCAGCAGCCGGTCGACGATTGCGTGTCCGATACCGCGGCCCTTGACGCTCGGGTCCACCGCCACCGTTCGCACCTCGCCCAGATCGGCCCACAACACGTGTAGCGCGCCGCAACCGAGCACCAGGTCGTCGGCTTCGGCGATCCAGAACTCCTGAACCGACTCATACAGCGTGACGAGGTCCTTCTCCAGCAGGATTTTCCCGGCGTAGGTGTCCACCAGTCGTTTGATTTCGGGAACGTCGGATGTGCGGGCGCGCCGGATGGCCACGTCACGGCTCCAGCCGTCGGGCGGGGCGTCGGTCACCGGAGAACCCTATCGCTAGCAGCCCGTGGCGCTCCGCAACCGATACGCTGTTTGCTGTGCCGGGCAATTCCCAAACTCCGCCGACGGTTCCGCGCGTCGGGGTGGTCAACCTCGCGAATCTGTTGACGGTGCTGCGCCTACTCCTGGTGCCGGTTTTCCTGTTCTTCCTCTTCGCCGGTGACGGCCATCAGTCCGGCAGTCGGGTCGCGGCGTTCGCTGTCTTCGCCGTGGCAGTGATCACCGATCGACTCGATGGCTGGCTGGCCCGTACCTATGGACTGGAAACGGAGTTCGGCAAACTGGCCGATCCGATCGCCGACAAGCTGTTGATCGGTTCGGCGCTGATTGGCTTGTCGATGCTCGGCGACCTGCCATGGTGGGTCACGGTGGTGATCCTCGTGCGTGAGATAGGGATCACAGTGCTGCGGTTTGCGGTCCTGAGTCGCGGAGTCATCCCGGCAAGTCGCGGCGGCAAGCTCAAAACTCTGGTTCAGGCGATCGCCATCGGATTGTTCATTCTCCCGCTTCATAGCTGGTCAGGACCCTGGCTGCCGGCAGCGTGGGTGGTCATGGCCGCCGCGATCGTGCTGACGATCGTGACCGGACTGGACTATCTGTCGTCGGCTCTGCGGGTCAAGCCTGTCGCTAACTGAGCGCGCGGGGCGGGAACCACGCGGCCAACTCCGGCGTTGCAGTAGGTAATTGCGACGACTCAAGGAGGATGCGCCATGGCGGCAGTAGTGCTGCGAGCAGTGATCGGTGATGTGTTGCGACGTGCCCGCACGTCACAGGGGCGCACCTTGCGCGAGGTTTCGGATTCGGCGCGGGTAAGCCTGGGCTACCTCTCCGAGGTGGAGCGAGGCCGCAAGGAGGCTTCCAGCGAGTTGTTGAGCGCAATCTGCGCCGCCCTGGACGTCCCGTTGTCGCGGGTGCTGTGCGACGCCGGTACCGAAATGGCCTGCCAGGAGGCGGTCGAACGGAGCGCCGCCGTCGCGATCAGCGTCCCCACCACTGTCGTCATCCCGCATCCGGCGGCCATGGCAGTCGCCTGAATCGAGTGATTTGCCGGATTTCCGTAACGGAGTTGGCGACCCGGGTGTGGTGGCGGCGTCGGAACCGATAAATTGGGCGTCGACTCTGATAACGCGGCACTCATTCGAAGGCGGGGCAACACACATGGCCAATCCGTTCGTCAAGGCGTGGAAGTACCTGATGGCGCTGTTCGGCTCCAAGGTCGACGAATACGCCGATCCCAAGGTGCAGATCCAGCAGGCGATTGAAGACGCCCAACGACAGCACCAGGCACTCACCCAGCAGGCCGCCCAAGTCATCGGCAATCAGCGACAGCTGGAGATGCGGCTGAACCGTCAACTGGCCGATATCGAGAAGCTGCAGGCCAACGTGCGCCAGGCCCTGACGCTCGCCGACCAGGCTGCCGCGGCCGGTGACGCCACGAAGGCCGCCGAGTACACCAACGCCGCCGAGGCTTTCGCCGCCCAACTGGTCACCACGGAGCAGAGTGTCGAGGACATCAAGCTCCAGCACGACCAAGCCCTGCAGGCCGCGGGCCAGGCTAAGAAGGCCGTCGAGCAGAACGCGATGGCGCTCCAGCAGAAGATCGCCGAACGCACCAAGCTGCTCAGCCAGTTGGAGCAGGCGAAGATGCAGGAACAGGTCAGCGCCTCGCTGCGGTCGATGAGCGAGATCGCCGCGCCGGGAACCACGCCCAACCTTGACGAGGTCCGCGAGAAGATCGAGCGCCGCTACGCCAACGCCATGGGCTCTGCGGAGCTCGCCCAGAACTCGGTCCAGGGCCGGATGATGGAAGTGCAATCGGCCAGTGTGGAGATGGCCGGACACTCCCGCCTTGAGCAGATCCGCGCCTCGATGCGCGGTGACGCACTGCCGTCCGGTGGTGCCGCCACCGCGACGCCGGCCACCCCGATCAGTGCACCGGAGCCCGAGCAGCCGCTCGGCCAGTAGGCCCTTTCAGCAGGAGGCGAACACTCGATGGCGGTCAGGACAGACCAATCGGGCTTTGCCTCGCGCCCGCGACGCTCGGCATTGCAGCGCGGTATCGACGCGGCCGCGGAGTACGCCGACGCGGCAGCGCAGAAACTGAGCGCTGCATCGGACCCGCGGGCCCGGCTGTTGCGAAAGCGACGATGGGCGCTGCGGCTGGGGTTGTTCTTCGGCGTCACCTCGGCGTTCTGGGTTCTGGTCACCCGTCTGCTGGCGTCGTGGAACACCCCGGTGTGGGGGCTGCTGATCACCGGGTTGATCGGTGCCGGTGCCGCCGCACCCGCGACGCTGTTGTTGTTGCGGTACCGGTGGCTGCGCGCGGAGCCGCTGCCGCCGCTGCGTCAGGCCAGTGCACGTCGGCTGCCGCCGCACGGTTCGGTAGCCCGGCCCGCGATGTCGGCGCTGGGTGCCTCGGAGCGAGGGCTGCACTCGCTTCTTGCCGTGATGGGACGCGGAAACATGCTGCCGCCCATGGAGATTCGCGAACTCACTGCGGCGGCCGGTCGATCTGCGGCGACCATGGCTGCGACGGCGGCGGAGGTTGCATCCATGGAGCGTGCGGCCGGCGAGAACCCCGACGCCCGGGCGTATCTGGCGCCGACTATCAACGCGTTCACCGCGCAACTCAACAGCGGTGTGCGTCAGTACAGCGAGATGGTGACCGCCGCTGCGCACGTGGTGTCGTCGGTGAGCGCCGATGGGACCGCTCCGATGTCCCAGCAGCGCTACCGGAGTGAGTTGACCGACGCCACCGATCGACTGCTGGGTTGGGCGCAGGCCTTCGAGGAACTCGGCCAGGGCCGGTTATCGCGACCCGTGGGTTGGTGACCCCGCCGACCGTGGGGTCTACGCACATGTCTGCTGAGCTGGCCGTACCTACGGCCCACGGTCGAGTTACAGGGTGGGCCGAAGCGCGGGCACCACGGCGCCGAGCACCCCGCGTGCGAGCGCCTTGG
>JAPLAO010000073.1 GCA_026393245.1 Mycobacterium sp. | reverse complement strand
GCCGAGTCATCGGCGCTCGCGAAGGTGTGTGCAGACCGCATCAGCGGCAGGCCGAAGACCAGAATCCAGACCGCGGCCAAAACCATTGCGGCACGGACGTTCTGGCCGTCCGCGGTGGGCAGGCCCAGTAGTCCACGGTGCGGGCCGTCGCCGGCGATGAAGCCGACGTACACCAACAGCAGCAGCACGACACTGCCCGCATAGCCCGCGGCCCAGCCAAATCCAGAGATCCGGCCGGACGTCTGCGGGGTGGACAGCTGACGCAGCATCGCGTTGTAAGGGACGCTGGCCAGATCGCTGCAGGCCGCAGTGGCGGCCAGCAGGGCCAAACCCGCTGGGAGATAACGCGGGTCGGCGTGGATGAGGCTCATGGCTGCGGTGAGCACCGCGGCAAGACCGGTCAGCGTCATCAGCGCGACCCGGCGCCGGTGCGGCGCTTGAACGAGGACGCCGGTGAGCGGAGCGAGCAGGGCGACGGTCAGCCCGGCAATGGTCAGTGCCCGGCCCAGACAACTGGCCGGGGAGGTGTCACCCGCGATGCCCTGGCCCACCGTGCCGGTCAGATAGACCGAGAACACGAAGGTCACCACGATCGCGTTGAGACCGGTGGAGCCGCAATCCCAGAGGGCCCACGCCACGATCTTCGACCGCGGTGCCATGACAATCAGCCTATCCACCCCGCCTACGATGACCCCATGCCAGTTCCCGCACCCGCACCGGACAGTCGGGCCGTCGTTACCGGTGCCTCCCAAGGCATCGGCGCGGCACTGGCGACCGAACTTGCCGCCCGCGGCCACCACCTGATCATCACCGCTCGGCGCGCCGAGGTGCTGGCGGACCTGGCCGCACGGCTGACGCACCGGTACGGCGTGACGGTCGAGGTGCGCGCGGTGGATCTGGCCGATCCGGGCGAGCGCGAAGGACTGGCCGATGAACTTGCCGGACGCGATATCTCGATCCTGTGCGCCAACGCCGGCACCGCCACCTTCGGCGCGGTGGCCGAACTAGATCCGGCCGCCGAGCAGGCCGAGGTGCAACTCAACGTGCTAGGCGTGCACGATCTGGTGCTGGCGGTGCTGCCCGGCATGCTGGCGCGGCGGGCCGGTGGCATTCTGATCTCGGGTTCGGCGGCGGGCAACTCACCGATCCCCAATAACGCGACCTACGCGGCGACCAAGGCGTTCGCCAACACGTTCAGCGAGTCGCTGCGCGGCGAGCTTCACAACACCGGCGTGCACGTCACACTGCTGGCACCCGGGCCGGTGCGCGCCGAGATGCCCGACGCGAGCGAGGCGTCCCTGGTGGACAAGCTGATTCCCGACTTCCTGTGGATCTCCGTCGAACACACCGCGCAGCTTTCCCTCGATGGCTTGGAGCGCAACAAAATGCGCGTGGTGCCCGGTGTGACGTCCAAGGCGATGTCGGTGGCGAGTGGATACGCGCCCAGGGCGATCGTGACGCCGATCGTGGGGCTGGTTTACAAGAAGTTGGGCGGCGATTAGCGCCTGCGCTGCCGATGGTCGGCGCCTAGCGCCTCCGGCGGCCCGTACCGAAGATGCTGCGGCCGAGTTCGCGGCCGATCACGGTGCCGGCCGAGCGCATCGCACTCTTGAAGGCCGGGTTGTCCATCATGGATTCGAGCACGCTTGGTTCTGCCTTCTGTGCCGGTTCGGGCATCGGCGGCAGATCGAATCCGGTTGGATAAATCGGCGGTAGGTCCATCGGTTCCGGTGCCGCCTCCGCCGGGACGGCCATCTTTGCCGCCAGCATTTCGTAGGCCGACTCCCGGTCCACGGTCGCGCCGTATTTGAGGAACAGCGGGCTGGCCTGGGCGGCGGCCTTGATGTAATCGGTACCGATGGTGTCCATCAGAGACCGCGGCGGTCGCAGCCGGGTCCAGGCCACCGGCGTGGGTGCCCCACGTTCGGAAAGGACGGTGACGATCGCCTCGCCGGTTCCCAGCGCGGTCAAATCGGTTGCCAAATCATAGAATTCGGTCTTGGGATAGGTGCGGACGGTCCTGGACAGCGCCTGTTGATCGTCGGGCGTGAACGCCCGCAGCGCATGCTGAACCCGGGCACCCAGTTGGGACAGCACATTGTTAGGAATGTCGGTGGGCAGCTGGGTGCAGAAGAACACCCCGACCCCTTTGGAGCGGATCAGCTTGACGGTCTGCTCCACCTGCGCCAGGAACGCTTTGGACGCGTCGTTGAACAGCAGGTGCGCCTCGTCGAAGAAGAACACCAGCTTCGGCTTGTCGACGTCGCCGACCTCGGGCAGGTAGGTGAAAAGGTCGGCCAGCACCCACATCAGGAACGTCGAGAACATCACCGGCCGCGAGGCTTGGTCGCCGAGTTCGAAGAGCGTGATGATGCCGCGGCCCTGTGCGTCGACGCGCAACAGGTCAGCCGGTTCGATCTCCGGCTCACCGAAAAAGGTGTCACCACCTTCGGCCTCGAGGTTGATCAGTGAGCGCAGGATCACCCCGGCGGTCTGCGCGGACACCCCACCGATCGTCTTCAACTCCACCTTGCCCTCGTCACTGGTCAGATGGGTGATCACCGAACGCAGGTCCTTGAGGTCCAGCAGGGGCAGGCCCTGCTGATCGGCCCAGTGGAAGATCAGTCCGAGGGTGGACTCCTGCGTCTGGTTGAGCCCGAGCACCTTCGAGAGCAGGATCGGACCGAACGCGGAGATCGTCGCGCGCACCGGAACGCCGATGCCGCCGGTGCCCAGCGAGAGGAACTCCACCGGGAACGGCGATCCCACCCAATCGTCGGCGGTTTCTTTAGCCCGCTGAGCGGTTTTCTCGTTTGCCTCCCCCGGCCGAGTCAGTCCGGACAGGTCGCCCTTGAAGTCGGCCATCACCACCGGCACACCCGCGGCGGACAGCTGCTCGGCAATCACCTGCAGGGTCTTGGTTTTGCCGGTTCCGGTGGCGCCGGCCACCAGGCCGTGGCGGTTCATCATCGCCAGCGGGATCCGGATCTGCGCTGACGGGTCCACCTCACCGCCCACCACCACCGAACCCAGTTCCAGGGCGGAACCTGTGGTGGCGTAGCCGGAGGCGATCTGCTGAGCGGGAGTGCTCGTCGGTTCGGTCATAGCGCACGAGACTACTGCGCGGGACG
>JAPLAO010000104.1 GCA_026393245.1 Mycobacterium sp. | reverse complement strand
GACACCGTGATGCAGCCGTCCTATGGCATGGCCGAAGCGACGCTGTACCTGTCGACGCCTAGGCCGGAAGAACCGATTAGCGTCGTGCACTTCGACACCGAAGCCCTCGCGGAGGGGCAGGCCAAGCGATGTGGCGGCGAGGATGGGACGCCGCTGATCAGCTACGGCGGACCCATCACGCCGCGATCACCGGTGCTGCGAATCGTCGATCCGGAGACCCGAACCGAGTGCCCGGAGGGCACCACTGGCGAGGTCTGGGCACATGGCGACAACATCAGTGCGGGCTACTGGCACAACCCTGAGGAAACCGCGCTCACGTTTGGCGCCACGATCGTAGAACCATCCGCGGGCACGCCCGAAGGTCCCTGGCTTAGAACTGGCGATATCGGCTTCGTCTCCCAAGGTGAGCTGTTCCTGGTGGGCCGCATCAAAGACCTATTGATCATCTATGGCCGTAACCACGCCCCTGACGATCTCGAGGCGACGGTGTCTGAGATCACCGGCGGGCGGTGTGTGGCGTTCGCCGTCCCTGACGAGGGCGTGGAGAAAGCCGTCGTCGTGATGGAAGTCAAGAAGCGTGGCGACTCCGATGAGGATGCGAAAAAGAAACTCGACACCCTCAAGCGGGACGTCAACTCAGCGATCTCGAACGCGCACGGCATCGCAATCGGGGATCTCGTAGCGGTACCCCCCGGCTCTATCCCAGTCACCACCAGTGGCAAGCTCAGAAGATCCGCATGCGCGGTTCTTTACGAGAGTAAACAACTCGCCCGCTTGGACGTGTAAGCAGTTGGTCAACCAAGCGTCGTAAACACCGCTGCTCACAAAAGTGCCCCCGGCAGGATTCGAACCTGCGGCCTTCTGCTCCGGAGGCAGACGCTCTATCCCCTGAGCTACGGGGGCGCATACGCTGCGCCGTTCGGGCTGGCCAAGCCTAACGCATAGGATCATTCCCCGTGACCCCCGCCGACCTCGCCGAGTTGCTGCGCGGCACCGCCGCGGCGGTGCTGACCGAGCATGGTCTCGACCCAGCCGCGCTGCCGGCGACGGTTGTCGTCGAGCGTCCGCGCAACCCCGAGCACGGGGACTACGCGACCAATTTGGCACTGCAGGTGGGCAAGAAAGTCGGCGCGAACCCACGCGAGTTCGCGGCCTGGCTAGCGGCAGCCCTGGGCGAGGCTGACGGAATCGCCGCCGCCGAGGTCGCCGGACCCGGGTTCGTCAACCTGCGTCTCGAAACCGCGGCTCAGGGCGCGATCGTTGCCGACATCGTGGCGGCCGGTACGGGCTACGGCCACTCCGGCCTGCTTGACGGCCGCATCATCAACCTCGAGTTCGTCTCGGCCAACCCGACCGGGCCGATTCACATCGGCGGCACCCGGTGGGCTGCTGTCGGTGACGCGCTGGGACGACTGCTGGCCACCCAGGGCGCCCGCGTGGTGCGGGAGTACTACTTCAACGACCACGGCACCCAGATCGACCGCTTCGTCAACTCGGTGATCGCCGCAGCCAAAGGTGAACCGACACCCGAGGACGGCTACGCGGGCGCCTACATCGCCGATATCGCCGCCCAGGTGCTGACCAAGGCACCCGACGCGCTGAGCCTGCCCGATGCCGAGCAACGCGAGACGTTCCGCGACATCGGCGTGGACCTGATGTTCACTCACATCAAAGCCTCGTTGCACGAGTTCGGCACCGACTTCGACGTGTACACCCACGAAGACTCGATGCACACCAGTGGCCGGGTGGAGCAGGCGATCGCCAAGCTGCGCGAGAACGGTGCGATCTACGAGAAGGACGGCGCAACCTGGTTGCGCACCACCGAATTCGGCGACGATAAGGATCGCGTCGTCATCAAGAGCGACGGCAACCCCGCCTATATCGCCGGCGATCTCGCCTACTACCTCGATAAGCGTCAGCGCGGATTCGACCTGTGTATCTACATGCTCGGGGCCGATCATCACGGCTACATCGCCCGACTCAAGGCCGCCGCCGCCGCACTCGGTGATGACCCCGATACCGTCGAGGTCCTGATCGGCCAGATGGTCAACCTGGTTCGCGACGGTCAGCCCATGCGGATGAGCAAGCGGGCCGGCACCGTGATCACTCTTGACGACCTGGTCGAAGCCATCGGGGTGGACGCCGCGCGCTACGCCCTCACCCGCTCATCGGTGGATTCACCCATCGACATCGATCTGGCGCTGTGGTCTTCGGCCTCGGCCGATAACCCGGTCTACTACGTGCAGTACGCCCACGCCCGACTCTGCGCGCTGGCTCGCAGCGCCGCCGAATTCGGACTGTCACCCGACATGCGCCACCTCGCGGAACTCGGTCATGACAGGGAGGGCGCGTTGATCCGCACCCTCGGCGAATTCCCCCGGGTGCTGCAGTCGGCCGCGGCGCTGCGCGAGCCCCACCGGGTGTGTCGCTACCTGGAGGACCTGGCCGGTGACTACCACCGGTTCTACGACGCCTGCCGGGTGCTGCCGCAGGGTGATGAGCCGGCCGGCGATCTGCACGGCGCACGGCTGGCACTGTGCGCGGCGACCCGTCAGGTGATCGCCAACGGACTTGGCATTCTCGGCGTTTCGGCACCGGAGCGGATGTGAACGTCCATCCGGCCGGCCCGCGGCACGCGGGGGAGAACCAGCAGATCGGTGTGCCTTCGCGGCCGCAGACCTCGGCCGACATGCTGGCTCTGGACCCGAATATCTGGCCTCGCAACCTCAACCGCGCCGACGATGGAGCAGTGGGTATCTCCGGTGTCAGCGTGACCGAACTCGCCGAGCAGTTCGGGACGCCACTGTTCGTCATTGATGAGGACGACTTCCGAAGCCGCTGCCGGGAGATGGCCGCGGCATTCGGCGGCGGTGACAACGTGCACTATGCGGCCAAGGCGTTCCTGTGCGCGGAGATCGCGCGCTGGGTGGCTGACGAAGGGCTCGCACTGGACGTTGCCAGTGGTGGCGAACTTGCCGTCGCCCTTCATGCCGGGTTCCCGGCCGACCGGATCGCCTTGCACGGCAACAACAAATCCGTCGACGAACTCACGGATGCAGTCAAGGCCCGGATCGGTTACGTGGTGGTGGACTCGATGACCGAGATCGACCGTCTCGAGTCGGTCGCCGGCGGTGCCGGAATCGTGCAGAACGTGATGGTTCGGGTCACTGTCGGCGTCGAAGCCCACACCCATGAATACATCGCCACCGCTCACGAGGATCAGAAGTTCGGGCTGTCGCTGGCGTCCGGCGATGCCATGCGGGCCGTGCGGCGGATATTCGCCGCCGACCATCTGCGCCTGGTGGGTCTGCACAGCCACATCGGCTCGCAGATCTTCGACGTCGACGGGTTCGAGTTGGCTGCCCGGCGGGTGATCGGCCTGTTGCGCGATATCGTCGCCGAGTTCGGAGTGGAGAAGACCGCTCAGATCGCCACCGTGGACCTCGGCGGCGGATTCGGAATTTCCTACGTCGCCGGAGACGATCCGCCACCGATTGCGGATCTGGCGGCCAAGCTGAACGACATCGTGCGCACCGAGTCTGCCGCCGTCGGATTGCCGACACCTCGACTGGTAGTCGAGCCGGGCCGGGCGATCGCCGGACCCGGCACCATCACGCTTTATGAGATCGGGACCATCAAAGACGTTGCGATCAGTGCCGGCACCCATCGGCGCTACGTCAGCGTCGACGGCGGCATGAGCGATAACATCCGCACGGCGCTTTATGGCGCGGAATACGATGTGCGCCTGGCATCACGGTCCAGTACGGCCGACCCGATCCTGGCCCGCATCGTCGGAAAGCATTGCGAGACTGGCGATATCGTGGTCCGCGACGCCTGGATTCCCGACGATGCGGTTGCCGGTGACCTGCTCTCCGTCGCAGCCACCGGCGCCTACTGCTACTCGATGTCCAGCCGGTACAACCTGATCGGCAGACCCGCTGTGGTGGCCGTGCGCAACGGGCAGGCACGGCTGGTGTTACGCCGGGAGACCGTCGACGATCTGCTCAGCCTGGAGGTGCGCGCATGAACAGCCAGAAGCCGATCGGCATCGCGGTACTCGGTCTGGGCAACGTCGGACGTGAGGTGGTGCGGATCATTGAGTCCAGCGCGGCCGACCTGGCCGCGCGGATCGGGGCGCCACTGGAACTTCGCGGTGTCGCGGTACGGCAGGTGTCCGGGGACCGGACGGTGCCGGAAGTGATGTTGACCGACAACGTCGACGAACTGGTGTCCCGCGACGACGTCGACATCGTGGTGGAACTGATGGGACCGGTCGAGCCGGCGCGCAAGGCCATCCTCAGCGCCCTGGAGCATGGCAAGTCGGTGGTCACAGCCAATAAAGCACTGCTGGCTCAGTCCACCGGCGAGTTGGCACAGGCTGCCGAACGCAACCACGTAGACCTCTACTTCGAGGGCGCGGTGGCCGGCGCGATCCCGGTGATCCGCCCGCTGACCCAGTCGCTGGCCGGTGACACTGTGCTGCGGGTGGCAGGCATCGTCAACGGCACCACCAACTACATCCTGTCTGAAATGGCCTCCACCGGAGCCGATTACGCCAGTGCACTGGCTGATGCCAGCGCACTGGGTTACGCCGAGGCGGACCCGACCGCGGACGTGGAAGGGTACGACGCCGCAGCCAAAGCCGCGATCCTGGCATCCATCGCGTTCCACACCCGTGTCACCGCCGACGACGTCTACCGGGAGGGCATCACCAAAGTCGGCCCCGCTGACTTCGATGCCGCACGGGCGCTTGACTGCACCATCAAATTGTTGGCCATTTGCGAGCGCGTCACCACACCGGATGGCGCGCAGCGGGTTTCGGCCCGGGTCTACCCGGCATTGGTGCCGCTGAGTCATCCACTTGCCACCGTCAACGGCGCATTCAATGCCGTCGTGGTGGAGGCCGAGGCTGCCGGTCGGCTGATGTTTTACGGTCAGGGAGCGGGCGGCAACCCGACGGCCTCGGCGGTGATGGGCGATGTGGTGATGGCAGCGCGCAACCGGGTGCATGGCGGTCGGGGTCCCCGGGAGTCGAGGTACGCGCAGTTGCCGATCGCTCCGATGGGTACGATTCCGACTCGGTATTACGTCAGCATGACGGTCAAGGATCGCCCGGGTGTGCTGGCTTCGGTGGCAACCGAATTTGGCAAGCGTGAGGTCAGCATCGGCGAGGTCCGGCAGGAGGGCCTCCTCGATGCCCACGGCCAGCCCGCCGGCGCGCGCATCGTGGTGGTCACCCATCGCGCCGCCGATGCCGCGCTGTCCGATACCGTCACGGCGCTGGCGGGACTCGAAGCTGTTCAAGAGGTCAATAGTGTGCTGCGACTGGAGGGAACGAACGAATGAGTAGAACCTCAACCCGCGTTCACACCCCCTGGCCGGGTCTGATCGAGGCCTACCGGGACCGACTCCCGGCGGCTGCCGACTGGACGCCGGTGACTCTGCTGGAGGGTGCCACGCCACTGGTGCATGCTCCGCGACTGTCGCAGCTGACCGGTTGCACAGTGCATTTGAAGGTGGAGGGGCACAATCCCACCGGTTCGTTCAAAGACCGCGGGATGACCATGGCCGTCACCGAGGCCGTCGCGCACGGAAAGCAGGCCGTGTTGTGCGCCTCGACCGGGAACACCTCGGCGTCGGCGGCGGCCTATGCGGCCCGGGCCGGGATCACCTGTGCGGTCCTGATCCCGCAGGGCAAGATCGCGATGGGCAAGCTGGCCCAGGCGGTGATGCACGGCGCCAAGATCATCCAGATCGACGGCAACTTCGACGATTGTCTGGAACTGGCCCGCAAGCTCACCGCCGACTACCCGACCATCTCGCTGGTCAACAGCGTCAACCCGGTGCGCATCGAGGGGCAGAAGACCGCGGCATTCGAGATCGTCGACGCCCTCGGCACCGCACCTGATGTGCACGCCCTTCCGGTGGGCAATGCCGGCAACATCACCGCCTACTGGCGCGGTTACACCGAGTATCACCGCGACGGTCTCACCAACACACTGCCGCGGATGCTGGGCACCCAGGCGGCCGGCGCTGCGCCACTGGTTCTGGGCAAGCCGGTCAGTAAGCCCGAGACGCTGGCCACCGCGATCCGGATCGGCTCGCCGGCGTCGTGGGACGGCGCGATGGCCGCGCGCGAGGAGTCGGGCGGAAAGTTCCTGGCCGCCACCGACGACGAATTGCTGGCCGCCTACCGCCTGCTGGCCCGCGACGAGGGCGTGTTCGTCGAGCCGGCCTCGGCGGCCAGCGTCGCCGGACTGCTCAAGGCGGCCGAGGACGGCTGGGTGCGGCCCGGATCCACAGTGGTGTGCACCGTGACCGGCCATGGCCTCAAAGATCCCGACACCGCCCTGCGGGATGTGCCGCCGGTCACCGCGCTGCCGGTCGATCCGGCCGCGGTGGTGGCCGCCCTCGGGCTGGGTTGAGACGCGTGAGCCATCGGTGAGTGTTCTACTGCCTGCCGGGCTTACCGGCAGCGCTGAGGTTGCGGCGTCGAGTGCCAACCTCGGTCCCGGTTTCGACAGCGCAGGCCTAGCCCTGGCGCTCTACGACCGGATCACGGTCGAGACCACCGATGCCGGCCTGATCGTCGACGTCACCGGAGAAGGCGCCGGGCAGGTCCCCACCGGCCCGGAACACCTGGTGGTCAGGGCCATCCGCCGGGGCCTTGAGGCGTCGGGGTTCCGCGCCGCAGGCCTGGTTGTGCACTGCCACAACGCAATTCCGCACTCCCGTGGTCTCGGCTCGTCGGCGGCGGCTGTGGTCGGCGGGCTGGCGATCGTCAATGCTCTTGTGACACAGACGGATAGCGAACCTCTAGGCGATGACGAACTGATTCAGCTGTCCTCGGAATTCGAAGGCCACCCGGATAACGCCTCAGCGGCGGTCCTCGGGGGAGCGGTGGTGTCCTGGACCGACGCCGGGTCCGGAACACCCGGCTACGCCGCGGCCCGGTTACAGCTACACCCCGATATCCGGCTGTTCCCGGGGATACCCGAGGTGCGGTCCTCCACCGCGGAGACCCGGGTGCTGTTGCCGGCGCTGGTCAGCCACGAAGCGGCACGGTTCAATCTCAGCCGCGCGGCACTGCTGGTGCTGGCGCTGACCGAACGCCCGGATCTATTGATGGCAGCCACCGAGGATGTCCTGCACCAGCCCCATCGGGCCGCGGCGATGCCGGCCAGCGCGGAATACCTGCGACTGTTGCGCCGCGGTGGTGTGCCTGCGGTGCTCTCCGGGGCCGGGCCGGCCGTGCTGGCGCTGACCACCGGCACCGAATTACCGGCCGAGGCGCTTGATTTCGGCACCGCTAACGGCTTCGCCAGCGCCGAGATGGCGGTGGGCGGGCCGGTCCGCTGGGGTCCCGGTGTCGCGGGTGCCGCGCCGACCCACCGGTGAGCGTCTTGCTTCGCGCAGCGAAGGCGGCTATTCTCGGAGTGTCCACTAAACGCGGCGTTTCTACCTGCGCCGACAGTAGGACGATCACCAAAAATCTTCGCACTGCACCCAGTGGACTGTGGTTCGGCCTTGGGGCGCCGAACATGGTTTCCACTCAGTCGACACCGATGCCGGTGATACTTCGCGCTCAGCGAATCAGCTGAACGCCAGAACCCCCGCACCACAGCAGAGCGCGAGGGAAAGAAAGGAAATCCGTGACCGAAACGGACCTCATCACGGCGCAGGACCGTACTGCGCAAACCGCCACCGGGCAACCGGAGACGACGGCCGCCGTGACATCCGATAGCCCAAGTTCGTCCGCCGGCTCCGACGGCTCGGCCAGCGGCTCGCTGGCCACCATGGTGCTGCCGGAACTGCGTGCGCTGGCCACCAGCGTCGGTGTCAAGGGCACCTCGGGGATGCGTAAGAACGATCTCATCTCCGCAATCCGGGAAACACAGAATGGTGGTGGCGGCGGGTCCCGTACCACTACCGCCACCACCCCGACCACCGACGTGGCACCACGGGCAGACGCCGCATCCACCGGGGCACCCCGGGCCGACACCGATGCGGCCGAGCCGGCAGCGAACCGTGACGAACGCAAAGTCGACAACCGCAACGAGACCCGCGCCGATAACCGCAACGAGACCCGCGCCGATAACCGCGCCGACAACCGGGAGCCAAACGATTCCGGCGGCGAACCCGGTGGGCCGAACAACCGTGACGATGACGGTGACGGCCGCGGCGGTCGCCGTGGCCGACGGTTCCGCGACCGTCGCCGCCGCGGTGAACGGGCACCTGGCGAAGGTGGTGGCAACAGCGAGGCCGAACTGCGCGAGGACGACGTCGTACAACCGGTCGCCGGAATTCTCGATGTCTTGGACAATTACGCCTTCGTGCGAACCTCCGGCTATCTGGCCGGACCGAACGACGTGTATGTGTCGATGAATATGGTCCGCAAGAACGGTCTGCGCCGCGGCGATGCCGTCACCGGTGCGGTCCGGGTGGTCAAGGAAACCGGTGACCAGAGCAATCAGCGCCAGAAGTTCAATCCGCTGGTGCGCCTGGACACCGTCAACGGTGGCCCGGTGGAGGACGCCCGCAATCGGCCCGAGTTCGGCAAGCTGACCCCGCTCTACCCCAATCAGCGGCTGCGCCTGGAAACCA
This sequence comes from Mycobacterium sp., assembly GCA_026393245.1. Taxonomy (GTDB): domain Bacteria; phylum Actinomycetota; class Actinomycetes; order Mycobacteriales; family Mycobacteriaceae; genus Mycobacterium. Next base: position 2,056 of record JAPLAO010000104.1, on the reverse strand, counting down.
CGCCGGAGAAGCTGACCACCCGCGTCATCGACCTGATCATGCCGATCGGCAAGGGTCAGCGTGCCTTGATCGTCTCACCGCCCAAGGCCGGCAAGACCACGATCATGCAGGACATCGCCAACGCGATCACCCGCAACAATCCCGAGTGCCACCTCATGGTCGTGCTGGTCGATGAGCGGCCCGAAGAGGTCACCGATATGCAGCGCTCGGTGAAGGGTGAGGTCATCGCCTCCACCTTCGACCGCCCGCCGTCAGATCACACCCAGGCTGCCGAACTCGCCATCGAGCGGGCCAAGCGACTCGTCGAGCAGGGTAGGGACGTTGTGGTGCTGCTCGACTCGATTACCCGCCTCGGCCGCGCGTACAACAACGCCTCGCCCGCATCCGGTCGCATCCTGTCCGGTGGTGTCGATTCCACCGCGCTCTACCCGCCCAAGCGCTTCCTGGGCGCGGCGCGCAATATCGAGCACGGCGGGTCGTTGACCATCATCGCTACCGCCATGGTGGAGACCGGGTCCACCGGCGACACGGTGATCTTCGAAGAGTTCAAGGGCACCGGTAACGCCGAACTCAAACTCGATCGCAAGATCGCCGAGCGCCGGGTGTTCCCGGCTGTCGACGTCAACCCGTCCGGTACCCGCAAGGACGAACTGCTGCTGTCCACCGATGAATTCGCCGTCGTGCACAAGTTGCGGCGGGTGCTCTCGGGTCTGGATTCGCATCAGGCGATCGACCTGCTGATGAGCCAACTGCGCAAGACCAAGACCAACTACGAGTTCCTGGTCCAGGTGTCCAAGACCACACCGGGCATGTCCGACTCAGACTGACCGGTGAACACCGACGAGATCTGGCGCTGCGTCGATGATCAGCGCATCGAACTCGCTGGCCTGCTCGAGGGCTTGGACGCCGAACAGTGGGCGGCGCCGTCGCTGTGTGATGGGTGGCGAGTTCGCGATGTCGCCGCTCACCTGACCCACTCGCACATGAATCCGATGCGCGCAATTGCCGAGGCGGTCAAGTCCGGCTTCCGGTTCGACGCGATGATCTCTCGACTCGGTCGCGAAGATCGTCGGTCGCAGTCCGAGATCGCCGCCGCGTTGCGCGCGATGGCCGGTGCTCGCAAGAAGGTTCCCGGCACCAGCGTGCAACAGCCTCTTATCGAACTGCTGGTCCACGGCCAGGACATCACGGTGCCGTTGGGTATCGACCGCCCCATGCCCGTCGATGCTGCCCTGGAAGTGGCGAAGAAACTGTCCGGCATGACGTTTCCCCTCAACGCCCAACAGCGTCTCGCCGGGGTCCGGCTGGTCGCCACCGACGCCGATTTCGCCGCGGGAGACGGCACGGGGGAGGACACAGAGGTACGCGTCCCGATTCGCGAAATCGTGATGATCCTCGCCGGGCGGGCTCAACCCTGAGATGGCCGACACCGTCCAGCAGTTGCTCCGCGAACGTTGCGACGACCCCGCACCCGCGGTCAAGTTCGGCGATCGGGTCTGGACCTGGCGCGAACACCTCGACGAGGCCACCCGGCAGGCCGCCGCGCTGATCGCTGTTGCCGACCCAGGCCGGCCACTGCACGTGGGGACGCTGTTGGGAAACACCCCGCAGATGCTCACCGCGATGGCAGCGGCAGGACTGGGCGGCTATGTGCTGTGCGGTATCAACAACACCCGCCGCGGCGACGGTTTGGCTCGCGACATCACCCGTGCCGACTGTCAGATCCTGCTCACCGACGACGCCCACCGCCGTCTACTCGACGTTCTACACCTGCCCGGCGTGCAGGTGTTGGATGTCGACTCCGATCGGTGGAGGCAACTGCTGGCCGGCGCGGACAAGTTCGAGCCGCATCGCGAAGCCGCGCCAACGGATACCTTCATGCTGATCTTCACCTCCGGCACCAGCGGCGAGCCCAAGGCGGTTCAGGTCGCACACATGATGGTGCCGTTCTCCGGAGTGTCTTTGGTGCAACGGTTTTCGATCACCGCGGCCGATGTGTGCTATTTGTCGATGCCGCTGTTCCACTCCAATGCGCTGATGGCCGGCTGGTCGGTGG
>JAPLAO010000345.1 GCA_026393245.1 Mycobacterium sp. | reverse complement strand
CACCCACCCCGCCTTCACCGCCGCACAAACACCGGCCGCCTCGGGTCTATCAGGCCGCTGCCTGGGTGGCGATCGTCGCCGGCGTGGTCTTCATCGTTGGCGCCATCTTCTTCACCGGCTTCGCGCTGGGCCGCACCAGCGATGGCGGATTCGGCGGACACCATCGCGGACACGGCGAGATGGGTTCCCGATCCGCACCCCTGATGCCCGGAATGCGACCCGATCGTCCGATGGGCCCGAGTCGCCCGGATATGGGACCCGGTATGCGTCCGGACGCGCCCGGATCGATGGGCCCGGACATGCGCCCGGAAAACCCGCCGCAGCCGGCTCCGCCGGCTCCGCGTCCCTAGCCCCCTTGTCGTTCGATCAACAGCGGTCCGATCATGCCGGCCTAACCATGGCTGGCATGATCGGACCCATGAGCATCGATGTGGTCTACACAGCAGAAGCAACGGCCAGCGGCGGTGGCCGCGACGGTCATGTGAAGTCTTCTGATGACCGGATCGACCTCGACACCCGCCCGCCGAAGGCCGACGGTGGCAGTGGCGAGGGCACCAATCCAGAGCAACTTTTCGCCGCCGGTTATGCCACCTGCTTTCTGGGAGCGCTGCTGTTGGTGGCCCGCACCGACGGCGTGAAACTCGACAGCGCCAGCGGGGTCACCGCACAGATCGGTTTCGGCGAGGACACCGACGGCGGATACGGAATCAACGCCCACATGATCGGCTACCTGCCGGGGCTGGCGCAGCGGAAGGCCGATGAGTTGATGGCTAAAGCGCATCAGGTGTGTCCGTATTCCAAAGCCACCCGCGGCAATATCGACGTGACGGTTTCCGTCAAAGTCTGAGCGGGCCGGCCGTGACTGCGTTAGCGGATCAGTTCCCAGGTGTGGACAGGTTCGTTGCTGTGCATCAGTTCGCAATATCGGCGCAGCATCTCGGCCAGCGCCCGCGGCCGGTCCAGGCCCCGCCGCTGGAGCGCGTGCACCGTCGCGACCTGCCAGGCCGATCCGTTCTGGCCGTTCTTGGCGCGTCCCTCGATCACGCCGAGATAGCGGTTCCGCACCTCCGGAGCGACCCGCCACCGGCGCAATCCCTCGGCGGCCATCGGCAGCAGATGCCGCAGCACCAACTCGTCGGGCGCCACCTCGCCCAAGCCGGGCCAGTACAGCCGGGACGACATGCCGTGTCGTGCAGCCGCGATGAAATTGTCATGTGCGGCAATGAAACTCATCTTCGTCCACAACGGACGGTCCTCTTCGGAAATGGTGCGCAGCAGCCCGTAGTAGAACGCCGAATTGGCCATCATGTCGACGACGGTTGGTCCGGCGGGCAGCACCCGATTCTCCACCCGAAGATGAGGCCGGCCGTTCGCGATGTCGTAGACCGGCCGGTTCCAGCGGTACACCGTGCCGTTGTGCAGGCGTAGTTCCGACAACCGTGGGGTACCTCCCGCAGCGAGTTCGGACACCGGATCCTCATCTGACAATTCGGCTAGCAGCGAGGGGAAGTACCGCACGTTCTCCTCGAACAGATCGGAGATCGAGGTGATCCACCGTTCGCCGAACCAGACGCGAGGTCGTACGCCCTGAGCCTTGAGTTCCTCGGGCCGGGTGTCGGTGGCTTGGGCGAACAGCTCGATGCGGGTCTCGGCCCACAGTTCGCGGCCGAAGAAATACGGCGAGTTGGCCCCGAGTGCCAATTGCGGACCGGCCAGAACCTGCGCGGCATTCCAGTTGTTGGCGAAGTCGTCGGGCGAGACCTGCAGATGCAGCTGCATGCTGGTGCAGGCCGATTCCGGAGCAATGGATTCGGCATGAATGCTCAACCGCTCTGCCCCGGCGATATCGATGACGATATCTTCGCCCCGGGCAGTGAAGATGGAGTCGTTGAGGGCCTGATAGCGCAAAGACGGACTCATCCAGCTCCCGGTCAGGTCCTCGGGCATGAGGGTCGGCAGGATCCCGATCATCACGATGTG
>JAPLAO010000332.1 GCA_026393245.1 Mycobacterium sp. | reverse complement strand
TCACTGAGCTTCCCGGCTTCCTGCAGGACCTGATCGTGAAGCCGATCGCCGCCGGCTGGGGCCAGACCCAGTCCAAGGATCTCTACGAGCAGTTCACCGACGGCATCCGCTATGTGGACCTGCGGCTCACCAATGAGCCTGACGGCACGGTCTACCTCGAACACGGACTGCGCTCGGTGCCCTTCGCCGATGCCGTCGACGATATCGCCGCCTTCGCCCCCGAACATCCGAAGGAAGCGCTCATCATCTACATCCAGGGCATCAACAACTTCACTCCGCTCACCCATGCCGAGGTCATCGCGCAGATGGATGCCGCGTTCGGGTCACGGATGGTTCCGCGAGCGTTGGGCACGTCGGCGACACTCGATGACCTGTGGTCGATCGACAAGAACGTGATCGTCGTCTACAACAACGCCACCGTCGTCGCCGCCGACGAGAACCTGTGGCCCGATGACACGCTGTACCGACCGTGGCCCAACGTCCAGTCCGTTCCGGCGCTACTGGACGCCAACGGCAATAACCTCGACACCCGACCGCCGGCGGCGATCTGGGGCATGTTCGGCGAGCCGACACCCAGCTTTACCAACTACATCACCGGCATCCTCACCCTCGGCACACGCAATATCGAGGAGTTCATGTTCAACGTGCACGCACCCGTGCAGGACTGGATGCGCGTGAACTTCAAGAACACCGTCAACCTGGTGACCGCCGACTGGTACCAGGAGTTCTGGCCGGCCGGATCCACCTTCGCCCGCGACGGGATCGGCGCGGTGTATGAAACCTTGGGTACGAGACGATCCGGTGTCGTCGGCACAGTGGCGGCGACGATCACAGCGTGATCCAGGCGGGGCTTATGCCTCGGCCTGCGGGAATGCTTCCTCGTCAAGGACGTCCTCGGTCCGCCCGGGGAACAGCCGGTGCGCGAAGGCGAGTCCCAGTGCGACCGACTGACCTACCAGGAGCGCGAAGAGTGCGGTGCCGATCCCGACGATGCCGCCCAGCGCCCAGCCGGCCACCAACACGCTCACTTCGATGATCATCCGAACGCGGCCCACCGGCCAGCCGGTCACCCGGTGCAGGCCCGTCATCCAGCCGTCGCGCGGACCGGGACCGTGGCCACTGGTGAGGTAGAACCCACTGCCCAGCCCGATCAGTCCGATCCCGAGAAACACCAACCCGAGTTGTCCGATCAGGGAGTCCGGCGTGCTCACCCTCGGGTAGGTGACGCCGATGGCAAGTGCGATCACGATGATGTTCATGACCGTGCCGAGGCCGGGCCGCTGACGTAATGGAATCCACAGTGCGAGAACGCCTATCGACACACCGAAGGTGGTCCACCCGATACCCAGGCCGGTGCGCACACTGAGTCCCTGCGCCAACACCGACCACGGCGAGGCGCCGAGGGCCGACGCCAGGATCAGTGCATCACCGGTGCCGAACAACCACAGACCGACGACGAGTGCGATGAATGACGCTGACGTGGGTCGCCACACCGACGGCGCGGTGAAGCGGGTGCGGGGAACGGTGTGGGATCCGCGGAACAACGAGCGCACGCGATGGCTCCACCCGTCGGCATTCGGCACGCACCGAGCCTAGGGGTGGGGCAGGTCGCTGCGAACCGCAGCGGGCAAGGACCCGCACACCCATTCCCTGGGCCTCGTAGATACGCAGATCGTCGACCCAGAACGAGCCCTGGAACACGATGAGGACACCGCGGTCATCTCG
>JAPLAO010000243.1 GCA_026393245.1 Mycobacterium sp. | reverse complement strand
GCTGCTATTCCCTCTATAGTCCGGCCGCGGTGCGTTCAGCCAGGCCGGCCAGCTGCCCGGCAGCGTCCTCGATCGCCGTGCGAACCGATCCGGCATAGTCGGCCAGCGAGTGCGCCGCGGTGATTCCCGCGGCCTGCAATTCCTCCTGACTCAGCGCCACCTGACCCGCCAGAACCAGCACCGGTACGGCGTACGGACTGGCGGCTGCAGCCAGGGCGCCGACCACCTTGCCGCGCAGGGATTGCTCGTCGAGGCGGCCCTCACCAGTAACGATCAGATCGGTCACCGCAATCTGGTCGGCCATGCCGGTGTGTGCGGCAATGACGCCAGCGCCCGATTCCCGGCGGGCGCCCAGCGCCAGCAGTGCTGCCCCGAGGCCGCCGGCAGCGCCCGCCCCCGGCAGCGCCGCGACCTCACGACCCGACGCAGCCTCCAGCGCGGCGGCCCATTCGGTCAGCCTCTGCTCAAGCAGCGTCACCGTGGCCGGGTCGGCGCCCTTCTGCGGCCCGAACACCCGGGCCGCACCGAAGACACCAAGCAGTGGGTGCTCCACGTCGGTGGCCACGAGCAGCCGCACTCCAGTCAGCCTGCGGCCGGCCTCCGCCACGCCGCCGAGTGCCTCCACCATGCCGCGGCCGCCGTCGGTGCAGCTACTGCCGCCCAGGCCCACGACGATGGTGCGAGCACCGGCGTGCAGTGCGGCCTCGATCAGTTGCCCGACGCCAGCGCTGTGCGCGGCGAGTGCGGTGCGCACCGTGGGCGGGCCGCCCAACAGCGCCAGTCCGCAGGCCTGCGCACATTCGATAAAGGCCGTCGAGGTGCCGGCATCGAACACCCACGCGGCGTCCACGTCGACATCCAGCGGGCCGCGGACGCGGCTGCGGCGAGCCTGCATGTCCGGGTGCACGGCGGCCAGTACGCCGACGAAGCCCGGTCCCCCGTCGGACTGGGGCGCGGCGATCAGTGCGTCACCGGGCCGCGCCCGCTGCCAACCATCGGCGATCGCCCGGGCCGCCTCGACCGCGGTCAGACTGTCACCGAAGCAGTCCGGGGCGATCAGCACCCGCATACCAGTTGCGGCCGGCCATGCGGTCATTCCAGCAGGGGTGGTCATTCCAGCAGGGTAGGGCGCGGCTTCGGCCACCGCATACCGCGCGCCTACCGCGGCGAAGTAACCTGAAAGGCGTGAAACTGCTGGGCCGCCGCAAAGATGACGACGCCGAAGGAACACCCGAGGCTGAGCCCGTCGCACTATCGGAGATGACGGCCTCGGCGCGGGCGACCGCCCCGAAGGGCCGGCCGACCCCCAAGCGCAACGACAGCACCAAGCGTCGGGGGCCGGTTGCACCCGCTCCGGCGACCGCCTCCGAGGCGCGCAAACGTCGAAAAGAACTGCGCAACACGATGAGCAAGGAGGAACGCCAGGCCGAGAAGCTCCAGCGGCGTGCCGCCATGGGCCAGCGCCGGGAGCGGATGATGGCCGGCGAAGAGGCCTACCTGTTGCCGCGCGATCAGGGGCCGATCCGCCGCTACGCGCGCGATGTCGTGGACTCCCGACGCAACGTGCTCGGACTGTTCATGCCCTCAGCACTGGTGCTGCTGTTCGTCATGCTGGCCCTGCCCAAGATCCAGGTGCTCATCTCCCCGGCGATGCTGCTGCTGATGCTGGTGATGGCGATCGACGCGCTGTTCCTGGCCCGCAAGGTGAACAAGGCCGTCGACGCCAAGTTCCCCGACAACGCCGAAACTCACTTCAAGCTCGGGATGTACGCCGCCAGTCGGGCATCCCAGATGCGCCGGATGCGGGCACCGCGGCCCACTGTCTCGCCCGGGGCCAAGGTAATTTGAGTCTGCCCACCGTGCGAACTCTGGTACTCGGCGGGATTCGCTCGGGGAAGTCGCAATGGGCCGAGACCGACATCGCCGGTGAGGCTTCGGTGCGCTATATCGCAACCGGACCGGCTGCGGATTCGGATGTTTCCTGGGCGAGGCGGATCGGTGTTCACCGTGACCGCCGTCCGCGGACGTGGCGTACCATCGAAAGTGCCGATGTGGCAACACAATTGCGCGCCGAACCCGGCGCAGCGGCGCTTGTCGATGACCTCGGTGGCTGGCTCACCAACACGCTGGACTGTCGGGGCTGGGACGACGTGCCGATCACCGCCGAAGTCGACGATCTGCTGGAAGCAGTCGATGCGTTCCGCGCGCCACTGGTACTTGTCAGCCCCGAGGTGGGTCTGACGGTGGTACCCGCCACCGAGGCCGGCCGCCGATTCGCCGACGAGTTGGGGGCCCTGAACCAGCGACTCGCCGATTGCTGCGAGCGGGTGGTCCTGGTGGTGGCCGGCCAACCGGTGTGGATAAAACCCGCGACGGCGCCGCGCTGATGGAATTTGACGATGTTCCGACACCGGACGGCCGGGCCGGCGCCGCGGCACGCCGCCGTCAGGATCTGCTGACCAAACCCCGCGGCGCGCTGGGCCGACTGGAGGACCTGTCGATTTGGATCGCATCCTGCCAAGGCCATTGCCCCCCAGAGCAATTCGAACGCGCCCGAGTGGTGGTGTTCGCCGGTGACCACGGAGTGACGAGCGAAGGCGTGTCCGCCTACCCGCGCGAGGTCACCGCTCAGATGGTGGCCAACATCGAATCCGGCGGCGCGGCGATCAACGTGCTCGCCGAGGCGGCCGGCGCGACGGTGCGGGTGGTGGACATGGCGGTGGATCGGGACACCCCGGCGGCCGATCCGACTGCGGTGCATAAGGTTCGCCGGTCCAGCGGCAATATCGCAACCGAGGACGCGTTGCGTCCCGATGAAGCGGTCGCCGCGATCGAAGCGGGCCGCCGAATCGCCGATGACGAGGTCGACGCCGGGGCCGATCTCCTCATCGCCGGCGATCTGGGAATCGGTAACACCACGGCCGCAACCGCACTAATCGCCGCGCTGATCGGTACCGAGCCCGTACTCGCCGTCGGCCGCGGAACCGGTATTGACGACGCCACCTGGTCACGTAAAACCGCGGCCGTGCGCGATGCGCTGTACCGATCCCGCGAGTTTCGCTCCGACCCGGTCGCCCTGCTGGCTGCCTGTGGCGGAGCCGATCTGGCGGCGATGGCCGGGTTCTGCGCCCAGGCAGCGATTCGCCGCACACCGGTACTGCTCGACGGTGTGGTCGTGACCGCGGCGGCACTGGTGGCCGAGCGGATGGCGCCGGGTGCGCGATCGTGGTGGCAGGCCGGGCACCGCTCCCCCGAACCCGCGCACGCACTGGCACTCGCCGAACTCGGCCTGGAGCCAATCGTCGATCTGGGCATGCGACTCGGTGAGGGCACCGGTGCGGCGGTGGCGCTGCCGATCCTGCGCGCCGCGGTGTCGTTGCTGTCCTCGATGGCCACGTTCACCGATGCCGGGGTGTCCGAGCGCAACAGCGCGGGTTCCTCGTGATCGCCGGTCTGGCAAGCGCTTTCGCGTTCGCGACGGTGGCACCGGTGCGCCGTGACGTCGGGCCCGGCAAGGCCACTATCGTCGCGCTGCCTGCCGTCGGATCGGTGCTCGGACTGTTCGCGGGGGGCGCCCTGTGGTTCGGTTTCTGGGCCTTCGGCCCGCACAGCCTGCTGGCCGGACTGCTCGCCGTCGTGACCCTGCTGCTGCTCACCCGCGGCCTGCACATCGACGGCCTGGCCGATACGGTCGACGCACTGGGCTGCTACGGCCCGCCCGAGCGTGCGCTGGCGGTCATGCGCGAGGGCTCCGCCGGTCCGTTCGGCGTCGCGGCAGTGGTCGTGGTGGTCGCGGCCCAGGCGGCGGCGTTCTCAGCGCTGCCGCCGAACCTCACCGGGCTGACCGCCGTCATCATCGCCGTGACCGCCGGCCGGGTTGCCGCCGTGCTGGCCTGTCGCAGCCGAGTTCCCGCCGCGGCCGGCAGCATGCTGGGCGCCCAGGTCGCCGGCACCCAATCGCTGGTATCGGTCACCGCCTGGGGAGCACTGGTGGCCGGGGTGTCCTGTTTCGCCGCGGCGCGGTGGTGGCAGGGACCGGTGGTGGTGGTGGTCGCACTGGCAGCCGCAGCGATACTGGTTGCCCATTGTGTGCGCCGGTTCGGCGGAATCACCGGTGACGTCCTCGGCGCAGTCATCGAACTGACGACCACACTCGTGGCAGTTGGTCTGGCGATCCGGTCATGATGGGCGATTCGCGTGCTCGGTGATCACGGGGTGTACACCGTGCCGGTGACCTATTGTTACGACAACATCTACGTGCGGGGGCACGCCATGGTTTCCGCACTGCGACGCGGATCGGTGTATCGAATTCGACCGGACACCGCGACCGGTCGTTTCGAGAGGGTCGATTCGGCGGACGTTCCGTGAGCGCGGATGGTCACCGGCCCGACGGGGACTGGTTCGCACAGATGGCCGACGCCAGCGGCCTGATGTTCTTCGTCCTGCGGGTGCGACCCGACGTCGCACTGGAGTTCGTCAACGACGCACCCGGCGCGGTGCTGATTGGCGAGCGGACCACCTCGGGCGGTGCAACCGACCTCGACGCCGCAAACCTGCTCGGACAGATCGACCCGGACTACGCCGACCGACTCTCCGCGGTGCTCGCCCTCCCCCCCGGCAGTGGCACGCAGGTCGAGTTGAAGTGGAACCGTCTCGATGGACAGTCAACCTGGGGTCGGGGCTGGGTGCGGTCACGGGAACGCCAAGACGGCTCGGTGGTGATCGAAGGCGCGCTGGCCGACATCACCGAACTGCACGAGGCGGAGACCCTGTTGAAGCGTTCGGAGAAGCGCAGCCGGCTGCTTGCGGAGAACGCCTGGGAAGTAATCTGGACGATGGACCTCGACGCCAAAATCACCTACATCAACCCCGCCGTTGAGCGGATGCGGGGATTCACCCCCGAGGAGGCGATGCGCCAGTCGCCGGAGGAGATCCAACCGCCCGAGTCAGCGGCCATTGGCGCCGACTACTTCCAGCGGTTGTTTGCCTCGATCGAGGCCGGCAAGGAGCCGCCGATCTTCCGCGGCGAGCAGCAGTACTACCGCAAAGACGGATCGATCATGATCGGCGAATTGCAGGTCATTCCCCACGTCGATGGCACTGGACGAGTCGTGGAGTTGCTCGGGGTGACCCGCGATATTAGTGACCGCAAGGCCGCGGAGGCCGCACTGCACAACCTCGCCGTCACCGACACCCTCACCGGGGTGTGGAACCGGCGTCAGGGCACGGACTTGATCGCGGCGGACCTGTCCGCCCGGCGTCCCGGTCAGGCGCTCTCGCTGCTCATGCTCGACATCGACCACTTCAAATCGATCAACGACACCTTCGGACACCAGGCCGGGGACCACGTCCTGATTGAGGTCGCCAGTCGGGTTCGC
>JAPLAO010000341.1 GCA_026393245.1 Mycobacterium sp. | reverse complement strand
TGACGCCAACCTGTCTAGCGCCAACCTGAGCGGCGCCTACCTAGGCGGCGCCAACCTGAGTGACGCCAACCTGTCGAGCGCCAACCTGAGCGGCACCTACCTGACCAACACCAACCTGACCGGTGCAGACCTGACCGGCGCGAACCTGACCGACGCCAACCTCACGAACACCAACCTGAGAGGCGCGAACCTGACCAACACCAACCTGACCAACACCTATCTGACCGACGCCGACCTGAACAACACCAACCTGACCTTCGCGATCCTGACCGACGCCAACCTGACCGACACCAACCTCACCAACACCTATCTGACCCAAGCCGACCTGACCAACGCCACCCTGACCGGCGTAACCCTGACCGGCGCCAACCTGAGTTCCGCCGACCTGACCGGCGCAACCCTGACCGGCGTCACTTCGGGTGCAATCAGTGGGACACCAGCGGAATTTTGCACCGGGTGCATGATCGCCAACGGCTACCTCATCGGACCCGGCGTGAACCTGACCGACGCAAACCTGTCTAGCGCCGATCTGACCGACGCAAACCTGACCGACGCGGATCTGACCGGCGCCGACCTGACCGGAGTCGACCTGAGCGGTGTCAACCTGACCAACACCAACCTGACCGACGTAACCCTCACCGGCGTCAGTTCGGGCGTAATCACAGGGTCACCAGCAGCGTTGCCTACCGGCTATCAGATCATCAGCGGCTACCTCATCGGACCCGGCGTCAACCTGACCGACGCCGACCTGACCGGCGCAGACCTAACCGACGCAAACCTGACCGACGCCGACCTGACCGGCGTCACCCTGAGCTTCGCCAACCTCACCGGCGCCAACCTCACCGGCGTCACCCCGTATCTCGTCCGTTCGGGTGGAATCACTGGGACACCAGCGGAACTTTGCACCGGGTGCATAATCGCCAACGCTTACCTCATCGGACCTGGCGTGAACCTGATCAATGCCTTCCTGACCGACGCAAACCTGTTCGACGCCGACCTGACCGGCGCAAACCTCTACTACGCCAACCTGACCGGCGCCATCCTGACTAACGCCACCCTCAACGGCGTCCGATCAGGTCAAATCACTGGGACACCAGCCTCGTTGCCTACCGGCTATCAGATCATCAGCGGCTACCTCATCGGACCCGGCGTCAACCTGCCATTCGCCGCGGACTTGGCCAACGCCAACCTGAGCGGCGCCAACCTGACCGGCGCTGACCTGAGCGGTGCCAACCTGACCGGCGCGAACCTGACCGGCGCGAACCTGACCAGCGCCTTCCTCTACCTCGCCGACCTCACCGGCGCTGACCTGACCGGCGCTGACCTGACCGGTGCCGAGCTGACCGACGCCACCTGGTCAGATACAACGTGTCCGAATGGTGTTGTGCAGTCAACGGAATGTCCACGCACAGCAGCAGGCTGACCCGCACACCCGCTAACTGAGCGAAGGCCCCGACACGCTGTCGGGGCCTTCCACATTTTTACGACCCCAACCCAGTCGAGCACGGCCCCCACCAACTCGTTTCGTCTTGCGCCTGACCCCCCTATCGAGGGTCGCTCGCATAACAGAGCGGAGCGCCGGGTGCGTGGGAACCGTCCAGCCGGTACCGATCTGACCGCTCAGAACCAGTGAAAAACCGCTAGGAACACGGGGGTAGCAAACCTCGTTTACAATACGCGGAGCATTACGCGGAACCTTCCGCGGAAGTCCCGCCCGAGTGGGACATCCGCGGATTACCTATCTACCTGGGTTTATAAACAAGGTACCCACCCCAAACATCGTGTTTTTGGAACGCGAAACCACTGTTTTTGGAACGCGAAAACCGCTTGAATAGCAGCGAATGCTGCGTTTTGGGTGTCTGGCCGTCACTCGCGGGTGAGACACACGAGGTGTTCACCAACCGTGAACGCCACCACGCCGGCCCAAGTCACCTCAGCCCCGCAGAGTTCGAAACAACCAACGAAGCAGCATGATCACTGAAAACCACGTGTCCACCGAACACGGTCAACCTCAATGCGCCACCGAACTTCACGCTGGATATTCCAGACCCGACAGGGGTTCGCTCCAGTCATGCGAGACCCAACTCGCTACTCAGAGCATCATCGAGTCAGGGAACGCCTGTGAAGACAACGGATACCTCTCCGTTCTTGATGTGTGCAACGACGTCGGGATAGCGCGGGCTCTGAAGTATCTCCTGCTCCCCGACCGGATCGTAGTTGACGAGGTTCTCCCAGCCGTCCTGCCGAAGTGCTTCCTCTAAACGGACGAGAGCCGACTCGTTCTCCGTCACGGCCGACAACGATGAAGCCCCGTAAAAGCAGTCGACTGCGTTTCCAATACCTTAGGAGAGACTCCATGTTACGGTGCGAACACCACACTGCAAGGGGAGCGCAATTATGAAAGCATGCACTCGCAGCGGCATCGCCATAGGACTTGCGCTAGCCGCGTCAGGCGGAGGGCTGGTGTTCGTAGGCCCCGCTAGCGCAGATCCCGCACCAACAACGGACCCGATCGTTGAGGCGCTCCGGGTAGCTTCGCTCGCCCGGGGGTTGAACTCGACAGAGGTCGAGCTCACGGAGATGGCCGCAAACTTTGCCTCGCTGGCCGAGGTCAATGCGTTCCTCGAGGCGTCGGCCGGTTCGCCGCCCCTCACGGAGGTAGTCATCCCAGGAGCCTCGCTGCCGCAGGTTGTCGCTGCTGGCTCAAACGTCAGCTGCTCAAACCAAGTAGTCCGGTACGCGAAGAGGTTCGCGACAAACGGCGCAGATCTCATGTGGCACGACGTTCGGGTCAATTGGTGCTGGAACAACAACTCGGGAAGCGTCACCACGTTCGGTGCGTCGAGAGCGGGCTATGCGACGACACTCTTGGGCCAAGCCGCCGGATACCGCTGGACTGATCCGCCGGTCGTTCGAAGCGCCGGGCGGTACCTCGACAGCAGCTCGACCGACAAAAACGGTGTTACGACTCAGTACTGGAAGGGCAGGGCCACCCAGATGGGCCACTGGGCGCAGTGCCCCTTCACCGGACCCTTCTCCTACCTGTGCCCGATTGAGAAGGACGCAAGCACTGAAGTCGTTGCGGGGACGTGGTCAGCCACATGGTCTAGGTCGTGGGATCAGTGAGAACCGAGACCCATGTGGTTACGGCTACGACGGGGGAGATCCTCGTCGGGTCCATCGGCGTTGTGTTCACAATCGCGGTCATCGCTCTCGTCGTGTGGTTCATCGTGAGGCAGGTCCGTCGTGCCCGAGCTTGAAGCGGCATCAGCCAGCGGAACCCAAGTCGACGCGATCGTCCACGCCTTTGATCTCGCAGGCCCGGAATCCCTGCGCGAACTCGGCGAGGATCGCCCAATCTCATCTACGGCGAAATGCCACGGCGGCCGCCAGGAAATAGGACGCCGTTGATACAACTCCCACTGCTGCCCACCCCAAGGCTGCACCCTCCGTGCCTGCCGCTACGACCTCAGACCAACCAAGGCCCGAATAAATGAAGGCAAGGACTAAGGAGAGCGGGAATCCAAGGATAAAGCTCGCATACAACAGCGATTCAGCTGCTGGACCTGAAGGCCCGGCCCATAGTAGGTACAACAGAGCGCACACACTCTGGATTATCAGCCAGCAACGCGCCGCCAGCACGAGAGGCCTTGTCGGTCGATTGAGACTTAACTCAAGTCGATCGCGGTCCGAGTTCTCCGACATCCCGCCCGCCTCATTCACTTGATTGGGGCCACGATGACGCCGAGCGCTTGTATCCTGTCAGCGCTGCAGCTCAGTGTCGTCGAAGTCGGGCGGTTCCGACAGTGCGAGTAGACCCTGTTGCTGAACCAAACATCCAGCGGCTCCTTGTAGCTGACGAAGTTCCCCAGTGAGCCGAGATATCGCGCCACGTCATAGGCGGCGTCGTGCATATCACACACGCTTGAGTACCTAGCCCTGAAAGAGGCCGTACCCGAAGAGCAGTGGTCGCCGTTCGTACGAATCAGCGTGGCTTGCCCCCCTCCGCTGCAGTAGCCCAAACCGCCGTAGGCGCCGCAGTACCCAGGGGTGCTCTCAGTAAACCAGCCGAAGCTCCGCCCCGTTTGCGCTGCCCATCCGAAGAATCCAGCGGGTATCAAAGAGGGATTTGTCACCATTCGCACGATGTCACTTCCGGTGTAGGACGCCACTGCCCCAGAAATATCGGAAAGGTTGACTGGGTCAGCGGGGTAGTTGTAATCGTTACTGCACCCGCCTTCGACAGGGTCGATTTCGAGGAATCGGCCGAGCACTGGTGAGTATTGGCGGGCGCCCATTTCAATGACAGGTTGGAGTCCAGGAAGGAGTTCGACGGGACGGGCATGTCCGCCGAGCCATGCGTCGTCCATGCTGCCGGGTCTGGTGTCGGCAATACCTCCAGCCACGGGGATCCCGTCAGGGTCGAAGATCATCGTCGCACCGAGCTTTACCCCGGACATGTTCGCTTGTGCGGCGATAGTGCCCTGAAGGTTGGGATATGACCATTTCGATGTGGTCGGCGAAACGGGGTCGTGGTGGTAGATGCCACCGCCCGGCAGTGCGACCGTCACCCGCGGCACCTGATTGGACGTGTTAAGCGTAACCTGCGGGGCGTCACCCGCTCCTGAGAGTGCGTAGCGAACGGTGCCTTCCCCGGTCGCGGTGCGGGCGACGATCCGATCGGTCACATCGCGGACGTAGGTCACAGTCGGTAACGCTAGTTGGTCGGCGTCGACGTCGATCACTGCCCCGTTGGCGGGATCGGTGAGCGCCCACAACTCTGCTGGCATCGGGGTGGCAGGCAGGATCATCCGCCGCCGTAGACCACCCGGTTGCGTGCTGTGCGGACGCTACGGTGGACAATGGTGAATATGGGCCCCAGCAACGCTACCGATGCCGCCGAGACGTCGGCCACCACTGCGCCATGCTGATCGCAGCGCGCTATCTGGCCCGCGACGTCGGCACCCTCGGTGGGTGGCTTCGCGTCGGCGTGGTGCGCGGTGCAGCCGTCGGCGTCCTCACGCCGCTGGTGTGCGCGCTTGTCGGCATCGTGGTCGTACTGGCTGCGGACCCAGAGCCGCTGCCCGCGGGCACCACAACCATGTCGACCCAGACGACGATGCAGGCGTTCGCCGGTCTGGTGCTACTTACTCTGTACGTCGCGATCGCAGCGTCGTTCGGTTTCGTGGTCGGCGCCGGGCTCGGCGCGACGTGTGCGGGCCTCGCCGGGGCGCTGGACGTGACCTCGGCTCGGCGCCTACCTGCTTGGCTGCTCGCTGGTGTTGCCATGGTGTTCACCGGATGGGTGATTCAGGCAGTAGCGATCGACTGGATCCCGACCTCCGGTCCGCTCGACGCAGACGCCGAACGAGCATGGCGGCTCGCGTTTGCCTGCCCGTTCCTACTGGGACTGCTCAGCCTGGTGCTAGCACCGCTGCTTCGAACACCAGGCGCTCCACACGACGAGCCGGGTGCCCCGTTGCCGGGATAGCCGCGAGCCCGCGCTGCCGACTAGGTTGCGTGCTGTTCGGACGCGACGGTAGCCAGTGAAAAACCGCTAGGCGTATTGCCTCATGTCAAAACCTCCGGGAAGGGGTATTCGTTGCCTCACCGGGTTTTCTCCGCTTCGTTGTGTTGTTGAACGCCCGGTTCACGGTTGGTTTGGTTGATGCTGGGGCTTTGGTGAGCGCAACGGTTTGAAGTTTTGTAGCGAGGTTGTCGATCTGGCGTGAAAGATGCCCTAGATGGGTCCTAGCGAGTACCCGGCCAAGCTCGCGTTGTGTCACGGTCGTGGTGGTCTCATGGGCTACGAGACGCTGATGTGGGGTCTTTGCGGTGTCGTAACGTTTGATGACTTTCGCCCCGTCACGGTGTTTGAACACAAGTTTCTGCTGGGCGAGGATCATGTTCGTGAACCCGGCGTCGAGTGCCCAGATCTCGTTGAGAAGATCTAGTTCTTCGGCGGTGTCATAACGCAAATAGCCGACCAATCCGCGAACGTGAGTCCAGTTCTTTTGCTCGACATGGGCCCCGTCGTTTGAATGCCCCGAGCGTGACCGGGTGAACGTAATCTTGTTTGTTGCGCAGTAGTTGAACAGGTGATTGTTGATAAATTCCGAACCGTTATCAGAATCAATCCCGATGATCTGAAACGGAAACCGGGCAATCACCCACTCAAGCGCTTCAAATACCCATACCGCTGCTTTGTTCTTCACGGACCGGTTGATTGTCCACCCCGTCGCAATATCAGTCGCTGTGAGCGTGAAACAGAACTCGCCAGAACTGTTACCACCCTCATGGCCAACCAGGTCAATCTCGATAAAACCAGGCCGGTTGTCGTCCCAATCAGCCCACGTTCGGATCGGGATCTGCGATTTCAGTAGCGTCCCCGGTTTCGTGTGGGACCGGCCACGAACCCCACCAGCTATCCGGGTCGGTTGGAGTTTGCGATCAATTGTCGCAGCGGACATCTTCACCAACAACGCCGCATCAACAGCTGAGAGTTCAACGTCACCGTCACTGACCAGCATCGGGACCACAAAGGCCAACATCGGCGCAAGGCGTTTACCCGCCGGGAACCGTGTCAACTCCCAACACTGCACCAACGCCGCAACCACCTCAGGCCCATACACCGGCGCCCGCGGTGCACGCTGCACCGGCGCCCGCGGTGCACGCTGCACCGGCGCCGGCTTAGCCGAACGCCCCGGACGGGTACCGCGAATAGCAGCCCGGCAATAATCGCGATGCCACCCCGTCAACTCAACCAGCTCATCAAGAATCCGGGTCTTCGTAGCCCGATCACCAGCCCGATACACCGCCGCCTTTTTCAACGTGACCGCCTTGCGTTGACTCATCGATAACTCCATAGATCAGGCGTAGAACAAAACCACCCCCAACCCACCCCCAAAGCGGAGATTTCTACATGAGGCAACGATCCCCTCTACGCGGAGGTAATAGATGAGTCAACGCGCTAGGAACACGGGGATAGCAAACCTCGTTTACAATACGCGGAGCATTACGCGGAACCTTCCGCGGAAGTCCCGCCCGAGTTGGACATCCGCGGATTACCTATCTACCTGGGTTTATAAACAGCGGAGCATTACGCGGAACCTTCCGCGGAAGTCCCGCCCGAGTTGGACATCCGCGGATTACCTATCTACCTGGGTTTATAAACAAGGTACCCACCCCAAACACCGTGTTTTTGGAACGCGAAACCACTGTTTTTGGAACGCGAAAACCGCTTTGAGAGCAGCGGGTGCTGCGCTTTCGGTGTCTGGCCGTCACTCGCGGCTGAGACACCCCAGGAGTCGGAGCCCATTGCGTCAGAGGCATGAAGTGTCGACCCTGCCAGCATCGTCCTCGTCGGAGACACACCCCGGGCGTAAACGATGTCAACCAAACCAACAGCAGACTCAAGCTACTGACATTGCGAAGACGTCTTAGAACGGAATGCCCGTTTGCTGACACTCCTTCCGTCAAACCAGATTCTGTCGGTACGGAGGTCCTCGAAAGTGAAACTCAGATTCGAGAAGCCGAACCCGCCAGTCGTGCCGCGAGTCACCAAAACTGTGAACTCTTCGTCGCCCCAGATATCTGGCAGCTTTCCGGTCGTCTGGGCGCCTTCAGGTAAAGCGTTTAGGTTCACTCGCGTAGCGGGCTGTGGTGGCGACGGCCAGCGAGCTGACCAGAGCGCATCCTCTTTTTTTTCGGTCCAATTAAATTCTCCCGAGATGTCCGAGTCCGTTAGCTGTAAGAGTGCCAACCCAGTTACATCGGAACCTTTGCAAGG
>JAPLAO010000176.1 GCA_026393245.1 Mycobacterium sp. | reverse complement strand
AGGAAGTCGTAGCTGGCGGGGTAATTCACCGCAAAGGTCCCGACACTGCGGTTGCCGACCCGGGCCCGCAGATCCTCGACGAACGATTCGCCGACGCGGCCGATTCCGGGTAGCTCACTGGTGCCTCGGGCGAAAACCACTTCAATGTCATTGCAGCCCAGTGCATTGGCGGCCGGTGCGCACGGCAGAGCGGCCGGTAGTGCGCCTAAAGCGAGAATGGCCGCTGCGGCGGTGCGCACAGTTATCGAATGAGGCTTCATACCGGGATTGTGGCAGATGCGCCTTGAATCGACTCGCCGACGCTTCCGCGGCTTGCCGGGCGAGCGAGTGCCAGGCCGAGTAGAACCACGGTCCCACCGACGGCCTGAATTGGACCTATTGCTTCGCCGAGCAGCAGCCAGGCGACCAGTACGGCGAACAACACTTCGGCAAGACCCATGAGCGAGGCAAAGCTCGGCCGCAGCCGGGCGACCGCGCTGATGCCCAGCGTGTAGGCGATCGAGGTTGCCACGACTGCCATCAGCACCGCCGGAACCAGCCACGGGACGCTGCTGCCGCCGAGAACCGCGTTGTTGGTGGTGAACTGCAGGGGCATCACCCCGGAGATGCCCAGCAGTGCGATGGTCACCGCGGCGACAATCAGGCCGCCGGCCGCCAACGTGATGGCGTTCAGACCGGAACCGTCGGCGGTGACTTGGTCGGACATGACGAAGTAACAGGCGGCGCAGAATGCCGCGCCCAGAGCCCAGGCGACGCCGACCAGGTCGACGTGGGTGCTTGGGGTCATCGGCGAGAAGACGTCGAGCACCAGTGTCACTCCCGCGATTGCGAGTCCTGCTCCGGCGAGCGTCAAGCGACCGGGGGCCTGTTTCGTGGTGGCCCAGACCCAGCCGACCACGAGGATGGGAGCGGTGTATTCCACCAGCAATGCCACCGCGACCGGAAGGTGTGCGACGGCGCTGTAGAAGCATAGTTGCGCGCCGGCCACCGGAACCATTCCATAGGCCACAACGGTTCGGGCGTGTGCGCGGGCCTCGCGAAGCCAGTCGGGCTTGACGATCGTGGCGAAGGCCGCCAGTACCAGGGCACCCAGTGCCAGCCGGGCGGTGACTGCCGCCGTGGCAGACCAACCGGCCGTCATTAGTGACTTCGCCAGCGGCCCGGAGAAGCCGAATGTCATCGCCGATCCGGTCGCGAACAACAGGCCGAGCCGGAACTGATCGCGGCCGTGCGGCGTCGGCACGGGATTTCTCCTTGGTTTGGCGGCGAGACTTGTTAAACGTCATGAGTAAACTGAGTTACGGTCGTGACACTACGGCCGGGAGGAGTGTCGAGTCAAATGCTGTTCAGTCATGACACCGAGCTCACATTGCGGGCCGCCGGTGTCCTGGTCAACAGCAACCGGGGCGACAGCAACCGGGGCGACAGCGACCGGGGAGACGGTGAACGACTCGGCGACCAGGCGGTGTTGAACGCCTATCTCTCCGAATTCGGATGGACGGGCCGTCGCGACCGCGATCCGGCGGAACTCGCCTCGGTGCATAGTCTGCGCGATCGACTCGGTCGGATCTGGGCGGCCGCTCGGGATGAGGTGCGCGCCGTCGATCAGGTCAACACGCTCCTGGCGGAGACTCGCGCGGCGCCCTGGCTCACCCGTCATCCCGAGATGCCGGATTGGCATCTGCACCTTGCCTTGGTCAACGACCCGCTTGCGGCTCGGATGGGCGCCGAGATGGCCATGGCGCTGGCTGATCTGATCCGCTCCGGGGAACTGCGCCGACTCAAGACCTGCGCGGCCGCGGATTGTGAGGCGGTGCTGATCGACCTGTCCCGCAACCGATCTCGGATGTTTTGTGACACCGGAAACTGCGCCAATCGCCAGCACGTCGCCGCCTATCGTGAGCGACGATCCCGCCGGCGGTGACTCGGGCTGCGCTGCCTGTGGATCGGTGCGGCGACCGGATCGCGCGCGGCCTTAGCCTGAGGTGGTGCCCAGCGTTCTGGAAGTCGGACCCGTGACTGTGCGAGCCCTGCGCGGCGGTTCCGGCGAACAGTCGGATGTGGCGCTGGTGTCGGCGGCCGTCGATGGGATCGACGACCCGGTGGCACTGATCGACGATCGGCCGGTTGATGTCGCGGACCTGTGGCGTTCGCTGATCTCGACCACCTTGGGAACGGGCCGCGATTCGGTGGTGGTTGTGCACCCGTCCTGGTGGTCGCGGGCGCGGGTCGACCGGGTCATCGGGGCGACGACGGCGGT
>JAPLAO010000325.1 GCA_026393245.1 Mycobacterium sp. | reverse complement strand
GGGTTGGTCGGCCAGCACCCGCACCAGTGCGGTGATCATCGGCGCTGTGCTGAGGATGCGTTCGGGTCCGCTGCGTTCGAACGATAACTCCGCCGTCACCTGTCGCCAGCCGTCGCCTTCCTTGCCGAGAAGGTTGGTGTCATCGATGAAGACCTCATCGAAGGCGATCTCGTTGAAGTGATGTTCGCCGGTGAGCAGCACGATGGGGCTGATCTCGAGACCGGGGGAGTCGGTGGGCACGATGAACTGGCTGAAGCCGGCATGCCGGTGCGCGGAATCCATCGGGCTGGTTCGGGCCAGTACCACCACCTGGTGGGCCAGATGCGCCCCACTGGTCCACACCTTCTTCCCGGAGAGGATCCAGCCGCCGTCGGTGCGGACTGCCTTCATCGCGGCGGCTGCCAGATCCGAACCCGCCTGCGGCTCACTCATCCCGATCGCCGAAAAGTACCGTCCCGCAGCAATTTTCGGCAGTATCCGCTGCCGCTGCTCCTCGGTGCCGTACGACATCAGGCCCGGGCCCACCTGACGGTCAGCGATCCAGTGCGCGGCCACCGGGGCGCCGGCGGCAAGAAGTTCCTCGGTCACCACATAGCGGTGCAGATGGCCGAGCCCGTGCCCCCCGTACTCCGCCGGGATGGTCAGGCCTAGGAAGCCGGCATCCCCGAGTCGCGCACTGAAAGGTTCATCCCATTGTGACAGCCAGGCGTCCACGGACCGCTGCCAGCCGAACTCCGCTCGGTCCGCGGCCAGGAATTCCCGGAGTGCGCCGCGCAGTGTGGCCAGCTCCGGTTCGTTCGCGCATAGGGCGGCGAAGTCGTCAGCCATATCGCCTACCGATAGCCGGTGACGCGTGCGATGACTGAGGTCTTCCCGTCGTCGCCGACCGCCCGGGAATCGGCGATCGCGGACGTGCGGCCGATCCGCAGTGCAGTTCCCTCATAGACAGATTGTGCACCAGCGAAGAACGGCCTCAGGAAGTTGATCCGAATTGAGGCGGTTCGAAATGGTTCGGTCTGCTCGTGGTTGATGGCTGCGGCGGCCACCAGTTCCAGCCCGGCGCTGCTTACGCCGCCGTGGACAATCCCGATCAGATTGTTGATCATCGGATCCGGCCGCTGGTGCAAACGGTAGGTGCCGTCATCGGCGAGAACTGGTTCCACCGCCATGAGTTGCGCCAGTGAGGTTTCCGGTGTGCGTTCCAGCGGGTCGTCGCCACGGCCGGTCGGCTCGTCTGGTCCACCGGTGATAGGCATGGTTCGGACCGTTCCGCCGCCGATGGCGGTGCCGCGGTGGGTGAGTGTGCAGATCGCGAGCAGGGTGGCACCGGCGGGTCCGATCGGCCGCGCGCTGGCTACCACCGGCTCATCCGGATTGGCGAGAATGCTGTCGATAGCGCCCGGACTCATCTCCACGGCCAGTTCGCTAGACACCGTCCACTGGCCCCGGCCGCAGCGGTCGTAGTTGACCCGGCCCGCGACATCATCAACCAGGACGGCCAGACCAGCCACGGTCGGAAGGCCGGTGAACGGGTTGCGCATCCCGCCGATGGGCATGGCTCCGACCACGGTGAAGTGGGACGGGTCGCGCTCGAGGGTGGTGATGGCGAAGCGGCGGATAACGCTCATCGGGGTTTCCGGGTCCACCCCGCCGCCCTGGGTCGGTTCGACGATCACCGTCAGGCGGACGGAAAAAGAAGTGCGGGCCGCAACGGGAATCCTCGGCCACCGATGCCGAACAACTCGCGGCGCTTGCCGGGCAGCCGGCGGGTGATGGTGCGGCCGGCGACGGTGATCTCAATCAGCCACATGGTCGTCTCCTCACAGCCAGATCGACGATCCGAACTCATTGCCGAAGATATAGTTAGGCAGGCTTTGTATGCAAGCGGCGACACGCCGCGGCCGCCGGTCACCGATCGATGACGACGGTCTGACCTCGGGATAGACCGCGAGCCGCACACTCCGCTATGGCAAATGTCATAGCGGAGGGCGCGTGGTGACTAACTGACGACAACGACCTCTCGGTCCGGATGAAGGAACTTGAACGCCACTGCCGCGGCGACGCCGGCCGCCAGTTCGGCGACCAGGTAGATCCAGAAGTTGCCCCAGGCGAAGATGTTCATCAGTGAAGCGCCGACGGCGACCGCCGGGTTGAATGCCCCGCCGCTTACGGCACCCACCGCGAAGGCGCCAGCCATCACCGTGAAGCCGATCGCCAAGCCGAAGTAGGAGTTACCGTCGGTCTCACTCGCCGTCGCCACATTGAGCACCACGTACACCAGGGCAAAGGTGAACAGGAACTCAGCCAGCAGCGCCGGGCCAGTGTTGAGCGTGGCAAGTCGGGGGCTGGGCGGCATCGCCGGCTTGAGCGCCGCGACCGCCAGCCACGCCAGCACCGCGCCCACGATTTGGGCCACCCAGTAGCCCACAGCGGAGGCGATGTCGATCTTGCCCCGCAACAGAATTCCCAGCGTGACCGCCGGGTTGTAGTGCGCGCCAGAGATGTGACCGCCGGCGAAGATCATCACCATGAGCACGCTTCCGATCGCCAGCGGAGCGAAGGCGGGTACGCCGGGGTCGGGCGTCATATCCTGCATGTACTCGGCGGGGTTGATCACCGTCATACCAATGGTGAAGACCAGGAAGAAGGTACCGATCACCTCGGCGACCAGAGCCCTGACGTTAATCACAGATTCGCTCCTCAGCTATCCGAGACGCCGGGTATCGGCGCCATGGCCAACACGTCACGCGTGAAACCGGCGAGCCGCCTCGCAGACGCTAACAAGTTTTGCGGTGGCCGAGGGAAAAATCGACGGCTCTATCCTGTGAACGTTGAGAGTCAGATTCAAGTAGAAGGCGGCATCTCATGAAGCTCATCACCTCCATCGACGACGCGACCGGGCTGGTCGGCTCCGAACTCGGCGTCAGCGAATGGCTGGAGATCGACCAGCAGCGCGTCAACGACTTCGCCGATGTCACCGGCGACCATCAGTGGATCCACGTCGACGTCGAGCGGGCCAAGGCCGAGAGTCCCTACGGCGCGCCGATCGCGCACGGTTTCCTCACGCTGTCGATGATTCCCGCGCTGAGCAAGGACAACTTCCGCGTACAGAACGCACAGTTGGTCATCAATTACGGCCTCAACAAAGTCCGGTTCCTGTCTGCGGTGCCCGTCGGCAGCCGGATCCGGGTGCGCTCGGAGTTGGCCGACGCCGTAGCCAAGGACCCCGGCACCGTCGACCTGACGGTGCGCCACACCATCGAGATCGACGGCGTGGAAAAACCGGCGGCGGTCGCCGAGATGATCGCCCGGGTGCTCTTCTAGGGTTCGCACGACCCTGCTCACCCGTTGCTCTTCTAGGGTTCGCACGACCCTGCTCACCCCGCGAGCAGACATAAAGTCGCACTCGCGGGCGACTTTTCATGCGAGTTTGTGTCTGCTCGCGCGGGGGGCCGAGTGGGGGGGCCGAGCGGGGGGCGAACGGGTGGGGCGAACGGGTGGGGGTCAGAGCTCCGGCGTGTAGCCGAACGGCAGCAGCACACTCTTGAGTTCGACGTAGGCGTCGATTCCCTCGGGCCCGTTCTCGCGACCGATACCGGAGTTCTTGTAACCGCCGAACGGTGCACCCGGGTCGAAGGCGTACATGTTCACCGCGTAGGTGCCGGTGCGGATCCGCGACGCGATCTTCATCGCCTTGTCGTTATCGGTTGTCCACACGCTGCCCGCCAGGCCGTAGGCCGAGTCGTTGGCGATGCGAATCGCGTCCTCCTCGGTGTCGTAGGGAATCACCGACAGGACCGGCCCGAAGATCTCCTCCTGGGCGATCGTCATGGAGTTGTCGACATCGGCGAACACCGTCGGCTGCACGAAGTAACCGCTGTCGAGGCCCTCGGGACGCCCGCCACCCGTGACGACGCGGGCACCTTCCTCGATGCCCTTCTTGATGTAGCCCTCAACGCGCTCGCGCTGCTTCTCGGTGATCAGCGGCCCGATGAACGCACCCGGATCATCGGGCAGACCCACCGGCGTCGCGGCCACCGCGGCAGCGAGCTTGGTGACGATCTCCTCGTAGCGTGACCGCGGTGCCAGGATTCGGGTCTGCGCCACGCAGGCCTGCCCGGAGTTCATCAAACCGGCGAACAGCAGCAACGGCAGGGTGGAGTCGATGTCGGCGTCCTCGAGGATGATTGCCGCCGACTTGCCGCCCAGTTCCAGCGTGCACGGCTTGAGTTTCTCGGCGGCGAGCTTGCCGACCTCCTTGCCGACCGCGGAACTGCCGGTGAAGGTGTACTTATCCACCAGGGGATTAGCGGTCAGCGCGCGTCCGGTCTCGGCCCCACCGGGAACCACCGACAGCACGCCCTCGGGCAGGCCGGCCTCAGCGAACACCTCCGCGAGCGCGTTGACGCTCAGCGGGGTCTCGGCGGCGGGCTTGAGCACCATGGTGCACCCCGCGAGCAGTGCCGGGCCAAGCTTGTTGCACGCCAGGAACAGTGGGACGTTCCAGGCCGCCACCGCACCGACGACTCCGATGGGCTCGCGCAGCACCAGGGTCTGGCC
>JAPLAO010000250.1 GCA_026393245.1 Mycobacterium sp. | reverse complement strand
CGAACGGCATGCTTGAGGAAACTGGAGTACACCCCGGAGTAGCCCATGATGAGTGCGTTGCGGTCCAGCAGGCACTCCGCGGGCATGGCCGGCGCGACGACTTCCTCTGCGGCATCGGCGATTTCGAAGAAGTCGATACCGGTCTTGACTCCGATTTTATCGAATACCGCGATCAGCGCCTCGACCGGCGCATTGCCCGCACCGGCACCGAAGCGCCGGACGCTACCGTCGATCTGCTTGGCCCCGGCACGCACCGCCTCCACTGAGTTTGCCACTCCCAGACCGAGATTCTCATGGCCATGGAAGCCCACTTGCGCGTCGTCGCCGAGTTCGGCAACCAGTGCCGCCACTCGGTCGGCCACATCGCCGAGCACCAGTGCGCCTGCCGAGTCGACCACGTAGACGCACTGGCATCCGGCGTCGGCCATGATGCGGGCCTGTTTGGCGAGTTTCTCCGGGGGGATCGTGTGGCTCATCATCAGAAAGCCCACCGTCTCCAGTCCGAGTTCGCGGGCCAGACCGAAGTGTTGGATCGACACATCCGCCTCGGTGCAGTGCGTGGCGATCCGGCAGATCGAACCGCCGTTAGTCTGCGCCTCCTTGATGTCCTCCTTGGTGCCCACACCGGGCAGCATCAGGAAGGCGATCTTGGCCTCTTTGGCGGTCTCGGCGGCCAGCTTGATCAGTTGTTGCTCAGGGGTTTTAGAGAAGCCGTAGTTGAAACTCGACCCGCCGAGGCCGTCGCCATGGGTCACTTCGATCACCGGTACCCCGGCCGCGTCCAGGGCGGCCACAATGGCACCGACCTCATCGAGGGTGAACTGATGACGCTTATGATGCGAACCGTCCCGCAGTGAGGTGTCGGTGATCCGCACATCCCAGATGCTGTCGCTCATCGTGCGCTCCCTGTGACGTGTGCGGCCTGCTTGGCCATCTCCTCCCCGACTTTGGTGGCGGCAGCGGTCATGATGTCGAGATTGCCCGCGTACGGCGGCAGGTAGTCACCCGCCCCCTCGACCTCAATGAACGTCGTCACCATCGCGTAGCCGCCCGAGTTCATCGACGGGGCATCGAACTGCGGTTCGTTGAGCATCCGATAACCCGGCACATACGTCTGCACATCGGCCACCACCTCCCGGATAGACGCCGCGATCGCATCGGTATCGGCGTCCTCGGGGATGGCGCAAAAGATGGTGTCCCGCATGATCATCGGCGGATCAGCCGGGTTGAGAATAATGATCGCCTTGCCGCGCGCGGCACCGCCGATGGTCTCCACTCCCCTGCTGGTGGTCTTGGTGAATTCATCGATATTGGCGCGGGTTCCCGGCCCGGCTGACACCGAGGCCACCGACGCCACAATCTCCGCATAGGGAACGGTTGCGCTTTGTTCGGCCACAGCGCGGCACACCGCGTAGACGATCGGAATGGTCGCCTGCCCGCCGCAGGTGACCATATTGACGTTCGGGGCATCGAGGTACGTGCGCAGATTGGCAGGCGGGACCACTCCCGGGCCGATCGCGGCGGGAGTGAGGTCAATGGCGGTGATGCCGGCCTCGGCATAGCGCGGTGCGGCGGCTTTATGGACGTAGGCCGACGTGGCCTCGAACACGAAATCAGGTGTCTCGTCGCGGGCCAGCAGCCAGTCGACACCCTCGTGGCTTGTCTCCAAGCCTAGTTTCCGGGCGCGCGCCAAGCCCTCGCTGTCCGGATCGATGCCGATCATCCAGCGCGGCTCGAGCCATTCCGAGCGCAGCAGTTTGTAGAGCAGGTCGGTGCTGATGTTTCCGGAGCCGACGATGGCGACCGTCTTCTTCGCTGATGCCATGACGCTTCCCCTACTCGAAGGACAGTCGGACTGAGCCGAGACCGGCGAAGTCGGCGACAAAATTGTCGCCGGGTCGGGCATCGATGGCGCGGGTGCACGAACCCGGTAGCACGATATCGCCTGCCTTCAAGCGCACTCCGAAGCTATCGACCTTGCGGGCCAGCCACGCGACGGCGGTGACAGGGTTGCCCAGGACTGCGTCGCTGCGGCCTTCGGCCACCACTTCACCATTGCGGGTCAGCACCGCGTCGATGGTCTTGATATCGATATCCTTGGGCGAAACCCGTTGCGGCCCAAGCACCCAGCCGGCCGACGAGGCATTATCGGCAATGGTGTCACACAACGCGATTTTCCATTCCCTGATCCTGGTGTCGATGAGTTCGATCGACGGCACATACGCGGCTGTGGCGGCAAGAACGTCGTCCTCGGTACAACCGGCCCCCGGCAGGTCATCGGCGAGGATGAACCCAACCTCCACCTCCACGCGCGGGTAGAGGAACCTCGCGGTGTCGACCGGGACGTCCTCGAACACCTCCATATCGGCCAGCAGATGGCCGTAGTCGGGTTCGTCGACGCCCATCATCTTCTGCATCGCCTCCGAGGAGAGACCGACCTTGTGGCCGATCACCCGGGCGCCGTCGTCGAGGCGCGCCCGGATGTTGATCAGTTGGATCTCGTAGGCGTCCACCACGTCGATGTCGGGGTGAGCGGCGGTCAGCGGTGTGATCGGAACCCGACTGCGCTCGGCGCCGGCCAGGCCCGCTGCGAGTTCGGCACGGATGGCGCTGCTCAGCATTCGCCGGTTCCAATCGTCAGGGGTGCCAGTAGCGGACGGACGGCCCGATTCTATAACGTGTTCTAGTATGACAACCGAGGAGTACGACGTCATTGTCGTCGGAAGCGGCGCGGCCGGCATGGTCGCCGCACTTACTGCCGCTCACCAGGGACTTTCCGCAGTAGTGATTGAGAAGGCCGCGCACTTCGGCGGCTCGACGGCCCGTTCGGGCGGCGGCGTATGGATCCCCAACAACGAGATCCTCAAGCGTGACGGGGTGACTGACACCGCCGACGCAGCCCGCACCTATCTGCACACCATCATCGGCGACGTCGTCGCGCCCGAACGTATCGACACCTATCTGGACCGCGCTCCGGAGATGCTGTCATTCGTCTTACAGAACACACCCCTGGAGATGTGCTGGGTGCCGGGTTACTCCGATTACTACCCCGAGACCCCCGGCGGCCGACCCGGCGGACGCTCGATAGAACCCAAACCTTTCGACGCTAAAAAGCTTGGCCCGGATATGCCCGGGCTAGAACCTGCCTATGGGAAGGTGCCGCTCAATGTGGTCGTGATGCAACAGGACTACGTGCGACTGAATCAGCTTAAGCGCCACCCGCGCGGAGTGCTGCGCAGCTTAAAAGTCGGTATCCGAAGCGTCTGGTCGGGTATGCGGGGCAAGAATCTGGTCGGCATGGGCCGGGCACTGATCGCTCCGCTACGAATCGGACTGCAGGACGCAGGCGTTCCGGTTCTGCTGAATACCGCACTGACCGATCTCTACTACGAGGACGGCGTGGTGCGCGGCGTCTACGTGCGGGACATGAACGAGCCGGAAATCGCCGAACCGCGATTGATCCGCGTTCGTCGCGCGGTGATCCTGGGCTCCGGCGGCTTCGAGCACAACGAGCAGATGCGAGTCAAGTATCAGCGCGGGCCGATCACCACCGAGTGGACCGTCGGGGCGGCCGCCAACACCGGGGACGGTATCGTCGCTGCCGAAAAGCTCGGTGCCGCATTGGAACTCATGGAGGACGCCTGGTGGGGGCCGACCGTGCCACTCGAGGGTGCGCCCTGGTTCGCACTGTCGGAGCGGAACTCGCCCGGATCGATCATCGTCAACATGTCGGGCCAGCGATTCATGAACGAGTCGATGCCCTACGTCGAGGCCTGCCACCAGATGTACGGCGGGCAATACGGCCACGGCGACGGGCCCGGCGAGAACATCCCTGCCTGGCTGCTGTTCGACCAGCAGTACCGGAATCGCTTCATCTTCGCCGGCCTACAGCCCGGCCAACGCATCCCAACTAAGTGGCTTGACTCCGGAGTCATCGTCAAGGCGGGCACGTTGGAGGAATTGGCGCAGAAGACGAACCTTCCGATCGAGGGCCTGCGTGCGACCATCGAGCGGTTCAATGGCTTCGCCCGTACCGGAGTGGACGAGGACTTCCACCGCGGCGAGAGCGCGTACGACCGCTACTACGGAGACCCGACCAATAAGCCGAACCCGAATCTCGGCGAGATCAGCCACCCTCCGTACTACGCGGCCAAAATGGTGCCCGGCGACTTGGGCACCAAGGGCGGTATCCGCACCGACGTCCACGGCCGGGCGCTGCGCGACGACGATTCGGTGATCGAGGGCCTGTACGCGGCCGGTAACGTCAGCTCACCGGTGATGGGCCACACCTATCCGGGGCCCGGCGGCACCATCGGGCCGGCGATGACCTTCGGCTACCTGGCCGCCCTGCATATCGCCGGAAAAAGCTGACGTGCCCATTGATCTCGACGTTGCACTCGGCGCGGAACTCGATCCGGTCGAGTTCTCCTGGGACAGCAGCGATGTGCAGCTCTACCACCTGGCCCTCGGTGCGGGTCGAGACCCGATGGACTCCCGCGAGCTTCGCTATCTGACTGACGGCACCCCGCAGGTGCTGCCGACATTCAGCAGTGTCGCCGCAACCTTCCACATGACCGAGGCGCCGAGGGTCAGCTTCCCCGGCATCGAAATCGAGTTGAGTCGGGTTCTGCACGCCAGCGAGGCGGTGCGCATTCCCACCCCGCTGCCGCCGAGTGGCTCGGGGCGCGCGATCACGCGGATCACCGACATCTGGGACAAGGGCAAGGCCGCCGTGATCATCAACGAGACCACGGTCACTGATCCCGCGGGCGCGCTTCTGTGGACGGTGAAGCGTTCGATCTTCGCTCGGGGCGAGGGCGGCTTCGGCGGCGAGCGCGGACCGTCGACGTCCACGGCCACGCAGGATCGCGCGCCGGATTACGAGATCGACATCCCGATCCTGCCGCAGCAGGCGCTGCTGTACCGACTCTGCGGCGACCGCAACCCTTTGCACTCCGATCCCGAATTCGCCTCCGCCGCAGGCTTCCCCAGGCCGATCCTGCACGGGCTATGTACCTACGGCATGGTCTGCAAAGCGCTCACCGACACCCTTCTGGACGCCGACACGACCCGGGTCGGTTCCTACGGTGCGCGATTCGCCGGCGTGGTATTCCCCGGCGAGACCTTGAAGGCTTCGGTATGGAAGGACGGCGG
>JAPLAO010000329.1 GCA_026393245.1 Mycobacterium sp. | reverse complement strand
GCAGGACTCTCTGCTTGGGCAGCAGTAATCAGTGGCGCTGGCTCTTCGAGCCCAACACGCGTCAGGCCCATCATCGCTCCGCCGGCCATTCGGCCGCCTTCCCGCATCAGGGCGGATCCGGCGGCGGGTAGGGCGCCTTGATCTAGTGTGCCTACGAGCTCAAGAAGCTCGTTTTCGCCCATGTCATCGGGCACTTCGATCAACCCGATATTTTCAACGTCAACGAGCTTAGGCATAGTCGATTATCTCTGGATGGATCTGTTACCAGCCCCACCGATAACTCTCAAGACAGGAATGGCGTTGGTAGCGCCGGTGGTAGGAGGTGCTGCCAGTTTCTTGGCCGCTTCTGCGGCAGCCTGAGCAGCAGTCAGTTTGCGAGCCCGTTTTTCACCTGTGATTTCGTCAACCGTTGTCACTGTTTCCACAAACGGTTCATCTTTCATTTTTTCGACCTTCTTCGGCTTCCCGTACCGCTGGCCAAAGACAGTCCGAATCTCCATGTCCATGTCGCCTTGGTAGGCTTTCCGGCTTGCAGCTGGCTTCCCGCCGGCTTCCAACTCGGCGAGCATTTCTGAGTCGTTAGCCCCGGTTCCTGTAATGGCCGATTCAAGGCCTTCAGGAATGGGCGCCCACCCCTGCGACGCCATAATGCCAGGCATCTTCAGGCGGGTATCGGACACGGATACCAACCCTTCGGCGCGCCCCTGGTTGAATGCGGGGCGCTTCATTAGCTCCTCCGGAATCTCCAGCTTGTCACCAAAGCCTGACGCCTGTTGGAGAATGCTGGCTTTACCGGCGGCGGCCGCCAGTGCGTCGAGGTCCTTGATGCTCTTGGCTCCCTGGGCCGACTTAACCAAGTCGATCGTCACGCCGTCAGCTTCATAAACTAGACTCTCGCCAAACCTTTCCTTGAGAGTGTCTTGGCGATTCTTTGCCGCCAAAGCTGCCGCCTCACGCCGCTGGTCAACGAGATCCTGATAATACCTCTCGCGCACCCGCGCCTCTTCTTGCCGCTGCGCAAGAGCTTCCTCACGCGCCTGGCGTTGATTCGCCAGCTGCACGCCTTGAAGGTACGACTGCCCGATGTTTTCGAGTCCTGAGAAGGGGTTTGCCATAAATTAGCCCATGAGCTTGCGTTGAGTGGAGACCAGGTCGCTTTCGCTACCGGCGCGACTCTGCGCACCCAGCTGTGCGAATCCAAGGTTGGTCAGGCCAGATCCGAGTGATCCGAACGCCTGACCGGCAATGCCAGTTGCGCTGGGCATTCCCGCAACGCCAAGCAGCGCTTGTTGTTGGGCGCCACGCTCTCCGCCGCGCAACGCGGCAATTTGCTGCGGGGTGAACTCGTAGTTCGCCAGCGGAGCTAGCGGCGTGGTTCCGAGGATGTTGGCGAACTGTTGGTTGCCAAGGTTTGCAAAGTCTAAGCTGGTTCGTCCGAGGTCCCGGGCAACGAGGTTTCTTCCAGCTGCGCTTCCAGCGTACCCACCCTGAAGAGCTTGACCGGCCGCTCTGCGTTGAACCTGCGCCGCGACATCAGGCGGGAGTTCACCGCGAAGCAGTGCTAGCGCGTTCTGGGTGCGTT
>JAPLAO010000338.1 GCA_026393245.1 Mycobacterium sp. | reverse complement strand
TCGACCATCGAAACGCCGGCCACCATGGTGGCTGCCGGTCGGATGTCACCGAACACCTCGCCGTGTGCCCTGGCCACGGCGTCGACATCAGAGGCGTTGACCAGGTACACCCGCGAACGCACGACGTCGGCCAGCGAGTAGCCGACCTGTGCCAGCGCGGGCGCGATGACGAGGTTCAGTGCCACCAGGGTCTGACCGTGGGCGTCGCCCTCATGGTGCACCGCACCGTCGACACTGGCAGTGGAGCCCGAGACGTGCACGTACTCGCCCGCGACCGTGGCCCGGGAATAGCCGATCGAGGTCTCCCACGGGCTGCCGCTAGAGATCAGTCTGTCTGCTGCCATTGCGTGTCTCCTTGATTGTCGGTCAGCACATGTTTGTCGACCAGCCATCAACACCGGCGTGGATTGGCGCTCGTCTCGCGGGCCCGCATCGGCATGCCGTCGATCACGGCATAGATTGCCTGAATATCTGGGACGTCGGCGACGCGCAACTTCACGCTCCCGTCTTTGCCGATCAACACCGCGCTGAAGCTGTCCGCGCCAACCCCAAACTCTGACACCAATCGTCGCGCCTGGTTGGTGTCGACAACGTGGCCATCGAGGGTGCTGGTGCCGTCGGTGACGATTCGGCCCAGCACGATGTCGCGATCCACGAAGTCACACCGACTGGTATCTATTCGGCGCATCGTCTCAACGAGCCGTGGATCACTGTCCGCGGGAGCGAACAGCAACAGTGGACGGCGTTGCCACAGATAGTCACTCAGTTCGGCGGCCATGGCCTGAGCCGGCCCGAGCGCAGCAGCACTGGTCACCAGAAAGATCACTGTGAGTGCGTTTCGGAGGAATTGCCGGGAAAAGATCATGCGCGCCCCGGAACGTCTAGGCCGGGCGGAAAAGGAGAGCGACACCGTTCATGCAGTAACGCAGGCCGGTCGGATTGGGGCCATCGTCGAAGACGTGGCCGAGGTGACTGCCGCACTGGCGGCAGAGGACCTCGATGCGCGACATGCCCAGCGAACCGTCGTCGCGCTCGACGATGGCGTTGTTGAGGGCTCGGTAGAAACTGGGCCAGCCGGTGCCGCTGTCGAACTTGGTTGTCGACGAGAAGAGGTCCAACGCACAACCCGCACAGCCGAAAACACCGGCGCGGTGCTCGTCGTTGAGTGGGCTGCTGAAGGGTTTCTCGGTGCCCCCGGCACGCAGGACGTCGTATTGGGCCGGGGTCAGTCGCTGTCGCCACTGCGCATCGGTATAGGTGACCGCAAAGGTGTCGGTCGAGGCATTCGGCGGCGGGTTGGCACCGGCGAGGCTCCCGAGTGAGCTGCACCCTGCGGTCATGCCGAGCAGGGCTGTGCCGAGCAGCACCTGTCGACGTGTCAATGCTGACTGCGGTTGCTGGGGTCTCCGGGCGGACATAGCTCAACCGTACTGTCCGGCCCGGATGACCAACGGCGACAACGGCCTTACCAATCGATGACAACGGTTGCGCGGCGACGCAATGCGGGCGCGTATTGTCGCCGCCCGGCAGTCCTTGCTGCAGAGCATGAACGCCCTCCGTTGTGACATGCCGACCCAAACCCCTACATTGATGGGATGGGACGTAGCAGGGTTTTGACTGATCAGCGGTGGCGGATGGCGCGAGTAGGCGCCTTGATCGCCTGCATGGCGTTGTCGATCATGTCGTTCGGCAGCACCGGCCTGATCGCGCGGGCCTATACCACCAACGTCGTCGTCGCGTTCGATGATCCCACCGCGGTGGCCGGCTGGAC
>JAPLAO010000235.1 GCA_026393245.1 Mycobacterium sp. | reverse complement strand
GAGATGCCCAGTAAAACCGTGACGGTTGGTTCGGCTGTCGGACTACATGCCCGGCCCGCCGCCGTCATCTCCGAGGCGGTGGTCAACGCCGGTGTTCCGGTGACCCTCGCACTCGACGGCGGTGACCCGGTCGACGCCGGTTCGGCACTGATGATCATGACCCTGGGCGCCGTCAACGGCTCGCAGGTCACGGTCACCGGCGATGACGAGGCCGTGGTTGCGGCGATTGCCGAACTCGTTGAGCAGGACCTCGACGCCTGAGCAGGGCATCGCTGCCCATCACAGCGTGATGGGTACGTGCTTCTCGGCGCACACATCGCTGACCGCAGCAAGGATGTCCTGGGTGCGCAGTCGCTCCAAGTCCTCGATGGTGACCGAGCCCCGATCAGTCCGGTTCTGAGCGGCCACCCTCGAGTCGCGGAGTCGCTCGGCGCGCTCGACGACATTGCGGGCGAACCGTCCGTTGTGAAGTACGTCGACACCGTGGGTGCCGTCCAGCGTCCGGAAATCGCGAATGCCCCCGCACACGGCAGTGAAGGCGTCGCGGGCGTCGGCGTCGATGACGGTGGCCCGGGGTTGGCCGTACCGTACGGCGATCTCCACCAGTTCTTCGGCGCTGTAGGACTCGAACCGGATCTTTCGGTTGAACCGGCCGGCGAGTCCGGGGTTGACGGTCAGAAACTCGTCGACCTCCTTCTCATAACCCGCGCCGATGAAGCAGAAGTCGAACCGGTGGACCTCCAGCGCGATCAGAAGTTGGTTGACGGCCTCCATTCCGATCATGTCCGGCCGGCCGTCGTGATGTCGCTCCACCAGGCTGTAGAACTCGTCACAGAACAGGATCCGGCCCAGCGATCGGTCGATCAATTCATTGGTCTTCGGACCTGACGACCCGATGTGTTCACCACAGAAGTCCGCCCGTTTGACCTCGATGATTTCCGGGTACCGAACGATACCCAGACCCGCGTAGATTTTGCCCAGCGCTTCGGCGGTGGTGGTCTTCCCGGTACCCGGCGGACCCACCAACAAGACGTGATTGGTCTGATTGGTCACCGGTAATCCGTGCGCCAACCGCAGCGCGCGGACTTCCATCTGATCCTCGAGTTCTGCCACGGCCCGCTTGACCTCGACCAGACCGACCTGATTGTCGAGTAGGGCGCGTCCCTCGGCGAGTAGCTCTGCGCGACGTTCCCGGTTCCCTTCGTCGGCTCGAACATCCGCGGGACTCTCGGTGGCCACGTCCCATCTGTTGGTGCGACTATCGATGGCCTCCTCATCGGTGATGATCAACTGCAGCTGCGGATCGGCAAGGGCCTGTTTCGCCGCGTCGATCAGAACGCCGTTGAGGACGGCCTTCGACAACCAGACTCCGGCCTGAACTTCCTCGCCGAGTTGGCGGTGCACCATTCCCCGCAGGTACGCCAGATCTGCCGCGAGGAGAGGGAAGTCCACCGGCGAGATCGCAGCGACGCGGTTCGACCAATCCAGAGCCACCCTGGCCTGACCCAGGTGCGCGGCGGCATGAGCGGCGAGTGCGCAGTTGGCTGCCGTCAGGGCCGGCATCACCAACGCCTGTGGCGGAAGCACGCGGGCAGCCTCCGTCAGAACGTCGGGCCATCGGCCAGTGGCGAACATCAAGTAGGCCCGGATGTGTTGGCGCCATTGATGATTCTCCCAGCTGTCTAAAAGCATGGAGTTGTCCAGGATCGCCTCGGCCCTATCGAACTGCTTATCATCGATCAGCGCGCCGGCGAGCGCGATGCCGGCATGAGAAGCCTCGGTCACGGTGATCGAGAGATAAGGTCCGGCCTTTACCGCGGCAGCCAATTGGACGCCCAGCCGATTCGACTCGCGATGTAGTCGAGATCCGTGCCGATAAAGCGCCTCCAAGGTGCTCAGATCGTCGTCGCCGGCCGCGATCCGGCACAACCAGGCGTCCGCCATCGCGGGGTCCGTATCGGTGGCCTCCCGGAAAATCCGCAGTGCCATCGCCGGATCGGTCTCGAACAGCGACGTCGCCTGGTCGAAACACCTGCGGGCGGTCGCGGATGCACCGATGCCGGCCATCCGCTAGACCACCGCTGCCAATTCCGCGGCGAGTGGCTCCGATCGCGCGGCGTAGCGGTTCTCGGCGCGGAAGAACTCCATCTCGGCGTCGTAGGTCATCCCGGCCGCACTCACCTGGATAGCGGCCGGCGCCGTTTGGGTGATCACCACATCGGCCGCAGCGTCCGCCACCGCCGTCGCCGGACCGATCGTGATCACCGTGCTCGGGCGCGGTGCGGGCTGGACCGTTCCGTCCACCACGCTGACGGTGGTGCCGAGCGCGGGCCGGGGCGAATCGGTAACCACAACGTTCGGCATCCGCAGGCTCTCCCAGCGCCGCAGATCCGTGGTGTGCACCGTGATCCGGTCACCGGCGCCGGCCGTCCGGATGACGATCCGCTTGGCGATCGCGTCGTCGGCCGCCACCCGGACGCGGCTGTTCTCACCGGTGTCACTGAGCGGTAGCAACAGTCGGTCGCCACTGGCGACCTTGCCCAGTAACACGCCCGACGAACCGACCGGGATGGTGACCGAGCGCGGGAGGTGACCGGTGTTGATGCCGCGGAGCGTCGGACGCGGGCAAAACATGTTGGCTGCCATCGCCGGCGCCTGTTCGCCCGGCAGTGTCTGCAGCATCACACTCGGGGGCGCCGTGGCAAGTTGCGCGGTGTGAACGGTGACGGTGGCCGTCGCGCTGCCGTCGGGAAATATCGTGACGTTCTGGATGATCCCGTCCGCAGGCCACGACCATGCCTGTTCCAGCGCTGCGCTGGTGAAATCAGCCGGCTGATAGCCATAGGTGGCGTACCAGCCCGAGTCGCCACGCACACCGTGCCAGCGCCGGTTGTGCGGCTCAATCGAATTTCGGCCGAGCCGGCGCTCCAACTCCACCATGTCTGTTGCCGTGCCGACCCTTGCCCGTATTCCCCTGCACCGCAACGCCGCAGCGATACGTTGGGCAGCGGCGAGCGTCGCGGTTCCGACGGTGTCGCGGCACTGCAGGGCCTCGCCGTTGTCCACGGCACGGATCCGAACGGCTATCCAGGTTTCCCGCCGGCCCGCATACGGCGGCGTCCCGATCAGGGTGTCGTACACCCGCGGATAGTCGCCAACACTGCGCCGCCTCGACCCCGAACTGATGATGGTGAGCGACTCGATGGTGAGCCCCAGACTCTGATGGAGCAGAGGGAACAGTTCGACGATGTCGATGACATTGGCCGTCTGCGTCTGCTGTGCTCCGGTGAGAAATGTTGGGCGATAGCGCTTTCCCAGTATCTGAATCGCGGCGACGGCGACACCGTCCTGATATCGAACGCCGCCGGCGCAACGGTCATTGGCCACCGTCACCGGTTCGGCCAGTGTGATCGGCCGGTTGCGACGGAGATACAGAACGGCCCAGGACCACAGTGGTTGTCGCCGCCACGGAAGGACAAGCGTTGTCAGGCCGAGCGCGATGCCGATCGCGGCGCCCAGGTAACCGCCGGCGGACCAGCCGAGCAGAGCAACCGAGAACAGTCCGGCGATTACCGCCAGTCGGATCACCGTGCCCTCCTGGCCCGCGACGCGATGCCCACCAGGAGCACGACGCCAACGACGACGCCCGCGAACGCGGCAGCAACGCCGGTGGCCCGGCGGTCCGGTCGCGGCGGTATCGGCGGCGGAGCCAGTACCCGGGTCGCAGCGCCGGGCGCCAACCGATCGCCTGGCGGGACGTTGAAGGTCAGTGCTGCGACCGGATCGACCACTCCGGCGCCGACCTGGGCATCGATTCCCCCCGGTGGGTTGTGGGACGTCTGCACAATCCGATTGATCACCTGGTGCGCGGACAGTTCGGGGTACTTCGCGCGGACAAGTGCCGCTACTCCACTGACGTAGGCCGCCGCGAAACTGGTACCCCAGAACGCGACGCTGGGTTCCCCGGGCCGCACAGGCGGATAGGCGTTGACCGGATGTCCGTCCTGCGGCGAGAGACCCACGATGTTCACCCCCGGTGCCGCCACGCCGACCCACGGACCCGCCAGACTCTTACTGATCGGTGCCCCGGTGGTGTCGAGTGCGCCGACGGACAGGACATAGTCCGAGAACACCGACGGCGACGAGACCGTTCGCACGCCCGACCAGTCCCGCGGGCGTCCGATCGCCGGAGGGTTGGTCACGGGGTTCTGCGCGCAGCCGTCCTCGCTCTCGTTACCGGCGGCGGCGACGATTACCGCATCCTTGATCGTCGACGCGTACCAGACCGCCGCACCGATCGCTCGTTGATCGAGCGGGTCGGCGGCCGACACACACGCGGTCACACTGACGTTGATCACGGCGGCCCCGGCGTTGGCGGCATGCACGATCGCCCGCGCAAGCGTCGCAACAGTTCCGGCCTTCCGGTGCGCGGCGGCGTCATTGAACCCGGGATTGCGGGGTTCGAAGGCACGCGAGGACTGGCGGATGGAAATCAACGTGGCATGCGGGGCAACACCGGCCACTCCGTCCGGAACCGGTTGCACTGCGGTCGGCGGCGGTGGTGGCACCGGATTCGCGGGCATGGGTGGCGGCATCGGAATACCCTGCGGCGCAGCCGTTATCAGCGAGGCGACGATGGTGCCGTGGGTATCGCAGTCCGATAGACCGTCACCACCGGTGATGTAATCACCACCGGGCAGGACACGAAGCCGGGCACTGGGGGTGACTCCGGTGTCGATCAAAGCGACCGTGACGCCGTTACCCGTCGAGTATTGCCATGCCCTGGTGATGTTCAGCATCGTGAAGCCCGCGGTGGGCAGGCCGACCTCGGGCTTGGGCACCGTGATCGCCTGCGCACAGACGTTGCTCTGTCGCATGGGTTGGTCCGGTCCCGGTGGACCATCAGGCGGAACGAATGACGGGTCGATGACCGGGGATGCGATAGCAATCGCGTTGGGTGCATGGGTATTTGCCCCCGTCAGCAGCACCGCCATGGCGATGGCGGTGATCCGGAATCTGCGAGCGGTCCTCATCGCATCCGAACCCAGCTGAACAACCCGCCGATCCACGCGGCCAGAGGCAGTGCCGCAACGATCGCCACCAACTCGAACCATTCGGCCATCATTCGGATCAACGGGGTGAACCGGGTCGCCGGGACCAGCAGCGCGGCCGCAAGCCCGGCTGCGGCAACACCGACCAGGACAACAGCGCCCCAGAGCAGTGCGGCACCGGAATCGGTGTTCGCATGCACCACGTAGTTCGCGACGCCTGAACAGAACGCGCCCACCGCACCGCAAACCAGGGCAACGGCCTGGCGGCGATCTGCGAATGCCCGGCCACGGCTGATGAAGATCAGCACGAACAGCCCCACGAGTATCGCGGCCGCGGTACGCCGCGGCCGGCCTGGCATCAACGCGGCCCATAC
Organism: Mycobacterium sp.; assembly: GCA_026393245.1. GTDB lineage: Bacteria > Actinomycetota > Actinomycetes > Mycobacteriales > Mycobacteriaceae > Mycobacterium. Next base: position 2,336 of record JAPLAO010000235.1, on the reverse strand, counting down.
GGCGCCGGGAAGGGCAATGGCGATCGCGACGCAGATCCCGGTCAGGACTCCGTTCGCGCGTGCGGCAAGGTCGGCGATCACTACACCGTGCGGTGTGGTGTCCGGATCTGGCCCATCGGCATCGTCATCCTCGACCGGGGCAACAGCGTCAACCGGCATGCCGTCGCCGCGCTGGAAAAGATCCCGGCCGGTGATCGATCCGAAATGGGGTGGCCGGATTCGGGCCGTCCACAGGGCAACGGTCGGTGCGAGGGTCACCAGGATCAGAAGGATGAACAGCAGGCCCATGCCCAGCCACTGCGCGGGTACCGCCTGCCACATACGTGCGGCGGCAAGAAGTGCAACCACGCAGCACAGCGTGACAAGTGTTGCAGCGCAGGTGATCCGGGGGGGATCGAGCACGACGATGCCGCACATCAGCGTTGCGACCCCAAGTGCGGCGATGAACGCGTGAGCGCCGCCGAGTCCGCCGGGGGCTGCCGCCGCGACACTGGCTGCCGACAGCGGCACCGCCGGCCAGGCCAGGCCGGCCAGCAGATCGTGTCGGCCCGGCCACCATTTCCACACCACCAACGCCCCCACCGCCAGTAGGAGCCCCGTGACGCCGGTGACGATGGACGGCGCCAGCGAGTCTGTTCGGGTGCGGACGTAGACGGCCAGAGCCAGGATCGTCATCGTGATCCCGGACAGCAATGCGATCGCAGTGTGCGCTGCTGTCTGCGCGGTCACCGGCGCGAACAGTTTCTTGCCGATGCGGGCCAAGCCGGTTGACAGCGATTCGTACTGCGGTTCAAACGAATCGCCCCGTTCCGCTGGGACCAGCATCAGCGTCGAACCGTCTTCGACACCGAGTTCATCCAGTGTTCTGGTGACGTCGAGTCGGGTTCCGTCGGCCCGGTGGAGTTCATGCGCGACGGCGGAGTCGAGCGGGCTGGCACCTCGCCGTTTCAAGTCGTCACTGAGCAATTCGACGATGTTGTCCATGAAGACCTCGACGGGAACCGACGCCGGGTAGACCTGCGACACCAGGTGTTCACCGCAGATCACCGCAACCGCACAGCGCGACGGAAAGGAGACTGTTGCCATCAGCGTGGCCGATCCGCTTCCGGCACATACTTATCGGCGAGTGCCGCGGCGATCTCAAAGAGTCGTAACCGGGAATTCTTGTGCAACTCGTTCTGAGTGTCGATGATCCCACCCTTGGCCAGATACGGGTCGTGCGGCAGGTACTCGACAGTCGCACCGGACTGGCTGAACTTTTCGGTGAGGTAGGCGACCGCGTCCCTGTCATGATCGTTACGGATATCGTTGAGGATCACCATGCTTCGCGACACCAGTTCGTGGTAACCCATCGAACGGAGAAGGTCGATGGAGCGGGTCACCGGTAGTGAGGTGTCCGCTGTGAGACCCGAAACGAACACCAGGGTGTCGCAGGTATCCAGGACTGTCTTCATCACCGGATGTTCCAGATCATCGGAGGTGTCGACGAGGATCACGTTGTGGGTGCGGCGCAGTCGCGACAGCACGCCGGTGAACATCGCCGGCACTAACGGTCGCGGTTGGTCGCAGCCGCGGTTCCCAGATAGGACATCGAGGCCGACGTTGTTCTGACCCAGATGCTCCCGGATATCGGCGTACCCCTGGACATCGACGTCATTAAGAACCGCGGAATAATCTCCCGGCGGGGACTCGTCGATGCGGCCGGAGAGTGTTCCGAACCCCGGAACCGCGTCGACTGCAACCACGTTCTCCGGACGGCACTCGCGAAAAATACTCCCGATACACGCGGTCATGGTGGTCTTACCGACACCGCCCTTGCCGGATAGGAAAACGATCACGTACTGCTTGCGGATATGGCGGCGGATACGCTCGCGAAGTTCACGGTAGTGGCGCTCGGCGGGTGATTCGCCGGGATTGATGGTCTTTGCCGTCAGGTGATACACGAGCTTCCGCCATCCCGACCCGGGTGGAATCTTTCGCGGCGCCACCATGTCGGAGATCCGCAGTGTCCCGGAGACCGAATCGTTCTGCGCGCTCAATAGATTTGTCACTGGATAACCTTTCTGTAGGAGTACCAGGCTTCTTGCGCCGGCAACCGACGCATCATGGTCGCCACGGCTGAGGCGATGGTGGTGGCGGATCCCGGACCGGCGATCATCCAGGCCTTGCCATCTCGAGTGGCCCACTCCGTCAACAACCTGCCCGAGGGTGTGTCGATGACCGTCACCGTGCCGGAGTCGATGACAGGGGCGCCGGACATGCCGGACTGTATTGCGACGAGGGATGCCTGCGCGGATCGTTCGGGATCAGCGGCTAACGTCAGCGTGTTGATCTGG
>JAPLAO010000140.1 GCA_026393245.1 Mycobacterium sp. | reverse complement strand
GCACGCCGGGCGGGAAGTGTGCGCCGTTGCGTTCGCCGTTCGACACCAGCGTCGCACCGTCGGCGACGGCGCGGTCGACCTGTTCGCCAAGACGTTTCGCGGCGGCCACCGAGGACAGCGGGGCCAGTTCCCCGGCGGTCTCGAGCACCTTCGCGGTGAACTTCGTCAGGAAGTCGTCGTAGATATCAGCGGCGACGATGAAGCGCTTGGCCGCGTTGCACGCCTGCCCGGTGTTCTCGAAGCGCCCCGCAACGGCCGCGTCGACTGTGGCGTCGAGGTCATTGGTGCTGAGCACGATGAACGGATCGCAGCCGCCGAGTTCGAGCACTACCTTCTTGAGGTTGCGTCCGGCGACCTCGGCGACGGCAGCACCGGCACGCTCGGATCCGGTCAGCGACACTCCCTGAACCCGCGGATCGGCGATCGCGGTGGCGATCTGCTCGTTGGTGGCGTAGACGTTGACGTAGGCACCCTTCGGAAAGCCTGCGTCGTCGTAGATCTTTTGAATGGCCGCGGCCGACTCGGGGCACTGCGGCGCGTGCTTGAGCACGATCGTGTTGCCCAGCGTCAGGTTCGGGCCGGCGAACCGGGCCACCTGGTAGTACGGGTAGTTCCACGGCATGATGCCCAGCAGCACGCCCACCGGTCCGCGCCGGATGATCGCGGTGCCCTCGCCGTCGAGCAGGTCGATCGTCTCGTCGGCCAGGAACTTCTCGGCGTTATCGGCGTAGTACTCGTAGATCGCCGCACTGAAGTCGATCTCGCCCAGTGCGCCGTCGACGGTCTTGCCCATCTCCCGGTTGATGATCTCGGCGAGTTCCTGCCGACGTTCGGAGTGCAACGCGGCGACCTTGCGGATCAGCGCCGCCCGCTGGGCCACCGTGGAGTTCTTCGACCAGTCTCGGTAGGCCTGCTGCGCTGAGGCGAGCGCGCCTTCGATCTGCTGATCCGTGGCCGTCGGATACTCCTGCACCACGGCGCCGGTTGCCGGGTTGACCACTGCGTACAGACTCATGCTTTTGTCCTCTGATCGGGCTTGGAGTTAGCTTTCCTAGGCTGTCATATCCCTGACTCTGCGTACAGATCGTGCGAACGGCGTGAATCGCGATCTGGGCGCAGTTTCGATGGCATCAGTGTGCTCCCGACCGCCGGGAGGCGTACGGCCAGGGATTGTTGCGTTCCGGCACCGAACTGGCGCGCGCGGACTTCAGTTGCGTCCGCAGATGGCCCCGAAGCTCGTGGAGATCCTCGTCGGTCCAGCGGTTGACCGCCTCGGTTGGCTCGGCAGTCAGGTCGTACAGCTCCCACTGGTCATCGAGCGGGCTGGTCCGGTAGACGTCCCCGCCGGGACCGTTGGCGGCGTACTGCCGGACACCGGGCTCGGTCCAGGTCGACGGGTCATCGAAGCTGCGGACCAGCTTCCACAAATGTCCCGCACCGCCCGGCACGTCCGCGTCGTGGACGCGGATCACCAGGCCCTCGAAGTTGGCGGCGGTATGCGCGGGAATCCGGATCCGAAGCGGCGCAGGCGGTTTGGTGGTCACCTTCATCCGCCGTGCGAGTCCGGAGGCCCCGCTGTCGCCTTCCAGCATGTTGTCGCGAGTCATCAGGTACACCGCGCGGTCCTCGTCGGCGGGGCCGCCGTCGACTACCGGCATCAAGTCACGCCCCGGCAATGGATGGACCTCGGAGAACCCCTCGCGCAGCACCGCCGCCACCGCCTCGACGTCGACGCCGGCCGCGTTAAGCAGGGTCGGAACCAGATCGACATGGGAGGTGGGTGCCGTCACGACCCGCGGCGTGGTGGCTCTCGCACCGATCCGGGCGATCACCAGCGGCACCCGGGTGGCCTCGTCATAGAGGTTGAACCACTTCTGGTGCAGACCGCCGTGCGCGCCCAGCAGATCACCGTGGTCGGAGGTGCGCACCAGCACGGCATCATCGGAACTGCTGGTGACCGCGCGCCGGACCCGGTCGATCGGTGAGTCAACCTCGGCGTGCAACCGGTAATAGAGGTCGCGGTAGCGCTGGCCGTTTCGTTGATAGATCTGCTCCACCGGGCCGGCCGGACCGTAGCCGGAGTAGTAGGCCTCGCGGAACGCGATCTGCGCGGCCGGTTTGGTGCGCAGATCCTCGTCCGCAGTCGGTGCCGGCGGAACCGGCGGCGGATCCAGGTGCGACGGTTTCACCGGGCTACGCGCCACCCACGCCGGGAACAGCACGATGTCATGCGGGTTGACGAAACTAGCCACCAACAGGAAGGGCCGCAGAGCTTCCGGGTCGCCGGCGCGGCGGCGGGCGTAGCGATCCTCCAGCCAGGCCACCACCCGGTCGGCGATCAACGGGTCGCGGCGAATGCCGGCGTTGGCCAGCAGGGCGCCGTGCGGTTCCGGGCCCACCCAGCCGGAGAAGCCGAAGTCTGCCAGCGGGTCGGCATCCAGATACCGTTGCACCGCAACGGAATCCACCACGCCGTCGTCATCGTTGGTCGCCAAGGGCCCACCCGTGGCCGGGTCGTGCAGATCTGCGTGCGAGATGTGCCACTTGCCGTCGTAGTGGGTGTCGTAGCCGGCCGCGGTGAACCAGTTGCCCATTGTCGGCACCTCGCCTCGGCGCAGCCAGCGCATCCGGGAGTCATCGAAAACCTTGCCGATGCCGTCGGTCTGGGTCACGCCGTGCAGGTCGGGATACTGGCCGGTGAAGATCGTCGGCCGGCTGGGCACGCAGGCCAGCGAACCGGTGTAGTGCCGAGTGAAACTGACCCCGTTCTCGTCGAACCAGCGCTGGCCCGCCAGTGTCCGCTGACGCCAGGCGCGCCCATCGTCGGTCTCATACGGCGGGATCGCGCGTTCCTCATCGGTCATCACGATGATGACGTCGGGGCGTTCGGTCATCTTCTACCCTCCACTCGTTGCGACAGCCCGGCCAGCATCACAGCGGACTGCTTTGTCATCAATCGGCACATCGCGCGCTCGGCGACCCGCGCCACCGGGTTGGCGCCGATCTCCACCGTGGTGGTGAGGGTGACGGCGGTGAATCCCGGCGCCGTGGGTACCAGCGTCCACCGGTTGGCCACCCGGTGCAACCGGCGGGTCAGGCCCTCGATGTCGTAACCCAGGGTGGTTGTCGGTGCGCAGTCGGTGACCCGTTCAACCAGGGTGTTGCGCCCGATCTGGACCCGGCGGGAGGTACCGACGGCGATCCCGTCGGCGCCGTGCTGCAGCAGGCAGGAGTGGTCGACGTTGCGTGCCCAGCTACTCAGGGAGCCGAAGTCGGCGAGCACCTCCCACACCGCCTGGGGTGTGGCCGCCATCGTTCGGGTGCTCCTGATGGTCGCCACCGCAACAGAATAGGACAGCGCGATACCCCCGTCCCACTGATGGCGCTCACCTACGCTTGGTTGATGCCCATCATCGGTGACCTCGCCTCGGGTGTACTGAACAAGGCTCGTCAGTACACCGAACGCGGGTCCGCGGAATTGCATTACCTACAGAAGATGATCGCCTCCGGCGCGTTCGGGATCGAGGCGCCGCACAACCTGGCTGCCATGGTCGCCGATGTGCGGCGCTGGGGCGAGGTCGGAATGATTCCGGCGCTCAACGCCCGTCGCGCCCCGAACCGGTTGGCGATCATCGATGACGAAGGGTCGATCACCAACTCCGAACTCAACGACGCCGTCAACGCGGTGGCCAACGGACTGCTGGCCATGGGCGTTCGTGGCGGTGACGGGGTGGGCGTGCTGGCCCGCAACCATCGCTGGTTCTCGATCGCCAACTACGCGTGCGCCCGGGTGGGCGCGCGCACCATCATGCTCAACACCGAGTTCTCCGGACCACAGATCCGCGACGTCTCGGAACGTGAAGGCGCCCGACTGATCATCTACGACGATGAGTACACCGCGGCGGTCTCACTTGCCGAGACCGCATTGGGCAAGTTGCGGGCACTCGGGTCCAATCCGGAGACCGATGAACCGTCGGGCAGCACCGACGAGACCCTCGCCGAACTGATCGCGCGCAGCAGTATCGCGCCTGCTCCCAAGGCCACCAAACGCTCGGCGATCATCATCCTCACCAGTGGCACGACCGGTACGCCCAAGGGTGCCACCCGGCATTCGCCGCCGACGCTGGCCCCGGTGGGCGGCGTCCTGTCCAGCGTCCCGTTCAAGGCCGGCGAGATCACGGCACTGCCCTCGCCGATGTTCCACGCCATCGGCTACCTGCACGCCGCCATCGCCGCGACACTGGGCTCGACCCTGGTTCTGCACCGCCGGTTCAAAGCGGCCAACGTTCTCGAGGACATCTCCATCCGCAAGGCCACCGCCGTCGTGGTGGTTCCGGTGATGTTGTCGCGGATGCTCGATGCTCTGGAAAAGATGGACCCGAAACCGGACCTGTCCTCATTGCGGATCGTGTTCGTCTCCGGATCGCAACTCGGGGCCGAATTGGCAACCCGGGCGATGAAAGACATCGGCCCGGTGGTCTACAACCTTTATGGCTCAACCGAAGTCGCGTTCGCCACCATCGCCCGGCCGCAGGATCTGAAGAAAAATCCCGCCACGGTCGGCCCGGTGGTCAGAGGTGCCAAGGTCAAGATCCTCGACGACCACGGTGGGGAATTGCCGCAGGGACAGGTCGGGCGGATCTTCGTCGGCAGCCCGATGCCGTTCGAGGGCTATACCGGCGGCGGCAACAAGGAGATCATCGACGGCCTACTGTCCTCCGGCGACGTCGGCTATTTCGACGCTGACGGTCTGCTCTACGTCAGCGGCCGTGACGACGAGATGATCGTCTCGGGTGGGGAGAACGTGTTCCCTGCTGAAGTCGAGGATCTCATCAGTGGACACCCCGACGTCGTCGAGGCCACCGCGATCGGTGTCGACGACTCCGACTTCGGCGCGCGGCTGCGGGCGTTCGTCGTCCTACGCGACGGAGCCGCCACCACCGAGGACACGATCAAGGAGTACGTCCGTGAGCATCTCGCGCGGTACAAGGTTCCGCGGGAGGTCGTCTTCCTGACCGAACTGCCACGCAACCCCACCGGCAAGATCCTCAAACGCGAACTACGCCAGATCGAGATCCACTAACCCTGTCGCGCTCACGCGCGGGGTGTGGCCCGGCTACGGGTCGCGGGGCAGTCCCAGCAGTCGCTCGGCGATGATGTTCAACTGCACCTCGGAGGTGCCGCCGTAGATCGTGGTCGCCCGGCTAGCGAGTAGGTATTCGGCCCACTTGCCCTGCAGCGAATCCTGCTCCCAGATCGCGCCGTCGGTGCCGAACGAGGAGACCGCGAACTCGGCGTAGCCCTGACCGGTGCGCATCGACAACAACTTGGAGATCGCCGCCGAGGGCATCGCGTCACCGCCGGCCAGGGTCAGCAGCGTTGAGCGCATGTTGAGCAGTTTGGCGGCGTGCCCCTCGGCGATCAGCTCTCCGGCGCGGTGGTGGCCAACCTGGTCGAATTTCCCTTCGCCGACGAACTCGACGAAACGGTTCAGGTTCGGGAGGAATCCGGGCTCGTCGCTTCCGATCGAAACACGTTCTGCGGTAAGGGTATTGCGGCTGACTTCCCAACCGCGGTCGACCTCGCCGAGCACCATCTCGTCCGGAACAAACACATCGTCGATGTACACGGTGTTGAACAGGGCGTTACCCGTCAGCTCGCGCAGCGGTTTGACCTCCACGCCCTCGCTTTTCATATCGAGCAGGAAGTAGGTGATCCCGTTGTGTTTAGGAGCGCTTGGGTCCGTCCTTGCCAGCAGCGCTCCCCATTGGGAGAACTGCGCCGCGGTGGTCCAGATCTTCTGCCCGGTGATCCGCCAGCCACCGTCGACCTTGGTGGCTTTGGTGGACAGGCTTGCCAGATCCGATCCCGCGCCGGGCTCGGAGAACAGCTGGCACCAGATCACTTCGCCGCGGAACGTCGGCGGCAGGAAGCGTTGCTTCTGCTCCTCGGTCCCGTAGGTGACGATGGACGGGATCAGCCAGGCGGCGATGCCCATATTGGGTCGCTTGACCCGGCCGGCGGCGAACTCCTGCGCGATGATGATCTGCTCGATCGGTTGAGCTGCGCGGCCCCACGGTTTGGGCAGATGCGTTTGCACCCACCCGCCCTCGGCGATCGCGACGGCCCGCTGTTCGCGCGGAATGGCTTTGAGCGCATCGACTTCCGCCCGGATCTCGCCGCGGAGCTTCTCGGTTGTGGAGTCGAGATCAATCTTGATCTCGCGCATCCCAGTGCTCGTCGCGGTGTCGAACACCCGCTGCGCGTGCGCGGTCGACCGGCCGAATGCCGCGACCAGAGCCAGCGTGCGCCGGTAGTACACGTTGGTGTCGTGCTCCCAGGTGAAACCGATACCGCCATGCACCTGGATGCAGTCCTGCGCGCAGTGCTGCGCGGCGACGGGTGCCAGCGTCGCGGCCACGGCGGCGGCGAACTCGTAGGCGGTTACCTCGTTGTCCCAATCCTTTTCGGCCGCCTCGTCGAGAGCGCGGGCGGCATCCCAGACGGCCGCGGTGGCTCGTTCGGTGGTGGCGATCATCCCGGCGCACTTGTGCTTGATCGCCTGGAATTGGCCGATCGGCCGGCCGAACTGCTCACGGATCTTGGCGTACTCCGACGCGGTGTCGGTGGCCCACCGGGCGATTCCGACAGCCTCCGCCGAGAGCAGCGTGGTGATGATCGCCCGCCCTGCAGCCGGTGACAGATTCGACAGCAGCGCGCCTGTCCCGACGTCAATACCGTTGGCCCGCACGTGGGCGACCGGGTGCAGTGGGTCCACCGAGCGCAGGACTTCGATCTCCACTGCTCCGGTCTTTATTTCGGAGGCGTCGATCACCGCCCACTCGATCCCGCCGTCGAGGGCGACCGGCAGCACCAGGATGTCGGCCTGCGCGGCGCCCGGAACCGAGCGCGCTTCGCCGCTGATCGTGAGGGTGTCGCCGTGCCGGACGGCGGTCAACTCGGACTCCAGCGCATAGGCGGCGATGGTCTCGCCGGCCGCCAGCCTCCTCAGCACCGCGGCACCCGGGTCGTGCGCCGAGATCAGTGCACTGGCGATCGCGGACCCGACGAAGGGCCCCGGCGCGGCCGCGTAACCGAACTCGGCGATGACGACCGCCAGTTCCAGCAGCCCCGCGCCCTGGCCGTCCACCGACTCGGACAGATGCAGCCCCTGCAAGCCCTGCTCGACGGCACCGCGCCAGTACACCGGCGGGTTCTGCACGGGCGCCTCGAGGGCGGCGTGCAGGACTTCGGGCGGAGCCACCTTCTCTAGCAGATTCTTGACTGATCTCGATAGCTCGACGTGCTCGGATTCGATCGCGATGGGCACGCCCGACCGCCTTCCCTGGGTGCGAATGGCCAGACTTTAACTAACCGGTGGATTGGGACCGAGGATACTCCCCGCGGACCGGTCCGGATCGGGGGTGGCGCGCAGCGCAACCACCAGTACGGCCGCGGCGATCATGACTGCGCCGACCGCCCACATCCCTGCCTTCTCCGACCCGGTGAGGTCGGCCAGCGCACCGGTGGCATACGGCGCGACGAAGCCCCCGAGATTACCGACGGAATTGATCAGCCCGATACCGCCAGCGGCCGCGGCGCCGGTGAGGAAGCGCGACGGCAGGGCCCAGAAACTTGGGATCGCACTGAACACTCCGATCGCCGTGATCGTCACCGGGATCATCACCAAAAGCGGGCTGTGCAGATAGAGGGCGAGTGGGATGGCCGCGCCGCCGACGGCCAGTGGAATCGCAACGTGCCAGACGTGCTCGCGGCGGCGATCGGCATGGCGCGACCAGAGGTACATCGCCACGGCGGCGAAGATGTAGGGCACGGACGTGATCAAACCGACCTGCACGATGGACAGCGTCATACCGAAGGACTTCCTGAAGCCGGAAATGATCGAGGGCAGGAAGAAACTGAGTGCGTACAAGCCGTAGGCGATACCGAAATAGACGATCGCCAACGCCCAGATCCGCGGACTCGTCAAAGCACGACGCAAAGGAAAGTCGAACCCGTCTCTGATCTGTCGCTGTTCGGCGGCGAGTGTGTCGACCAACCATTGGCGTTCATCGGGTGCGAGCCAGTGTGCGTCGGTCGGGGTGTCGGTGAGATAAAACCAGCAGATCACGCCGAGGACTACCGCGGGTAGGCCGACGGCGACCATCATGAACCGCCAACCGGCCAATCCGAATGCGCCGTCGCCGGTCTGAATCAACCACGCCGCCAACGGTGTTCCCACCGCGGCGGCGATCGGGCTGGCCAACATGAACATCGCCACCACCCTGGCTCGGTGCGCACGGGGAAACCAGCAACTCAGATAGAAAATCACCCCGGGGAAAAGTCCGGCCTCGGCAACTCCGAGCAGAAAGCGCAGCGCGAGAAGTGCGTGGGCATTGGGTGCGAAGCCGATTGCGGCCGCGACGATTCCCCACGACACGGCGATACGGGCCAGCCACCGCCGGGCACCGAACCGCTCCAGGGCCAGGTTCGACGGAATCTCCACCAGCAGGTAGCCGATGAAGAAGATACCGGCGGCAAGGCCGAACATCGTCGCGGACAACTGCAGGTCTCGGCTGATATCAGCCTTGGCGATCCCGAGGTTCGTGCGGTCCAGGTAGTTGACGAAGTACAACGCCACGACGAACGGCACAAGGCGGACAGTGACCTTCCTCAGCGTGCGTTGTTCCAGCGATTCGCTGATCGGTGATAGGGACATCAGGCCTTTCGTTGACGGCGTTGACCCGATTTTGCCCGCCGCGGAGGCGGTGAGCCTCTTAGGGCGGCCCGGGTGAGTGCAATTGACCATATTCGGCGCCGCCCCCCTCGCCTACAATGCGGGAGGATGAGGAGGCACCCGTCGTGATCCGGCCGCACAACAACCCCGATGCCGAGTTTGAGCTCGGCGGAACACGGACCTGAGTTGCGCACTAACCCCGTAGAGCGGCCGGTCAGCGAGTCGGCGGTCACGCCCGCCCGCCGGCCCGGTCGGCGGTGGTTGCCGCGGCCCGCCGGGTTCGACGACGGAATGATGGGGATCGCTCTGCTGGCGGGGGCGGCGAACGTGATCATGCAACTGGCCCGTCCCGGCGTCGGATACGGCGTGCTGGAGAGCCGGGTCGAAAGTGGACGTGTCGATCGGCACCCGATCAAAAGGGCGCGAACCACATTCACCTATCTCGCCGTCGCCACCCGCGGTACCGAACAGCAGCAGCAGGCCTACCGCCGGGCGGTCAATCGTGCTCACGCCCAGGTGTTTTCGACCGACGCCAGTCCGGTGCACTACAACGCATTCGACCGCGATCTCCAGTTGTGGGTGGGCGCCTGCCTCTACAAGGGTGGTGTCGACGTCTACCGGACCTTCGTCGGCGAAATGGATGACGAGTCGGCCGATCGGCACTATCAGGACGGGATGGCTCTGGCCACCATGCTTCAGGTGCCGGAACAGATGTGGCCCGCTGACCGGCCGGCCTTCGACCGCTACTGGCAGGAGTCACTGGAGAAGGTTCACATCGACGACACCGTGCGTGACTACCTGTATCCGATCGCGGTGTCGCGGATTAAGGGTGTCCGCCTGCCCGGCCGGGTCCAGCAGTTCAACGAGAGTGTGGCACTGCTGATCACGACGGGCTTCCTGCCGCAGCGGTTTCGCGACGAGATGCACCTGGACTGGAACCCGGTCAAGCAGCGTGAGTTCGACCGGCTGATGTCCGGAATCCGGATGGCCAACAATCTGTCACCACGATTCGTTCGGGCATTTCCGTTCAATGTCCTTCTGCACGATCTGGATTGGCGCATCCGGACCGGCCGGCCCCCGGTGTGATGGTGCCCGGTGTGATGATGCCCGGTGTGATGGTCGGCGTGGTCAGGGGATAACCGCACCCTGATCCTCGGCGTCGCCGGGGGCGATGATTCGTCTGGAGGCAACCGGTTTTCCCTCCACCCTCTTGATGACCGGTGCAACCGGGGGTGCGGTCAGCCGGCCCTGGACGGGTGTTCCGTTGCGCACCTGCGGAACCGTAATCCGTTTGGTGTCCGCTTTGGCATCCTTATCCGCGCCATTGGCACCTGTCATCGCGCCGGGGGGAACCATCGGCACACCGGCCATACCGGCGCCCGCCGGCGTGGGGGCAGGCGCGGTGTTCGGCAGTGATGTCGTGACAGCCGGCGCCGACGCCGGTGCCGTACTGGCCGACGGAACCGGCGGCGGGCCGAGCAGGCCGGTCGGAATGGTGCCGGTGATCGGAGCGCTGCCACCCCCCGGATCGGCCCCACCGAAGCCGCCCCCACCGAAGTCACCGAAGCCGTCGCCGTCACCGCCGAGTCCGGCGTCGGAGAGTGCGGGAGTATCCGTGGCGATATCGTCGAACGACAACGCGTCGAGCGCACCCGGGTCGTCGATCTGCAGATCGGATGCACCGTCGCCCCGGTAGGCCCCCATCCCGGTCTGGAAGGCAGCCTGGGCGAGCTGTTGCGGAATCTGAACCAGTGGCGCGAGTGCCCCGCCCAGTGCGCCGGTAACTGCGCCGGCAATGCCGGAAATCATCTGTGGGAGCTGCTGAGCCAATTGAGCCGTTTGATCCTGTGCTGCAACACTGTTCACCTCAGCCGAAGCTTGCTCATCCTGGGTGGTGAATGCCTCTGCGGCCGCGATCGCCTGGGCATCGCGTTCGGCTTGGGCGTCGATGCTGTCCGCGTTGTCCTGCGGGTCATCGACATTGGCCGCCAGCCCCAGGATCCGCAGCAATTGTTCAATCGGGGACATGCCCGCCGCCAGGGGATCGGAGGCGATGGTCGGCGGCTGCATCGGCGTCGAGTCGGTCGCCGGTCATCGGGCGTGAAACCAGGCGAAGTGATAGCTGGCACTCGTCGCGTCGTTGTCCAGTAGCGCGTCGACGGTCGCCAACAACTGCCAATTACCGAGGGCGTCATCGCCGACGTCGGGATAGCCGTCCAACACGCAGTGGGCCACCGCTCCGAGGTGATCGCGCAGCAGGTCGATTTCGGATTCCAGACAACCGGTGTGCGCCATGGCCGCCCTGGCCACGGTGTACGCCTGTCGCGGCAGGCCATCGCGCCACCTGATCGCCCGTGCCAGTTCCCAGCCGAAGTCGTCGACCGGCGTGGTGCACCGGGTCTGAATCGACATCGGCACCGGATCCGCCTCGTCGGCCGCGGCGACGACACCACCGGGTTCGTAGCCGGCAGTCAACACAGCATCGACGAGCAGGGAGGTGATGTCACCGGTTCGGCGGCCCGGTTCCAGCAGCACGACTTCGGTCGGGATCTCGACGTGCGGAGGAATCCACCCGCCCGCCAGATCGGTGACCAGAACCGTGCTGCCGTCCTCGCGATCACCAACCGCCCACCGCAACCGGGGTTCCTGGCGCGCCACCGCGGCCAGCAGACGGCGTAGTCGGGACTCGGCGACCGCACCCGCTGTCGCGACGGCCACCTCCGTCGCGCTCACCGCACCACCGGTGGTCGGCGAGGGCGCGGGCGCGACGGCGGACTGCTGACGAGCCACCGACGTGTGGGCGAGGGCTGCTGTGGCCGCTGTCACCGGTGCCGATACCGGCGCCGCGGCGATGGCGGACGGGCCCGGCACGCCGGCCTTCATCGTCGGCCGGAGGTCGGCCGCGTAACCCGGCAATGGTCGGGCCGGAGTCACAGGGGTCCCTGTGACAGCAGGCGCCGGAGATAGCAGTGGCGCCGCGGCGACGGCGCTGCGCGGTTCTGCGGCAACGACTTCCGCCGAAACGCCGCCATCGAGTGCGGTAGGAACCGCGGGCGATGCCGGAATATCCGGCAGCAGTGTTGGCGACGCAGTGGGTGGGCCCATGGGCTGTTCGGCGGTGGGTGACTGGATCGCACTGATCGCGCCGGACGTCAGTGCCTCGATGCCCGCCGCCATCGGCGCACCCGCGGAGGTGCCGGTGCTGAAACTCTCCGCAAGCCGATCCGGGGACAGTGCAGCGTCGGCGCTCGAGGACGTACCGGCGAGCACCGGAGCCGATGCTCCCGTCGCCGCGGTCATCATCCGGCGGACTTCGGTATGGATGTATTCAGCATTCGGCGTGCCGAAGGAATGGTCCAGATCCACGCCGTGCAGACGGGCCAGGCCCCGAGCTGACGTGGTGCCGTTCCCGGCCGCCAGCACCGTGTGAATCGCGTCGCGCAGCTTGGCGCAACACGATGCGGCTCGGGCGTTGGCCTGCTCCTGCGCGGTGGTCACCGTCTGCACGATTGCGCTGATCTTTTGTGGCGCAGGGCTATTCGTGTCCAGTATTCGGCGAATCTCTGAGTTGCCGTCGGCCGCGATCGCCTCCAGGTCTGATCGCAATGCGGCGACCCACTCGCCGGCGACGGTATAGGACCGCCCCTTGGCAAGGTTGCGCGCAGCGATGTCCCGCGCACGGGATTCACCGAGGCCGAATGACCGACGTGTGCTCTCGGCCGTGCGCCCCTCCTGGCCGGCCAGCACTCCGGTCCGAACCGATCGCAGGTCGTCGGCGTAGCCGTCATAGGCGACGCCCAGCGCGGCCCGATCGGTGGCGGCGGCGCGCAGGATTGCCAGCGACGGCGAACCCGGCCACTGATGGCCGACCAGCAATGGGGACCACTCCCCGCTCGGCAGATCCGGCATGGCCCGGATCGTAACGGCGCATCCGGCGGCACGGTATTCACCACGAATCCCCCTCTGCCAGCACCGACTGCGACTGTGGCCGAACCTTTACTTGACCTCCAGCGGGGCGTCCCGCGACCATGAGGGCATGCGTCGAATCCTGTTATCGGTGGGTGCCGCCGTCAGTGCGGCATTTCTCGCCGTCGCATCGGCACCGCCGGGGGCAGCTCAGCCGCCGTGGTTCGCCACCAACGTCGGCGAGGCGACGCAGGTGCTGTCCGTCGTCAGTACGGGTGGCTCCACCGCCAAGATCGACGTCTGGCAGCGCGGCGCCACCGGATGGCAACCCGTGGGCACCGGTATCCCGGCCCACGTCGGCGCCAACGGGATGGTGGCCCAGTCTCACGACGGCAACATGGCCACCCCGATGGGCGTCTACAGCCTCGACTTCGCTTTCGGCACCCAGCCCAACCCCGGCGGCGGATTGAAATACATCCAGGTGACGCCGGACTACTGGTGGTCCAGCGAAGGCGCGACCTACAACACCATGCAGGTGTGCAAGAAGGCCGACTGCACGTTCGACACCTCCCCGGCCAGTGGCACCGAGAACCTCTACATCCCGCAGTACGCGCACGCCATCGTGATGGGCGTGAACAAGGAACGCATCCCGGGCAATGGCGGCGCGTTCTTCGTGCACACCACCGACGGCGGGCCGACCGCAGGTTGCGTATCCCTGGATGACGACACTCTGGTCAAGATCATCCGCTGGTTACAACCCGGCGCGGTGATCGCGATCGCGCAGTAGCCGGGTCGGCGCTCAGGGCAGTGCTCAGGCCATTGCTGAGCCCGGCCGCACCTTGAAATTCAACCCCTCCACGGATTGCGACACGTCGTAGGTGCGGTCGTATCCGGTCGCACAGATCTTCCAGCCGTCGGGTGTCTTGCGGTAGCGGTCGTGGTAAAACCCCGCCCCGAACAGCATGAAGTTGTACTCCGGCACGATCACGCGGTCCTGCAGGTACCAGGTGGCCTCGGCCTGATCGCCATCGATGGTGATTTCGGGGTGGGTCACCCGGTGTTCGGTGATCACGCCGGCGGGCATTGAGGTGCGCATGTACTCCACCAGGTCCGTGCGATTGGTGAAGTGGTGCTCCTTGCCCAGCGAGGACCCGTAGTCACCGATGATGTCTTCGGTCAGGGTGTCTTCGAAGTCGTCCCAGTGCTTGGTATCCAGAGCCCGCAGGTACCGGTACTTCACCCGTTTGATTGCCTCGATCGCGTCCGCATCAGCCATGCCCGACATTGCAACACACCAGTCCGGTCTGGACTAGGTTTTGACGAGTGAGCCAATCCCAGAGTCGCTTTTCGGCGTTGACCCGTGCCGAGCTAGCCATTCTGGTGCCCGAACTCTTGCTGATCGGGCAGCTGATCGACCGCTCCGGAATGGCTTGGTGTATCCAGTCTTTCGGTCGCTCGGAGATGCTGCAGATCGCGATCGAGGAGTGGGCCGGCGCCAGCCCCCTCTACACCCGGCGCATGCAGAAAGCCCTGCGGTATGAAGGCAATGACATCATCACCATCTTCAAGGGTCTGCAGTTCGACATTGGTGCGCCGCCGCAGTTCATGGATTTCCGCTACACCGTGTATGACCGTTGGCATGGCGAATTCCACCTCGATCACTGCGGCGCCCTGCTCGACGTGGAACCGATGGGCCCGGATTACGTCCAGGGAATGTGTCACGACATCGAGGACCCCACCTTCGATGCCACCGCGGTGGCCACCAACCCGCGAGCGCAGGTTCGGCCGATCCATCGGCCTCCGCGCGCGCCGTCTGACCGGACGCCGCATTGCGCGTGGACGGTCATCATCGACGAGTCCTACCCGGAGGCTCGTAGCATCCCGGCACTGGACATCGTCGCGCGCACCGGAGCGGCCACATGGGAACTGGCACCGATCGACCCCGACGACGATGGCAACGTCGACTATTGCGGACCGTTGTTGTCCGACATCGACTTCGGCGCGTTCTCGCACTCGGCTTTGGTGCGCATCGCGGACGAGGTGTGCTTGCAGATGCACATGCTGAACCTCTCGTTCGGTATCGCCGTGCGTGCGCGGGCGGGTGACAACGCCGAACTGGCCACCTCGATTTGCACCAAGCAGCTCACGGGCATCGCGGGCGTGGCCGCCGAACGGATCCGGCGGGCACTGAAGCTGCCTGCTGACGTCGACGGCCTGACCGAGGTGCTGCGGCTGCATCCGCTGCTCAACCCCGCGGGCTATGTGATCGCGGAGATCGACGACGGCAGACTGCAGGTCCATCCCTCACCGGCACATGACGACGGAGCCTGGATCTCGCTGTGTTCCCCGGCCTCCGCCGAGCCACTGCAGGCCATAGCCACCGCCGTCGACCCGCACCTGGTGGTTCGGATCACCGGTTCCGACACCGACTGGACCGCCGAGTTCGAGCGCACCGAGACCCCGGCCAAGGATTCCCCCGAGGTTCAGGTGACCAAGTTCAGCCTGGGCGCAACATTCGAATTCGAGCCGCGTCGTTCGCTTCCGCTGACGGTGCTGTAGTCCAGCCGCCGACCATCACGGCAGGATGGAGAACCGTCCGCCGCCGATCGGCCGGAGGACCTCGAAATGCCGCCGATCGAGGGTGAGGATCGTCGTCGTGCGGTGCTGGTCTGCCAGGACGACATTTGAGGCATCCGCCAGCCCGATGTCCTGGTCGCGATACTTCTCGATGATCGCCGTGGCGCGCTCCAGATTGCCCGCATCGAAATCGGCCAAATGCCATGCTCCGCTTGACAGTTCACGCAAGACCGCGAGTTCCGCATCCACCCCGATGCGCGTAGCGACAAGATAGTCGAGTTCGGCCACGACATAGGGCGAGATGACGAGAACACCGTCGGCATGCTCGTCGATAACTCGGGCTACGTCGTCGTGGTCGGGTTCGCGGGCATTGAAGTAGGCGAGCAGTGCACTGGTGTCGACGATCACCTCTCGCCGAAGCCCTCCAGTAGTTCTTCGCTGCGTTGGGCTATCGACTCGGGACTGGCGTACAGACCCCCCCTGGGCCGCGGTTTCGCGTCGCCCACCCCGGCACGAATCGATTCCCGGATGACGTCCGCCTCAGACACCCCGCGCTGCCGCGCGGCGTTCTTCACGGCTGCTTTGAGGTCACGCGGCAGGTAGACCGTCGTCTTTTCCATTTCCACCACAGTATGGTAACACCGGTGGCACCATACTGATTCGCGGAGCGTGGACCGCCATCCGGCGATTGGCCCAAGCCCGTTTCGCTGGCGGCTTATGCAGAACCCATCGACACCGACAGCAAACCCGGCGCACACTGTTGGATATGGACAACAACGGGCCGTTCGGCTTCAATCCCGAGGATTTCGACCGGGTCGCGCGCGAGGCGGGTGAGGGCCTTCGTGACGCCTTCGGCCGCATCTTCACCAACTCGCCGCAGGGGGCGGGTTTCGGAATGTTGTTCGACCAATTCGTGCGGCCCACCCCGCGTCCACGTCCGCAACCCGAGACCGCGGGCGAGGCGGGCGACGGTGTCTGGGCGATCTACATATCCGACGGCGCCGGCAAGGCTCACGTGGAGCAGGTTTACCAGACCGAACTCGACGCCCTGCGCGCCAATAAGCTCAACACCGACCCGAATCGCAACGTTCGGTTCCTGCCCTACGGAATCGACATCAGCGTGCTTGACGCCGCACTGGATACCGACGAGGACGACGCGACGTCCGAGTAGCCGACGTCCGGATAGTCGACGTCCGAGCAGTCACAGCGGGTGGTGGCAGGCGACCGAGTGCCCGGCGTCATCGGCGACCAACAGCGGCTCGTCGCGACGGCAGATATCGGTGGCCGACGCACATCGGGTGTGAAAGCGGCATCCCGGCGGGGGATTGATCGGGCTTGGTACGTCACCCTCTAACGTAATTCGTTGCCGCGCAGCGTTTTTCCGCGGATCGGGTATCGGCACCGCCGACAGCAGAGCATGCGTGTAGGGATGTCGCGGAGTCGCGTACAGGGATGCCGAATCGGATTCCTCCACGATCTTTCCCAGATACATCACCGCGACGCGGTCGGAGACGTGGCGCACCACGCCGAGATCGTGGGCGACGAACACATACGCCATCCCGAACTCGCGTTGCAGATCCTCGAGCAGGTTGATGATCTGGGCCTGCACTGAGACGTCGAGTGCCGACACCGGTTCGTCGGCGATGATCAGCCTCGGTTGCAGGGCCAAAGCCCGGGCGATGCCGATGCGTTGGCGCTGCCCGCCGGAGAACTCGTGGGGATAGCGGTTGTAATGCTCGGCTTGCAGACCGACCCGGTCCAGCAGTTCCTGAACCCGCCGCTTGACGTCGGTGCCGTCAGCCAGACCTTGGAACTGCATCGGGTCACCGATGATCTGGCCGATGCGTTTGCGCGGATTCAGCGAGGCGAACGGATCCTGAAAGATCATCTGCATCTGCCGTCGCAAGGGGCGCAACTGGCGTGGGGAGCGGCCCACCAACTCCTGGCCGTCGAAGCGCACCGAACCGGATGTGGGTTGGATCAACTGGAGAATCGCCCGGCACAGGGTCGATTTGCCGCACCCGGATTCACCCACCAGGCCCAAGGTCTCGCCTTCGCGGACGGTGAG
>JAPLAO010000318.1 GCA_026393245.1 Mycobacterium sp. | reverse complement strand
GGCGATACCGGTGGCGGCGGCCCCCATTTCGACGACCTGGCGGTGGGGCAGGTCTTCGACTCGGCGCCGTCGATGACGATCACCGCCGGCATCGCGGCTGCCCATCAGGCGATCGTCGGCGACCGGCTGCGGCTGGCACTGGACGCGGAGTTATCGGGAGCCGTCCTCGGTGAACTCGGGCAACTGGCCCACCCGGGGTTGGTGTGCGATATCGCGATCGGCCAGTCCACGGTGGTGACTCAGCGGGTCAAGGCCAACCTGTTCTATCGGGGGCTGAGCTTCCATCGGTTCCCGGTGATCGGCGACACCCTGTCCACCCGCAGCGAGGTGGTGGCTCTGAAACGCAACGGCGCCAAACCGGGCCGCGCCCCGACCGGGCTTGCCGCGCTGCGGATGACCACCATCGACCAGGCCGGCCGATTGGTGCTCGATTTCTACCGCTGCGCCATGTTGCCGTGCAGCACCGATGCGGGCGACACCGGCCATAACGACGACCTGGCTGGCATCGGCATCGGTCTAGCGCCGGACACCGACCCCACCGCGCAGTGGGATGCCGACGCCTTCCGTCGCCGGGTGTCCGGGCCCTACTTCGACGCCGATATGGTCGGCTCGGTACTGCGCAGCACCGGCGACGTCGTCAGCTCCGCGCCGGAGCTCGCCAGGCTCACACTCAATATCGCTGCCACACATCATGATTCGCGTGCCGGGGGTCAGCGGCTGGTGTACGGCGGGCATACGATCGGCCTCGCCCTTGCCCAGGCCACTCGCCTGCTGCCCAACCTCGCGACAGTGCTGGGCTGGCAGTCCTGCGATCACACCGGCCCGGTGCACGAGGGCGACACCCTCTACAGCGATCTGCACATTGAGGCGGCGGAGGAGTTGCCCGGTGACCGCGGTGGCGTGCTGCACCTGCGCTCACTGGTCTACGCGACCGGCGATGGTGGGGACCGTCCGGTGCTGGACTGGCGCTGGCGGGCGCTGCAGTTCTAGGCGCTCGGCGCGCGGCCGGTAACCTTGCGGACGACCCGAAAGGACCGTGCGAGCGCACATGATGAACGACAACCTCGTGGTGGACACCACGTACGGGCCGGTCCGTGGAATCGACGTCGGCCGTGCCGCGGCGTGGAAGGGCATCCGCTACGCCGACGCGCCCATCGGCGAACTCAGGTTCCGGGCGCCCGAACCACCGCAACCCTGGACCGAGGTGGCTGATGCCAGTCGGTACGGGTTCGTGTGCCCGCAACCCCCCCTCCCGGTATTTCCTCTCGACCTCGGCGGGGCGGAGAACGAGGACTGCCTGAGCGTGAATATCTGGGCTCCCAGGGGCACTAGACCCGGCGACGCCAAACCGGTGATGGTGTGGGTGCACGGCGGCGCCTTCGTGCTCGGGTCGGGCAGCCAACCCCTCTACGACGGCAGGCGACTGTCCAGCGAGGGTGACGTCGTGGTCGTGACGATCAACTACCGACTGGGCGTGTTCGGCTTTCTTGACCTCTCCGGAATGGGCCGCGGGAACTTCGATTCCAACATCGGCCTGCGCGACGTCCTCGCCGCACTTGCGTGGGTCCGGGACAACATCGCCGCATTCGGCGGCGACCCGAACCGGGTGACACTGTTCGGGGAATCCGCCGGCGCCGGCATCGTGACCACCCTGCTCGCAGTGCCACAGGCCGCAGGACTGTTTGGTGCCGCGATCGCCCAAAGTTCCCCGGCGACATCGGTCTACGAACATGAACGCGCCCAACGGGTTACCCACCTCGTGCTCGATCATCTCGGTATTGCCGCGGCTGAGGCCGAGAAGTTGGTCGACGCCGACATCCGTGCCCTGATGTCGGCGACCGACAGGGTCTTCGCCGAGATTCCCGTCAACCATCCGGGCACCGTCGCGTTCGTCCCGGTGGTCGACGGTGATCTGCTGCATGACTATCCGGTGCACTCGGCCCGCGACGGCCGGACGCTTCCGGTCCCGCTGATCATCGGAACCAACAAGCACGAGGCCGCGCTGTTCCGGCTGATGCGCTCACCGCTGATGCCGATCACCCCG
>JAPLAO010000343.1 GCA_026393245.1 Mycobacterium sp. | reverse complement strand
GGGCCGACCTGATCGCCGAGCAGTGCCAGCCAATGCTGTTCGTGTCGTTCCTCCGAGGCGGCGATCGCCAGCAGAATCTCGCGCTCCTCACCGTCGTAGCGCTGCGCCAGGTCGCGGTAGACGGCCGCCTCCGCGCGTTCATTGGCCAGGTGCCGGCGCCACCGGCCCAGATCGGAACGGCTCGGACTGCTGCCCGGTGGTCGCGCCCCGTCGGTGTTCACACCGTCATTATTGACCGCACACCCACCCGGCGGGCCATTGCGCCCGTAACGCCGCCACGACCGCGGGCAGCGTGCGACCGGCATCGGAAGTGATGCTTGGGCCAGCTCATAGCATCAGATAATGAGTTAAGTGATGCTATCGTGGCGGGATGCCGTCATCAGGCAGCACCGCTGTCGGATACGAAACCCTCACCTGGTCGACTCCTGTGGAGGCCGGGTACGGGTTGGCCGATCTGCGCGCCGCTCAGCGGCAGGCGGGTGACTACCAAGCCGCCATACCGGCTGTCATCGCGGATTTGGACATCGCGATGCCCGCACGAATACTCGCCGATGCCGAAGAGGCCAGCCACGAAGTAGCCCGTTTCGACGCCGAACTCGGCAACGAGATCGCACCGTTCTACTCCGTCTTGCTGCGGTCAGAGTCGGCTGCCAGTTCCAACATCGAGAATCTGACCGCCTCGGCACGCGCAATAGCCGAAGCAGAGCTACTCGGCGACACCAGTCGTCGCAACGCGGCAGCGATCGTGCGCAATACCGACGCGATGAAAGCTGCCATCACATTGGCGGATCAGATAGACGCGAACGCGATCACCTCGATGCATGCGGCACTGATGCAGGCCACCGATCCGAAGATGGCGGGAAGGTGGCGCACTGAACAGGTATGGGTCGGCGGAGGCACCTTCGGTCCCCGTGGGGCCGACTTCATTGCTCCACATCACGCCCGGATTCCCGGCGCCATTGACGATCTGCTGACCTTCGCACGCCGAGGGGATGTGCCGCCGCTATGCCAGATCGCAATCGCGCATGCACAGTTCGAAACCATCCACCCCTTCACGGACGGAAATGGGCGTACCGGCCGGGCGCTGATTCAAGCGATGCTGCGCAACAAGCGCCTAACCCGTCACATCACCGTGCCAGTCTCGGCGGGACTGCTCATTGACACTGCCGGATACTTCGACGCATTGACCTCCTACCGGGACGGCAACCCAATCCCGATCATCGAGGAACTTGCCTCGGCCTCGGTGGCAGCGGTTATCAACGGCCGTCATCTGGTGTTCGATCTACGGTCAATACGCGACGGATGGAACTCACAGATCGCGGCCCGCCGGGACTCCGCAGTGCATCGCGTCGCGGATCTGTTGATCCGATGCCCGGTCGTCAACGCGCGATTGTTGCTGCGCGAGCTGGGCATCCCGACCGGAAACGCACGCAGGTACATCGATCCGTTGACCGATGCCGGGATCATTGTCGAGTTCACCGACCGCACCCGCAACCGCGCCTGGCGAGCACCCGAAGTGCTCGCTGCGCTGGACGAATTCGCCGCCCGCGCCGGCCGCCGGAAGTAGCGATCTGCACCCATCCGCACGGCGGAGGGTGACAGGATTCCCCTATGGAAAGCCCGAAGGAGAAGGCACCGGCCAAGAAGTCGCTGAAGGCACCCGCGAAAAAAGCACCCGCCAAGAAGGCACCGGCAGCCAAGGCCCCCGCCAAGAAGGCCGCCAAGAAAACCCCGACTAAGAAGCTTCGCGGTCAGGAGACGATCACCGGGGCACGGCGCCTGGGCGGGTGGGATTTCGCGACCTGGCGGATGGCCACCGACGACCCGGTCATGCGCTCGACCATCATCGGTCTGCTGGTGCTGGAGAAGACGCCGGACTGGGATGTGCTCTGCGACCGCTTCGAACGAGCGACCCGCGTCGCTCCGGTGTTGCGCTCGAAAGTGGTTGAGGGACCGCTCAACCTTCAGACCCCGAGGTTGGTCGTCGATCCGGACTTCGACCTGGGCTATCACATGCGCCGCTTCAGCATGCCTGAGGCGACTTGGGACGACGTTCTCACCGAGGCACGCCGGCAATCCATGACCGACTTCGACAGGGAGCGTCCGCTCTGGCGGGTGACCGTGGTGGAAGGACTGCCCGGCGGCAAGTCGGCACTCATCATGAAGTTGCATCACGCCATCGCCGACGGCCAGGGAACCGTGCAACTGGGCCTGGCGCTGTTCGACTTCACCCCGGAGGGCAGCGATCTCGGCCCGATGCCGGCAGCCCCCGAGCCTGTCGAACTCGACACGAAGGGCTTCATGCAGGCGGTCATCCGAAACAATGCAGGGTGGGTGGCCAAGACCGCCGAGGATGTCATCAAAGGTATTGGGCCACTGGCGATGTCGGCCATCAAGAACCCGCTCGAGTTGATCGGCAAGGTCCGCGAGACCGCGGAGTCGGTGGCCCGGTTCACCAAGATCCCGTTACCGCTGGGCCCGCTGTCGCCGATCATGCAGTCCCGCAGTATCAACTACCACTTCGACACCATCGATATGGACTTCGCGCAGTTCCGTGCGGCGGCCAAGAAGCGCGAGCGGACGGTCAACGATCTGTT
>JAPLAO010000282.1 GCA_026393245.1 Mycobacterium sp. | reverse complement strand
TGGATTTCCGGGTCGTGTTCCCACGAGGGGTACTGCTGATTGTTGTTGTCAGTCATAGAGATCTCCTTCGGTTGTTGGTTGATGCATGCGGTGGGGTCAGTGCAGCGCGAGGCTGCCGGCTACCCGTTACCGCTCCACAGCGGCCAACTCCCGAAGCACCCCCTCAAGCTCGACTTCGTCGAGGACTCCCCGCCGATAGGCGGCCTTGGCCATGTCATGCAGCAGCGGCACGGTGAACCGACGACGCGAACTCGTGCCGAGGCGGACCGGTTCGATCGGCGTGCCGTCTCTGAGAATGAAGATGTTGTTCCGCAGCGCCCACCTGACCCAGTTTTGCGACTTGCGGAATAGCTTCGCCACGTCGGCTGTGCCGAAGTAGGTGACGTCCGCTTCGGCGCTGACGGTCGGCGACGGCGAACCGGCGTTGGCCAACGCTGCGTCAATCTCGGTGCTCAGTGTCTGGACGCCGGCGGCCGCGATGGCAGCGTGGTCGAGGGCATCGACGGACCGGACCTCGTGGCGCAGCGCCATGTCGATCGCGTTGTATCCGCCGTCGGCCGGGCATTCAAAGAGGTGCGGTCCCATCCGCAGGGTGAGACCGTGCCGCTGGAGTACAAGGCAGAGCCGGCGAATGTGCTCCTCCCGGCAGAAGTCCTCGCGGGGGTAGGGAATCCAGATATTGCGACGGGTGGCTATGGCGTGGCTCAGAGCGGCGACGACCTGCTCGACATCGGCCAGATCATCGGCCGCGGCGGCCTCCCCGACCTCGAAGGCGAAGATCCCCGAGATGATCACGCCGTGCTCGGCCGCCCGGATCGCAAACATCTCCGCCTGCTGTTCGGTAGCGGTATCCCCTAATACCAGCACCGCATCAGTTTTCGTTTGTGTCATCGATACCCTCCCCCTTATTCGACTTGGACGTTGTGGACTCTTTCCAGTAGTGATTAGTGCGCTTCAGCGACCCGGTATTGCAGCGATCCCCCCGGGGCTGACTACACTGTAGCATTTGCGCGGTGAAAGCGCAATATACTAACCTAACCCCCATGCGCGACAACGAAACACCAGATCCGAATGACTCAACATTAGCAGCGGGTACCGACAAGTTCTGCTACGAATTCCCCCGCGCCATCGTCGCCGTGGACACCGCGCTGTTGACCATTAACCCCGATCGGGGACTCCTGGTGGTGGAGATGGAGCGCGGAGACACCGGCAAGTGGGCGCTGCCGGGCACCTTCCTGCGTGACCGCGAGACGCTGGCCGAAGCCGTCGAGCGCTCGTTGGACGAGAAACTCGGAGTGCGGGATATCCGACCGGCACAGTTGAACGTCTTCGACGATCCTGGCCGCGATGAGCGCCATTGGGTGCTGTCCGTGGCCCACGTCGCGGTGGTCCGCTCCGAACGACTGAAGTCGCTAGGCGACGGAACCGCGAAGAACATCCGGATCGTCTCGGTGGACCGGCCCGGCGAGCTGGCCTGGGACCACCCCAATATCGTCAAACGCGCCAAGGAATATGTCCGGTCACGCTACGAAGA
>JAPLAO010000052.1 GCA_026393245.1 Mycobacterium sp. | reverse complement strand
TTCGGGAACGCGCCGATGAGCAGCACCGCTGGGCATCCCGCGGTGACGCCCGTGGG
This sequence comes from Mycobacterium sp., assembly GCA_026393245.1. GTDB lineage: Bacteria > Actinomycetota > Actinomycetes > Mycobacteriales > Mycobacteriaceae > Mycobacterium. The sequence continues at coordinate 15,961 of JAPLAO010000052.1, read as the reverse complement.
GTGTACGGCGCCGACGGCGCCGAATTGATGCGGGAGGTGTTGCCGCCGCCGGTGTTGCCGCACCCGTCGGTGCCACGGCCGGCGCCGGAGGACATTCCGGTCGCGGAGATTGTCGATACCCAGGCCGCGTTAGACGTGATGATCGCCGAAAAGCCGCAGTGCTGGCGGTACGCGGCCTTCGTCTCCGTACTGGTGCAACGCAGCGCCGCAGTGGCAGCCCGGTTGCGGGATGCCCGACTGGGGTTCGCCGAATCATCCGGCGAGACGGCGTCCACCAGTTTCGTGGTGGCGCATTTCTTCGCCGACCGGATGGGCGAACTGTCCGAGATCGTCGAACAGGTCGACGACTTCATGCTCAGTCCGGTATTCGGCGAGGTGTTCGGTGATCCGCACGACGGGGATTCCGCGGACGCCGACGGAATCGTTCACACTGCGAACCGGCTGATGGACTACCACGACCGTCTGCTGGCGCTGTCCGAACGGTGTCGGGGCGTGACGGTCCCGCACTCATACGCCGAACTGCAGCGAGACGCGGGGCTGCTCATGGTGATTCCGCTGGAGGGATACACCACGTTCATCGACGACTTCGTCGGCCGCGTCTCGGAGATGCACGACGTCGCCCGCTACGCCCCCGGCGATGTGCAGCTCGATCCAGTCGTGCTCAGCGTCACCGATGACGACGAGTTGATCTCTCGCGTCGGGAGGCAGATCTCACAGCTGGCTCACGAGGGCTAGCAGCGCGAGAGCACCGATTCCACCGCCTTTTTTTCCTTGGCCGACAACCACAGACCGTAGGCGGCCTTGACCTCGATCTGGCGGGCGACGAAATCGCATCGGAACGCCTCGTCGGGCGGCAACCAGGAGGCGGCATCGCGGAATGCCTTGTCGAAGTTGGCTTTTGGGCTCACTGCGAGCAGGTTGCGCGGATCGTTGGCGAAGTCCAGCCGGCGTTGCGGATCCCAGGATCGTGCGCCTTTGTACCAGGCATCAGCGAGTGCGACGACGTGGTCGACCTCGATGGCGTTGGAGGTATCGGGGCTGCGGACGAAGTCGATGGTCACCCCGCTGTAGGGGTCGACGAGTGTGCCACTCTGGGCGTAGCAGGTGCCGCGGCGCACGACGAGGTTCTGCAGATCGCGGCGAAGGATGTCGTCGCGGGTATTGCAGCCGTTGCGGCCGAACTCGACGTCGACATCGTCGCTCCAGGCCTTGCCGAACTGGGAGCGCTTGAAGTCCGAGGTGCGATCCCAGCCGCGGACTTCGAGTTGCTTGAGTTGTTGACGGGCAAGGTCGTAGCGGGCCGTCGGCACCTGTTGGTTCGAGGGTGCACCGATGGACGTCGGTTCGGCGCGCCAGGTCGGTGACGGCCCAGAGGACTGCCGCGTGGAACGTTCCTGCCAGAACAGCACGCCCGCAACGGCGGCGATCACCAGAATCGCCAGTACGGCGGCAAGGATCCGGCGCCGGGATTTCGCGGGGTTGCCTGCTGCCACTCCCCGGTTCTAGCACGTGCGACCCACCCGCCTCGGCCGCCGCGCATACTTCTCAACGTGACACCGCTGGAGAGATATGTCGCCGAAGAGATCGCCACCGATCACGTCGACGGCCTGCTGACGCGCAGAGAAGCACTGCGGCGGCTGGGGTTGCTCGGCATGGGCGCGGCGGCGGCAGGTGCTCTGATCGCCTCGTGCGCGGACAAACGATCGGCAGCTCCCCCGGCATCGTTACCGGTGCCAACACCGGCAGGCGCGGCACCCGGCATGGCGACAGTGCGCCCCACCGAGCCCGTCACCTGGGACGGACCGCGGGGCCCACTGATGGGCAGTTGGGCGGCGGCCGAAACCCCGCGCGGCGCGGTGCTGGTGATTCACGAGAACAAGGGACTCAACGACTGGGTGCGGTCGGTGGCGGGCCGGCTGGCCGGCATCGGCTATTCGGCGCTGGCGGTCGATCTGCTCTCCGAGGAGGGTGGCACCGCCACGTTCGCCGACCCGGCGGCCGCGACCGCCGCACTGGCGCCGATTCAGCCACAGCGGTTCATCGCCGATATGCGGTCCGCGCTCGATGAATTGCAGACCCGCGCGCCCGGCCAAAAACTTGCCGCGGTGGGTTTCTGCTTCGGGGGCGGTCTGGTGTGGCGGTTGCTTGCTGCCGGAGAGCCCAGATTGGCGGTGGCAGTCCCGTTCTACGGACCGCTGCCTGACGATCCCGATTTCGCCGGGTCGAAGAACGCCGCGGTGCTGGGGTTCTACGGCTCCCGCGACGAGCGGGTGACGTCGACCGAACCTGCCGCCCAGGCCGCGCTGGACCGCGCGGGACTGACCAACGAGTTGGTCACCGAACCCGATGCCGACCATGCGTTCTTCAACGACAGCGGACAGCGCTACGACGCGGTGGCTGCCGCGGATGCCTGGCAACGCCTGCAGGATTGGTCCACTCGCTACCTCGCGTAGTCCCGAAGTACCGCCTTCGCGAATATCCGAACAGCGAACCCTTGCCATTGTTACGTTCCGGACGTGAAGCGAACTGCGTTAATGGGCGAGTGCTCGGCTGAATTCTTCGGGACGATGATCCTGATCCTATTCGGGGTCGGCGTGGTGGCCCAGGTCGTCACCGGCGGCAAGGAACTGGGCACGGCCCCGGGCTCCACCGGTGACTACAACTCGATCGCCTGGGGATGGGGCCTCGGGGTGTGCCTGGCGGTCTTCGTTGCCGGCCGGCTCAGCGGTGCGCACCTGAACCCGGCGGTGACGGTCGCACTGGCAGCCTTCAAGGGCTTCCCGGCGCGAAAAATCCTGCCCTACATCGCCGCTCAGGTGCTCGGCGCGTTCGTCGGCGCTCTGGTGGTACGAGTCGTCTACGCCGACGCGATTCGCCGCGTCGACGCCGGACACACCAAGGCAACCCAGGGCATCTTCTCCACCTCGCCCGATGTCGGCGTCTCGCTGCCAACGGCGTTCCTCGATCAGATCGTCGGCACCGCGATCCTGGTGGCGGTCATCTTCGCGTTGACCAGTGCGGTCAACAATCCCCCGCTGGGCAACACCGCGCCGCTGTTCATCGGACTGCTGGTGGTGGGCATCGGCTTGGGCTGGGGCTCAAACGCCGGATACGCGATCAACCCCGCCCGGGACTTCGCTCCGCGGCTGGCCTCCTGGCTGACCGGCTATCAGGACGCGTGGTTCTCGGCCAACGGCGCCGAGTTGTACTTCTGGGTGCCGATCATCGCGCCGGTGATCGGCGGTCTGATCGGCGGGGCATTGTTCGTCTACGGCATCGAGAAGTTCCTGCCCGAAGCGATCACCACGCCCGACGAGGTCGGCGTCGTGAAAGCCACGCCGCTGCGCTGAACGAGCGAGTGGTATCAATCAGGTATCATCGGAATCATGGGCATGACCTTGCGTACCAGTACCGAGCAGACCGATGCGTTGCGTCGGCAGGCCGATGCCGAGGGTCGTTCGATGCAAGCCGTCGCACTGGCCGCCATCGACGAGTACATCGCCCGAAGGGCGCACTCGGCCAAGGTTGACGCGGTCCTGCATCGCGTCGTGGCCGAGGAGTCCGGGGTTCTGGAGCGCCTCAAAGACGCATGATCGAGTACCTGGATCTCGATGATCTGGTGAAGATAGCCCGGCACGCCGTCGCCGACGACGTTGCGATTCGGGATTATGGATTGCTCGAGTCGGCATTGGCACGGCCCCGTGCGTCTACATTCGGCAGCGACGCCTACCCATATTTGCACCTCAAGGCAGCCGCGCTATTTCAGTCCCTGGCACGCAACCATGCCCTAGTCGACGGCAACAAACGGCTCGCCTGGACCGCCTGCCGAACATTTTTGGCCGTGAACGGTCAGTGGATCAGCGCACCCGAGGATGACCGCTTCGACTTCGTCATTCGGGTGGCCACCGGAGTGGAGGGTGACATCACAGCGATCGCCGAGCAGCTACGCGGGTGGAGCTACCAGGGAGGATAACGGTTTGCCGTCGCAATACTAACGGAGTTATACTCGTGTTAACAGGCGTTAGTGTGCGCCGGAGAGGGCCCGCCGATGGCCGCTGATGAACTCGACCAGTTGCTGATGGATCGTTTCAACCTGGGCCGCAATGACCTGATAGCCGCGCTCAAGACTCTGCCCGCGCACCGACCCGGGGCGGCCACGCTCACCGCAGAGCAGGCCCGTCTACTCGATAACGCGGGATTCGGGGAGGACCATCAGGCCTACGCCGAGGTAGCGGCCGACGTCATTGAGGGAATGGCGCGGCTGTACAGCACGTCCCACACCGCTGCGGACGTCGCACAAGGGTTGGGCGTCAACGATTCCCGGATCCGTCAGCGGCGCCTCGCCCACACGCTCTGGGCGATCGACGATGGCGGCACGTGGGTGTATCCAAACCTTCAGTTCGAGCTCGTCGACGCCGGCCGTGGCCGGACCGCCGCACTGAAGCATCTCCGCGGCCTTGAACAGGTGCTGCCGCATCTCCTCCGCCTGAACCTCCACCCGATGGCGGTAGCCCACTTTCTGCTGACACCGCAGCCTGAATTGCGCATCGACGGTCAACCGAGTTCGGTTCGGACATGGTTGCTGCACGGCGAATCAGTCCAGCCGGTAGTGGATTTGATCGAGATCGGTGAGTGGGCCGCCAGGTGACGCACGGTCCGATGCTGCCGGATCCCCCGCCATCGGATGAACTGCGGGCGCTCGGCATTGAGCACGGCGAGACCCGCCTGATCGGAGTCGATGAGATCTGGTGGCGAATCCACCGCACCGAGGGCGCACATGTCATGGCCTGGAATGCTTTTCGGACTTTCGGGCCGCTGTTGAGATTCGATCCCCACTCGTTGCCACGCGGCGACGATCCCGCGCATGGCGTCTGGTACGGGTCGTCGACCCCGCAGGCCGCCCTGGGGGAGGCTTTCCAGATCGACCGGACTATCGACCGTGAGCGAGACCGGCCGTACCTGACCGGCCTGTCGTTCACTCGCCCTCTAGCAGTCCTGGATCTTGCCACCGACAGCACCGGTGCCTGGGCTACCCGCGCCGGGGGCACCTTCGCGGTGTCGACCGCACCGCACGCCGTCACGCAGCGTTGGGCACGCCGCATCGTCGAGGCCTTTCCCGACCTCGACGGCTTGCGCTATAACAGCCGGTTCGCCGGAAGCCCTTGCCTCGCGCTGTTTGCGCCCGCAGCCACGGCCATGCCGACGCGACCGGCGATGGCGCTGCCGCTGAGTCATCCGGACCTGGCCACCCGCATCGCAGGCGCGGCCAAGAGGTTGGGTTATGCGGTGGTCTGATGGCGGCATTGTCTGATCCGGGCGGCACCAAACACGCTGAGGCCCTAATGTTCCACCCGTGAATCGACTCGATCGCTTCTTCGAGATCACCGCACGCGGATCGACCGTCGGCGCAGAGGTTCGCGGCGGCGTCGTCACCTTCATCGCGATGGCCTACATCATCGTGCTGAACCCGATCATCCTGGCCGGGCCTGAGGACATCGCCGGCAACCAGTTGGGGTTCGCGCAAGTGTCCGCCGTGACAGCCCTGACCGCCGGGCTGATGACGATCCTGTTCGGCGTAATCGCGCGACTGCCGTTCGCATTCGCCGCGGGTCTGGGCATCAACTCGTTCCTCGCGACCTCGGTGGTCGGCACGCTCACCTGGCCGGAAGCCATGGGCCTGGTGGTGATCAACGGCCTGGTGATCGTCGCGCTGGCGGTCTCCGGGCTGCGGCGGCTGGTGTTCGACGCGGTACCAATGGAACTCAAGCTGGCGATCACCGCCGGCATCGGGTTGTTCATCCTGTTCATCGGTCTGGTGGACGCCGGTTTTATCGCCTCCACCGGATTCCCCTCTCCCCCAGTCGGATTGGGCAGCAAGGGCCAAGGGTTTATCACCTCGGTCCCGACCCTGGTGTTCGTGTTCACACTGTTGCTGACGGCGATTCTGGTTGCGCGCAGGGTGCGCGGCGGAATCCTGATCGGACTCTTCACCGGGACCGTCGTCGCTGTTGTAGTCGAGGCGATCTGGCATCTCGGATCGGCCGTCGACCACCCCGGCGGCTGGGGGTTGTCGGTACCGCGGTTGTCCGGGTCGCCGTTCGCGGTTCCGGATCTGTCCCTGGTGGGGGCGTTCAGCTTCGCCAGCTTTGGCCGCATCGGCGCCCTGGCGGCGATCGTACTGGTGTTCACACTGGTGTTCGCGAACTTCTTCGACGCCCTGGGCACATTCACCGGACTATCGCGGGAAGCCGGCCTGTCCGACGCAACCGGTACCTTCCCGCGGCTTCGGTCCGCGCTGATCGTCGAGGGCGTCGGCGCGGTGGCCGGCGGCGCGACGTCGTCATCGTCGAACACAGTGTTCATCGAATCCGGTGCCGGCATCGAAGAGGGCGCCCGCACCGGACTGGCCAACCTGGTGACCGGAGCGCTGTTCCTGGCCGCGATGTTCGTCGCACCACTGGCGTCGATCGTGCCCAGCGAGGTGGCCGCCGCGGCCCTGGTGATCGTCGGCGCCATGATGTTCTCGCACCTGCGTCATATCAATATCGGCGAATTCTCGGTGGCGCTGCCGGTGGTGCTGACCGTGGCGGTGATGCCGATGAGTTACTCGATCTCCAACGGGATCGGCGCGGGCTTCATCAGTTGGGTGGTGGTGCGTTCGGCGGCCGGCAAGGGACGCGAGATCAGTCAGCTGCTATGGATCGTCGCCGCGGGGTTCCTGCTGTACTTCGCCCGCGGCGGGATTTCGTCGTTTGTCGGGGTGTAGCGACCGCGTGTAGGACAATGCACCCATGAGCGAATCCAAGGTCATCGTTAAAGCCCTCACCGACGGCCCCCTGGAGGTGGCCGGCGAGGTTGAGATCCTCGCCGCCGACGGCACCCTGATCAAGCAGAGCGAGAAGAGTTACCTGTGCCGGTGCGGGTTTTCAGAAAAGAAGCCGTTCTGCGACGGCGCGCATAAGCGCGAAGGATTCACTGCGCCCTGATCCGGGTCTAGACTCACGTCATGAACTCTGGACGTATTAACCGTCAGATCGCACTCCTCGTCGGCGGCGCAGCACTCATCGGTATGAGCACGTTGACCGCGTGTAGCACCAAGGAGAAAGAAGCCCCGTCGACCACGAGCACGCCGTCGACGTCGCAGGCCCCCTCGACTTCCGAAGCGCCCCCGATGAGCACTCCCACCGAGAAGGCCATCGGCCCCGCCGGCCCGTCGTTCTCCCCTACGGTCAACCCGGTGCCACCGGGCGCAGTCTGCGCAAAGATCGTCAACGGTGTGTGCAGCCGCTAGCCGATGAGTGTGAGAACTGCACTGGCGGCTGCACTGGCCGCGGGATGGTTGGTGTGCGCGCCGGTTGCCTCGGCAGTTCCGGCGCCGGCTTGGGACGGCTGGTACAAGATCACGTTCCACACCGACCAGAAGTCGGGCACCAGCATCGCAGCCAAGCAGGGCGAAGAGGCTTACACGGCCTGGTACCGCTTCGCAACGGACTGTTCGTCGGGGAACTGTGTCGCCTCGGTGGTCGACGGCCCAATGCCCAAGGACAACGCCGCGAAGTCGACGACATTTGAGTGGACCGGGTCGCAGTGGTCGCGGACAAACTCCTGGCGCTGGGACTGTGTCCTGCCGGACCGGACCATCACCTTCGATCCGGCAAGTTCAGTGACCACCTACAACCCGCAACCCGATGGTTCACTGAAAGGGATGTTCGCCACCAATATCGGTAGCGGCGCCTGCCAGGGCACGGTCTACATCCCGCTGACCGCGGTCGCGGCCACGCCGGGCTAGAGCGCATGGGCGAGGTGGACTGGGAGACGTTGAAGGCTGCTGCGATTGCGGCGTCGAAGAACTCCTACTCCCCGTACTCGCACTTTCCGGTGGGGGTCGCCGGCTTCGTCGATGACGGCCGGGTGGTCTCCGGCGCCAATGTAGAGAACGCCTCCTACGGGCTGACGCTGTGCGCGGAATGCTCGATGGTGTCTTCCCTTTATGCCTCCGGTGGCGGCCGACTGGTAGCGGTGTCCTGCGTCGACGGTCATGGCGACCCGTTGATGCCGTGCGGCCGGTGCCGGCAACTGCTCTACGAGCACGGTGGGCCGGAGCTGAAAGTCATGACGCCGCAGGGGGTTGCGACGATGGCCGAGATTTTGCCGCAGGCTTTTGGGCCGGGGGACCTTGGGGAGAGGATGCCCACGGGCAATTCCCCAAGTTGATGGGTTAGCTGGGCGTGTCACCGAATCGGCCCGAGGTCCTCGTGGTGTCGCTCACCAACTCTGCGAGTTCGACCCGCAGTCCCGCATCGGATTGGGCGCGCTTCAAGCGCTGTGACAGTTCGGCATCAGCGAGTAAGCGAAGGCCGCAGCGCCAGAACGAGAACCAGCGCATCCTCGATGTCGTGCAGGGTTTCAGGGTTGACTGCGCCGAGGCGCTGCAACAGCCGGGCCCGGGAAACCGCGCGCAGGCCCCGGCACACCGCCACGCTGTCAGCGTCGACCCCCTCATCCGGTGAAATCAACGGCCGCAGCGGAGTCCGGGCACGGGAACTCGACACCGGCACGACGACGATCAACTCGTCCTCGACTCCGGCGAGGATCTCGTCGGCGGACACAATAACGGCGGGTCGGTGCTTGCCGGGTTCACCCGTGCGGCCGGCGCCGAAGGCGACCAGCCACAGCTCACCGCGCCGCGGCTCAGTCAATGCCGTCGGCTGCCGCGTCTGCCCAATCCCCTTCTTCCTCGCGGACGGCCTGGTTGCCCGCTTCGGCGCGGGTGGCCTCGCGTTCGGCTCGGAAGATCGCTTCACGGTCTGCCCCGGCAGCCAACTCCTCTACGAGTGCGGAGATCGAGACACCGCGTTCGCGGGCCTGAGCGGCCAACCGGTCACGCGTTCGGAGCGAGACGCGAACTGTAGTCGATTCTGTAGACATATGTGTAGCCTAGCGCGTTACCTCCAGCGCCTCCGCCACGCCCGCTCTGACCGCATCGAGTTCGAACTGGGCTCTCGCGCGGGCATCGGCGATGCCGCCGGTCACCGAAACCACCACCTGCAGGTAGGACTTGAGTTTCGGTTCGGTTCCGCTAGGCCGGATGATCACCCGGGCATCCTGCAGGGTGAAGCGCAGGCCGTCGGTGGGCGGAAGTTCGTCGACGCCCTTCGCCAGATCGTCCATGCGCACCACATCGCGGCCGCCGAGGGAGGTGGGCGGGTCGGCACGTAGCCGCGTCATCGCGTCGGCGATCAGAGCGATGTCCGAAACCCGAACCGACAGTTGGCTTGTTTCATACAGGCCGAACTTGCGGGCAAGATCGTCGAGCACGTCCTGGACCCCGCGGCCCTCGGCCCTGAGTGCGGCCACCATCTCCAGCATCAGCAGCGACGCGGTGATGCCGTCCTTGTCCTTGACGGCCTCTGGATCGCAGCAGTAGCCCAGGGCCTCCTCGTAGCCGAACCGAAGATCGGACACCTTGGAGATCCACTTGAACCCGGTGAGGGTGGTGGCGTAGCCGAGTCCGGCATCGGCCGCGATGCGTTCCAGCAGGGTTGCCGACACGATCGACTGGGCGTAGACGCCGTGCACGGGCTTGCCATCGCGGCGGCCTCGTTCGGCGATCCACCACCCGAGCAGGGCACCTACCTCGTCGCCGGTGAGCATTCGGTAGTCCTCGGCGGTCCGGATCCCAACCGCGCACCGGTCGGCGTCGGGGTCATTGGCAATGATCACGTCGGCGCCCTGGGCGCGGGCGTCGGCAATCGCTAGATCCATGGCGCCGGGTTCTTCGGGGTTCGGGAAGTTGACCGTCGGGAACCGGCCGTCGGGGGTGAACTGCTGGGCGACTTTGATCGGGGCCGGGAAACCGGCGTCGGCCACCGCTCGCATGAACACCTCACCACCCACGCCGTGCATAGCGGTGTAGACCGCCGACACTTCCCGCGGCCCGTCGCTAAGTAGCGAAACTGCCCGCACCACATAAGCGTCCAGCACCGCGCCGTCGAGGGTCTGGAAGTCGTCGGACTGCGGGATGGATGCCAACGGTCCCACCGCTGCGATGCACGCGGCAATCTCGGCATCGGCGGGCGGGACGATCTGGCTGCCGTCACCGAGATAGACCTTGTAGCCGTTGTCATCCGCAGGATTGTGCGAGGCGGTAACCATGACGCCGGCATCGCAGCCGAGTTCGCGGATCGCAAACGCCAGCACCGGTGTGGGCAGGGCGGAGGGCAGCACCATGGCGGTGATACCGGCGCCGGAAATGGCGGCGGCGGTGTCGCGGGCGAAGACGTCGGAATTGCGTCGGGCGTCGTATCCGATCACGACTGCTCGTCCTCCGTGCGCACGGAGGTACGCCGCCAGTCCGGCCGCAGCCCGCGCCACCACGACGCGGTTCATCCGGTTGCTGCCCGGGCCGAGGCGTCCACGCAACCCGGCGGTGCCGAACTGAAGGGTGCCGTCGAACGCGTCGGCAAGTTCGTCGGCGGCGTCGGCATCGCCCGCTTCTGTTTTCGCGATCAAATCCTCGAGTTCGGCGGCCGTCGCAGGGTCGGGGTCCTCGGACAGCCAGGCACGCGCAGTGTCGATCAGTGTCATGGGTCAGTGACGATAGCGATCGACGATGAGGCGCCGATCCGATCAGCCCCGGCGTGCAACACCTTCTCAGCGTCGCGATGAGTGCGCACCCCGCCAGATGCCTTGACGCCCAACCGATCCCCCACCATGTGCCGCATTAGCGCGATGTCCTCAGGTGTGGCGCCCCCGCCGCCGAACCCGGTGCAGGTCTTGACATAGGCCGCGCCGGTGCGGGCCGCGATCAGGCACGCGATCGCCTTCTGCTCATCGGTGAGCATGCTGGTCTCCAGGATCACCTTCACCGGCACCGGCCGTGCCGCACCCACCACGCCGAGGATGTCGTCGTACACCGCGGCTAGATCACCGGAGAGCAGGCCGCCGATGTCGAGAACCATATCGACCTCGTCGGCACCCTCGGCGACGGTGATGCGGGCCTCCTCGGCCTTGGCCAGGCGCGTCATCGCCCCGAGTGGGAAACCCACCACCGTGCACACCATGACGTCGGACCCAGACAGTCGTTCGACGGCCGTCGGCACCCACCTCGTGTTGACGCACACCGAGGCGAAGCCGTGCACGCGGGCTTCGTCGCAGAGGGTTTCGATGGCGGTCAGGGTGGCGTCGGGCTTGAGCAGGGTGTGATCGATGCTCCCGGCGAAAGTCTTGGAGGTGCGCTTCACGGGCGGGATGTCGACGTCGTCGGGTGCTGGGCCCAAGGAGTCGGTGACGGCGGTGTTTGCGCGGGTGAACAGTTCGGCGTGGTCGGTCACGTGGGGAACGATAATCGTGACGGCTCGCAGGCGTATCGGTTCGCAGTGGCCGGCGGAGTGCAAGGGGTATTTTGATTGGGTGGCGAAGGAGCGCAGGAACCTCGAAATCGAGGACTCGGGCCAGCCGATGACACGCGAACAGTCGATGGCAATGCGGGGCGCGCACGCCATTGGTGAGGTTCCGGCCGATTCGGGTCCAGGTGGCATCGCGTGATACGGCCCGCACAAGCAATACTGCCTCGGGTGAATGGTGATCGCTTCAAGCCCCGAGCAGGCTGACCGCAAGATAGTTGAACAGCGCGACACCCGAGTCCTCGCTGTACTTGTGTAACTGCTCTGGGTTTGCGGTCACCTGATCACCCTCGAGTCGGTTGAGCAGCGTGCAGCAGATCATCGCGAACTTCGAGAAGCCCCAGTGGTTGAGATAGCCGGCGATCATCGCGCCCTCCATCTCGATATTGGCGACGCCGTTGTCCTGCAGCCAGCGCAGCCACCCCATCTTGGACTCCGGGGTCTCCAAACATAGTGCTCCGTCAAGGCGAAACTGCTCGAGGAAGAACTCGTTGCCGGCGACGGTCTTGCCGGAGATGACGTCGAAATCGGCATACTCATTGGCCGCGATGATCGCGTTGCAGCTCTCGGCCGGAAAGTGTCCGTCGAACCAGTACTCGCCGGTGCCGCCGTTGAGCAGACGGTAAGGCTTGAGGTCGGCCATCAATCCCTCGGAGGACACGACGACGGTCCCGCCGGGCAACCCGACTCCCCCGCTGGTACCCACCCGGCACCAGAACACCTCGTCAATCAAGTCCAGGTCGCCGCGCTTGAGGAAGAACACCAGGCGCATGAGTTCCTGCAGTGCGATCGAGGCACTCGGCATGCCCATGCCGTGCGAGGCGAACAGAACTCCCGCGCTGTAACGGGTGACGAAACGGTCCTCTTTGGGAAAGGCGACGATCTCCGTTCCGCCGTTGAGTTCACTCCAGCGCTCCGCGAATTCCTTGATGCGCGAACCGGATCCGGCCACGATGACCGCCTTGACGTCGCGCAGTTTGGTCAGCAACAGATCCGACGACGCCACCCCGAAGTGGTAGTAGACGTCTTCGTGGGTGCCGTCGAGCACGCCGTCGAGGAACGCGTGGTTGATGTTCTCGGTTCGCACGCGACGAAATCTACGCTCCGCGACAGGGGTTTCGCGGCGGGTTCAACAGGTCAGCCCCTCGGCTGGGTGGGGCTGACCTACTTCGGCGCGCAGTGGCTGTAGCCGGTTGACGTCACCCGCTCATGACGGGATGACCGACACCGAGTTTGACCCCTGATTGACGACGTACACGTCGGTGCTGCTCACCGCCACAGCCGTCGGGGTTGTGAAGCCAGTGAGGGTCCCAGTGACCGTTTTGGTGGAGGTAGTGATCACCGAAACCGTGTTATTGCTCCCATTGACGACATATGCGCGGGTTCCGTCGGGGCTGAACGCGACCGCATTCGCACCGCTGAAACCGGTGAGGGTGTCAGTGACGGTGTTATCGGAGGTTCGGATCACGGTCACCGAGCTACCACCAACGGCATACGCGTAGCTACCGTCGGGGCTGAACGCGATCCCCCTCGCCCCGAAACCCGTGAGCGTGCCGACAATGGTGTTGTCGGAGGTTCGGATCACTTTGATCCCCCCCGAGTTTTGTGCATCATTGCCGACGTAGGCGTACGCGCCACTCACCGCGACTGCCTCCGGCGCGGTGAATCCGGTGATCGTCGTGGTCACAGTGTTGTTGCTGGTATTGATCACTGACACCGAGTTGCTGCCCCTATTCGTGACGTAGCCGGTTGTGCCGCTGATCGCCACCCCGGTCGGATTCGTACCGACCGGGATCTGAGTAATCCGGGCGTTGGTCGCAGTGTTGATCACGTCCACCAAACCGAAACTCGTGCCGGTGGTGGCAACGTAGGCGCGGGTGCCATCAGGACTCAGTGCGATGCCCTGTGGTCCGTTGGCGACGTTAGCCACCGGTGGCACCGTTGTGTTGGTGGAGGTGTCGATCTTCGATACCGAGTCGCTTGCGGAGTTGGTGACGTAGGCAGCGCCACCGGTGGCATCCAGCGCGATCGCGCGGGGGAGATTGCCAACTGCGATGGAGGTTGCTGCACCGCTGAAGGTTCCGCCGTTACCGCCGTTACCGCCATTGCCACCGTTAGCAGCGCCGCTGCCGTTACCGGCAGAGCCGCCGTTACCGCCGGCACCACCACCGCTACCCGCGGTGCCGTTGTTTCCGCCAGTGCCGTTGGGGCTGCCCGCGGCGCCGCCGCTGCCAGCCGTACCGGTACCGGCAGCCAGGTTGGAGCCAGCGCCACCGGCACCGCCATTGCCACCGGTAGCGCCAGCGCCCTTGGTGCCTGCGGTGCCAGCAGTACCGCCGGTACCGCCGGTGCCCGCGGCACCGAGTGTGCCGCCAGCGCCTTGGATGCCGCCGTTGCCGCCGTTACCACCGACCGTGCCATTGGGCGATGCAGCGGTGCCCGCGACACCGTCGCCGCCGGCGCCACCGGCACCGGCGTTACCGCCGTTGCCGCCGTTTCCGCCGTCGCCGTTGGTGCCACCGGCGGGGCTACTACCGCCCTTGCCACCCTTACCACCGGCCGCTCCGGCTCCGCCGTTGCCGCCGAGGCCGCCGGGGACACCGTCCCTGGTCGGGGACTCTCCTGCGCCGCCGATGGCACCAGAACCGCCGCTGCCGGCGGAACCGCCGTCACCCGCGATACCGGTCGTCGCCGACCCACCAGCGCCGCCGTTACCGCCGATACCGCCGCGGCCGCCCGGACCGCCGAGTCCGCCGAGAGGGCCGGACTTCGTGGTGCCAACGGCACCTGGTGCGCCGTTGCCGCCGTCACCGCCGGTGCCGCCGTCACCGGCAGTGCCGCCGGTCGCCGTGCCGCCGTTACCGCCGTTACCGCCTGCGCCGCCAACACCACTGGAACCGCCGGTCAGGGCGCCTGCGTTGCCGCCGTTACCGCCGTTACCGCCGTTACCGAAGGAACCGGCAGTGGTCACGTTCGCACCGGTGCCGGCCTTGCCCTCGACGCCGGCGTTACCGCCGTTGCCTGCGGCCGCACCGATGCGGACGGCCGTGGTGGAACCCGGGATGTTGCTACTGAAGCCGTTGCCGCCGTTACCGCCGAGACCGCCGCTTCCGGCGTTGCCACCGTCGGTGCCGTTGCCCTTGGTGCCGTCGGCGCCGGTGGCACCGCCCTTCAAGCCGGCTGTACCGCCGTTACCGCCGTTGCCGCCGCTACCGCCGGCACCGCCGTTGGTACCGACCTCCGCAGGAGTTCCCGTGGCGGTCAGAGCGCTCAAGCCGTTGTAACCGTTGCCACCATTGGTGCCGTTTCCTGCGGTGCCGGAGTTACCGCCGTTGCCGCCGCTGCCGTCGGTTCCGGCCAATGCTGAGCCGCCACCGGCGCCCGCGGCACCGCCGCTGCCGCCGGCGCCGCCGTTGCCGGCATTGCCGCCGGAACCGCCGGCCGTACCGGCAACACCCGCAGTGGTACTCGACGTGCCTGCCACGCCATTGCCACCGTTGCCGCCGAGAGCTCCGGCACCACCGGCGCCGCCGTTACCGCCCTTGGAGTCAGTACCTGCCGCAAGACCTGTGCCGCCGGCAGCTCCCTTACCACCGGCTCCACCCTTGCCACCGGCTCCACCGTCGGTTCCGGCCGTGCCCGAGTCACCGGCCTTAGTGCCATTGGCACCGTTGTTGCCTGCCGCTCCGGCTCCGCCGTTGCCACCCTTACCGGCTGATCCCGCGTTCCCGCCGTCGCCGTTGATGCCGCCGACGGTCGCCGTGCCGCCGTTACCACCGGCACCGGCGTTGCCGCCATTGCCAGCACGCCGCCCTTACCGCCGACACCTCCGTCGCCGCCTTGGATGGTGGCGACAACGAGGCCGGTGACCCCGGCTCCGCCGTCACCGCCGTTGCCGCCGGTGGCCGAATCCGTGCCGGCGGTGCCGTCGTTTCCACCGCTGCCTCCGGAACCGCCGGTGCCCTTGGCGCCGCCAGTGCCCTTGGTGCCGCCGGTTCCGCCGTTGCCGCCATCACCACCGGCGCCGCCGATGGGGTTGCTGAAATCACCGGCCGCACCGTTACCGCCGTTGCCGGCAGTGCCGGCAGTGCCGCCACTGCCGGCGTTTCCACCATTGCCGTTGGTGCCCGCGTTGGCCTTGCCGCCGCCTGCACCGGCGTTGCCGCCATTGCCAGCATCGCGACCGGCCTTACCGACATCGCTGGTGGCGCCGCCGTTTCCGCCGTCACCGCCTGATCCGCCGGCACCGCCGTCACCAGCCGTACCGGTGGTAGCCGATCCTCCAGCGCCACCAACGCCGCCATTACCGCCGCTAGTACCCCGCTCGTCGGTCAGACCAGTCCTGCCGGCACCGCCGTCGCCGCCCTTACCGCCGGAGCCGCCGCTCGTGGCTGCGCCGCCCTTACCGCCGACACCTCCGTCGCCGCCTTGGATGGTGGCGACAACGAGGCCGGTGACCCCGGCTCCGCCGTCGCCACCGTTGCCGCCAATGGCCGTATCCGACCCGGCTGTTCCGCCGGTTCCATCGGTACCGCCGGTCCCGCCGGTGCCCTTGG
>JAPLAO010000004.1 GCA_026393245.1 Mycobacterium sp. | reverse complement strand
TGCTTCTTGCTCGCATCCGCCATGTTCGACAGCATCTCGGGGTTGTTGAAGTAGCCGACCGACCGCAGAATCTCGTCCGGGTGGTCCTTCTGGGCCTGGGCGAGGTTGTCGAGGACCTTCTTGCTGAACTCGGGGTCGTCGACGGTCTTGCCGTCCGGCGCGGTATAGATCGCCACGATGTGGCCCGAGGTGTCACGTCCGTAGGCGCCGTCGGCGAGCAGTGACGCGCTCACCGACTGGCTGCCGTCGTCGTAGAACCCGCTCTGGGTGACGTGCTTGCCCAGGTCTATGCCGAAGATGCCGCCGCCGATACACAGCGTCACCATGAGACCGATGACGATGTACCGGTACCGGTATACGGTCCGACCCCACCAGGCGAACAAGCGATCTCCTCACTACACATCACATCTGCGGCGGCTTCGCCGTTGTCATAGTTAGCCGTTGGTTACCCTCGGCCGTTGGTCACAGTCGCGATGTCAGCAGTGCGGACAGCGGCCGGAACGGCTGCAGCCATGCCCCTTGCACGGGTAGCGAATCAAGGCTGATGCGCGGCAGCGGCTCACGGAAAACACCGGGAATGTCCTCCAAGTCGACAAAATCTAAGGTATCCGACGCTAACGCCCAGCTGGCATGTTCGCGAAATCCGATCACACCGACCGGGGTGCCGCTACGCGCGATGTCCTCCAGTGGCACCCGGAAGGCCTGGCCATCAGCCGACGCCACCAGCAGGTTTGCCAGTCCTTCGCGCTGCCGCAGCGCGATGTGGGCCAGCATGTCGCTGTCCACGTCGCTGTCGTCGTCGACCTTCGGTTTGGCGAAGACGGCGAAGCCGACATTGCGCAGCGCCTCCACCCATGGCCGCACGACGTCGGCGCTACCGGCGGCGATATTGGTGAACACCGTCGCCTCGGGTTCCAGCGTCATGCCCGGATACAACTCGGACAGATCCGCGGTGCGGTTCAGCAGCCACCGGCCCAGGGCGTCGAATCGCGGCCGGTGGGCCGCCGTCGGTCGGCCGCCGAGAATGGAGCCGAGGCCCATGTCGAGGTTGGGCGCGTCCCACACCAGTAGTACCAGCAGGGTCGCCTGGTCCTGCTCGACGGCGGGAGGGGCTTCGATGGTGTCGTGGATCAGGGTCATGGTCGTTTCACCCACAGGAGTTCGGTCACCGGGCTGCCCGCGTGACGTGCCTTCATCTCGTACTTCGTGCTCGGCCGGTCGCTCGAGATCGGCAGTGGCTCATCCGGCCGGGCCCGCCGCAATAGTGGTTCGCCGTCGCCGACCTCGGCGATCTGTTGGGCGTAGCCGGCGTGGTCGGTTGCCGCGTGCAGGACGCCGCCGGTGCGCAGCCGATTGGCGATCAGGGCGACGGTCTGGGGCTGCAGTAGCCGCCTCTTGTGGTGGCGGGACTTCGGCCAGGGGTCCGGGAAGAAGACCCGCACCCCGGTCAGGGTGCCCGGGCCGATCTGATGCTCGAGAACGTCGACGCCGTCGCCGCGGATCATCCGGATATTGGCGACGCCCCCACGGTCGATGGCGCTGATTAGTTGGGCCAGTCCGCGGCGATAGACCTCGACGGCGATCACGTCGATATCCGGCTCGGCCTGCGCCATGGCCAACGTCGACGTTCCTGTGCCGCAACCGATCTCGCACACCAGGGGGGCGCTGCGGCCGAACCATTCCGCGGTGTCGAGCCGGGGCGCGGATCGGATGCGCCGGGGTCTCGGGCGTGCTCAATCCGCCCTGGCGCGCGTGCATTGATCCATGGTGGCCCATGAACTGCGGGGCACCACTACCCAGACGCAGATTGATACCCAACAGTTGCCTTCCGCCTGACTCGCGCCCCGCTCGAGTGGCTGCCACCATGGCGCGATGCCGCAGCAGCCCTATGCCGCACTGCTCAGCGCCGGTGCCGCAGTCCTCGACGACTCGGCGCTGGAACGACTGACGGCGGACCTGGGCGCACCGGTGCGGGTGGCGGTGACCGGGCGAGCAGGCGCGGGCCGGGACATGGTGCGGCGGGCCCTGCGGGGTGCCGGTGCGCTGCTCGCCGATCCGGGCGAGCCCGCTGACGTCGATGTCTACGTCTTTGTCGAAACCCTCACCCCGGACGACATTGCCCAACTCTCCGCCGCAGACCGGCCTTCGGTGGCGGTGCTGAATAAGGCCGATCTCACCTGTTTCCGGGGCGAGGGTCCCGTGGCGGTCGCGGCGGCGCGGTGCCAGGAATTGCAGCGCCGCACCGGGGTACCGACCCGGCCACTGGCAGCCCTGCTGGCGGTCGCAGCCTCGGGTGCTACCGCCGGACAGCAATCCCTGATCGACACGCTGCGCACCGTGGGTGCTGACCCGGCCCGGCTGGCCCCGGGCATGCGGCACCGGCTGATGGCCGAATTGGACCTGTTCGGTACCGCGATCGCGGCGGCCGCGGTGGGCCGCGGCGCGGATGCGCCCG
>JAPLAO010000063.1 GCA_026393245.1 Mycobacterium sp. | reverse complement strand
GGTGGCCGGCGTCGAATAGGGCATGGATTACTGCCTCGATGCCGGTGACGGCACAGCGTCGATCTGGACCGGCCAACTTGATATCGATATCGACGGTGACGGCGAACTCGACGGTGTCCGAATGGATTTCGACGGTGACGGCGTATTCGACGATGGCCTCGCCGACTTTGACGTGGATGGCCTGGCCGATCATGCCGCCCTCGATCTTGACGATGACGGGGTACCCGAAGCGCGCTATACCGACGACGGTTCCGGCTCGTGGACGGTGAGTGGCGGCGCCGGGGCTCGGCCGCCGCGGTGGTTCGGTCTCGACGGGGTTGAGCACACCGACCCGGGTTCACCCAGTGACGTCGACGGCGACGGCGTAGCGGACCGCCTATTCGATAGTGATCGCGACGGTCTGGCCGACCGCGCTCTGCGTGCTGACCCGGAGGGGCGCGTGACAGGCGGGTATGTGGACACCGACGGCGATGGGCAGTGGGATATCGCGCTTACTGATACCGATGGCGACGGAGCCGCTGACGGCGCGGCCGCGCTCTGACACACGGGTGTGAGCGTTCAGCTTCCCGAGCGTGTGTCGGATTCGGCTCGGCCCGAGCCGGGCGGCCCCGCGAAGGCCTGGGCGATCCCGAGCCACGTCTGCGCGTCGGGCCCGTGTGCGACGACGTCCAACTCGGCTCGCGGGCGGCGCTGGGTAACCAGTTGGCAGAAGTCCAGAGCGGAACCGCTCACCCGCTGAACCGCGTCCTCGGGTCCCCACGTCCACAGGCCGCCGTGGGGGGCCTGCAATTCCACCCGGAACGGCTCCGCCGGTGGTGTGCGGCCGTGAACGGTGAATGCGAAGTCCCGGGTGCGCACGCCGATATGCGCGATCTGTTTCAGCCGCATGGACGGCTCCACCCGCACCCCGAGGGCGTCCGACACGTCGAGCCCGTGGGCCCAGGTCTCCATCAGCCGAGCTGTGGCCATGGACGCCGCGCTCATCGGCGGCCCGAACCACCGCAACTTGCGTCCATCGGGCACCGAACGCAGTGCCACGTCCAGTTGAGTACGGGTATCCCGCCAATCGGCCAACAGGACAGCGGGTGCCGTGGCGGCCAGTTCGTCAGCGGCGGCATCGACGAAACCGAGTGGATCGGCATCGGCGGCGGCGAGCAGTTCGCTGAACCGGGCGTCATCGGTGATGGATGCCAATGCCACCCGGTCGGTCCACAGCAGGTGCGCGATCTGGTGCGCGATCGTCCACCCTGCGGCCGGCGTGGAACCCGCCCAGCGCTCGGCGGGCAGCGAACCGACCAGCGCATCGAGCGCCTCGCCCTCGGCGCGCAGATCGTCGACGATGGTGTCGGCAATAGCCATGCGGCCCAGCCTAGTTCGTCGGGGGTCTAGTTCGTCGGGGGTCTAGTTCGTCGGGGGTGAGGCCTGCCGATCCTCGCGTGCAATGCCAACCCGATCAGGTACACGCCCGAACCAACCAGCGCCAGCGCCGGCGATCGTCCGTCGGCAGTTATCACCGGGGCTGCCGCGCTGACCGCCACAATGAACGACATCCAAAACAGCGAGTCCTGAACCGCGAATACGTGCCCCCGCATCGCGTCGTCGACGTCGATCTGCATGGCCGAGTCGGCGCAGAGTTTCACCACCTGGCCGGTCACGCCGAGGAAGAACCCGCAGACCACCATCACGCCCAACTGCACCGTCGCAACCGACAGTTGGATCAACGCCGCACACAGCAGTGCCGCGTTGGCGGTGGCGTATCGCCCCCACCGCCGCACCGACACGGGTGTCAGCACAGTGGCCGCAAAGGACCCCGCGCCGGCGGCGGCGACGAAGATGACGATGGTTCCCAAACCGGCAAAGCCCGCGGTGTCGCTGTGCCGAACCAGCACCAGGACCAGCAACGTGTTGATGCCGAACACCATCCGGTGTGCTGCCAGACCGGACAGGGTCGCGGCAACCGAAGGCTTGGATCGAACTTCCCGGGCGCCCGAGGCCCAACCGGCGGCCACCGTGGACAGCGCCGAGCCATGCGCGTCGACGCGTTCTGGCCCGAGGACGCGCGGGCGAAACCGGAGCGATATCAGCAGGGCCAGCGCGAGTGGAAGCGCGACGCAGCCGATAACCGCCGCCGCCGCGTTATCGCCCGACCCGAAGATCGCCCGGGGACCCAACATGAAGTTGGCACCCAGGAACGCCGCCGTGGCGCCGACCGCGGTGGCCACCGAGTTCATGGTCACCACCTGTTCGCGCGGTACCACATCCGGCAGAGCAGCCGACAGCCCCGATGTCACGAATCGGCTGACGCCGTTGACCGTCAACGCAGCACATAGCACGGGCAGGTCCCGGGCTCCGGCGGCCAGCATTGCGGCGACGCCGATCACCAGTACCAATCGGGCGGCGTTGGCCACCACCAGGACGGCCCGCCGGTCCCAACGGTCCAGTAGGGCGCCGGTGAACGGTCCCAGCACCGAATAGGGCAGGAACAAGACCGCGAAGGCTCCGGCGATGGCAACCGGGTCTGCGGCGCGTTCGGGATTGAACAACAATCCACCCGCCAACCCGGCTTGAAACAGCCCATCAGCGAATTGGCTTGCCATCCGCAATTGCAGCAGCCGCCAGAAGTCGTGAAGGCCGTGCACCGAGCGCCACAACGAGACGGAAGCGCCAGCATCGACCACTGGCTCACACTACAAACATCACCGCGGCGCGCACCTATTCGTCGCAGCGCCCCGTGCCATGATTGACGGGTGTCTCAGCAGGAGGATCCCGAGGACTTCATCGCGCCCGCGGAAAATCAGGTGCGGGCGGGAACGCTACTGCTCGCCAGTACCGACCTGATGGAGCCGACATTCCGTCGCAGCGTCATCTACATCGTCGAGCACAACGACGGTGGAACCCTGGGTGTGGTGCTCAACCGGCCCAGTGAGACCGCGGTCCACAACGTCTTGCCGCAGTGGACCGACCTGGTCGCCAAGCCGAAGACGATGTTCGTGGGAGGGCCGGTGAAGCGTGATGCTGCACTGTGTTTGGGCGCGCTGCGAATCGGGGTCGATCCCGAGGGGATGTCTGGCCTGCGCCATGTCGCCGGCCGCGTGGTGATGGTCGACCTCGATTCCGATCCAGAGTCGATTAGCGCCGCTGTCGAGGGTATAAGAATCTTCGCCGGCTACTCGGGCTGGACCATCGGGCAACTCGACGGCGAGATTGAGCGCGATGACTGGATTGTGCTGTCAGCGTTGCCGTCTGACGTTCTGGCAGAACCCCGCGTCGACTTATGGTCGCGGGTTTTGCGCCGTCAGCCCATGCCCCTGCCGCTGCTCGCGACCCACCCCATCGACCTCAGCCGCAACTAGCTGGCGTCGGCCGGGGTTGACCGGCACAACTGGGTGCATCCGGCGCATCCATCCGCCGATCCACACGATGCCGACGCCTGGCGTTGCGCGGCGTAACGTGCCGCTCGCCACGATCCCGCGGCGATGGTGCCGATCGCGCCGATCGCGCCGATGATCAACCCGATCACTCCGATCCGGGTCGGCGCGGCCAGCGCTGTCACCGCGCCGGCGACGAGCATTACGGCGGCCGCGACCTGAGTGGGTGCCACCGCGCGCAGTACCTGCCCGGTGACGTCGACTCCGGAACGGCGGGCCAGCGACCACAGCCCTGAGCCGCCGATCAGTGCGGCCAGGCACAGACTCAGCACCGCCCCGACAACCATGGCGCTCACAATACGAGCAGCGGACGGCCGTTACTGAGCGGGCACCGCCGCTGGTGCGGGCACCGCAGGTGCCGGTGCTGCCACTGGAGCAGGCGGTGCCACCGTTACGGCTACCTCCGGCATGGTAGCCGCTGCGGGAACCGCTGCCGGAACCCCGGGGGTGGCCGCGGGCGGGACGGGGGCTGCCGCTGCTGTCACCGGCGCCACCGCGGGCGTTGCATCCGGTGCGGCGACCTTGAAGCCCTTGGTGATTCCGTCGGTAGCGGCGGCGGCCGCCACCGCCTGGTTCGCGGCAGTCGTAACGGACAGCGTGACCAGGAAACGGTCTGAACCTGATTGTGCGATCACCTGACGCCGAGAGGTGTTGAGCGTCATGTCGGTGTCGCGGTAGGTCCCTTCGATGAGCGATGACGGGAAGCCGCCGAAGTCGGCCATCGAGGCTGACGTCGACTGCCAGGCCAACAGCTTCTGATTCTCAATGTAGCCGTGACTGATGGCCTCTCGCGGATCGAAATCTCCGATCAGCTTGGACACCATCAACTGGGCGTTGGAGGTGTACAGCCCGTCGCCGCCCTGCCGGTCGGCGATCACGCTGAACGCATTGGGGACATTGGGATCGGGGATGATGCGCCACCCGGTCGGGATCGGCAGCACGATGTTGAGCGCGGTGAATCCGGCCGCCTTCTGGGGCTCGAGCACCACGCCCTTCTCTTTCAAGTACTCGGCAAGGGTCCCGGACGCCGCCGGTGCCAGGGTCGGCACGGGCGTCTGCACCGGTGCGGCGGCCGGCGGGGTGGTCGCGGCCACCACGGCCGGGGCTGCGGCCGGCGTCGCGGCCACAACTGCCGGGGCTGCGGCCGGAGGCGTCGCGGCAGTATCCGCGGCCTGGGGCGCAACGGTGACGGTTTGGGTCACCGTCGCCGTCGCTGTGGCCACCGCCGGTGCGGGCGGCGCAGGGGGCACCGGGTCAGCTGATGCGCTGGCGCCGGTGAAGCCGAGTACGGCTACCGAGCCGGCAGCCACACCGCCTACGAGTACCCGCCAATTGCGGGCGATCCTGTTCATTGCAGATGTCCTCTTCGCACGTTCGGGTCGAAACGACCCACTTGTCTGATCCGACTGTATCCACGCGCGAACCGCTGATGACAGGGCCGGAATCGACTTGGAACCAACCCCTGACCGGCATGAAACGCAACCGATACCGCGCCGTTGCCGAACGGCGCGTCCCGACTACCCTGTCCCCGTGACCGAATCCCCGACCGCAGCGATCGGCAGCCCCGCGACCGCCGGACCCGGGGAGACAGACACGGACGTGCCGCCATTTCGGTACACGGCCGAATTGGCCGGCCGCCTCGAGCAGCAGTGGCAGCACAACTGGCAGCGATGGGGAACCTTCAACGTGCCGAACCCGGTGGGCCCACTGGCTCCCGCGGATGGTTCGCCGGTGCCGCGGGACAAGATGTTCGTTCAGGACATGTTCCCCTACCCGTCCGGCGAGGGCCTGCACGTCGGCCACCCGCTGGGCTATATCGCGACCGACGTCTATGCCCGATACTTCCGGATGACCGGACGCAATGTGCTGCACGCGCTGGGCTTTGACTCCTTCGGCCTGCCGGCCGAGCAGTACGCCGTTCAGACCGGCACCCACCCCCGTACCCGGACTGAAGCGAACATCGTCAACTTCCGCCGTCAGTTGGGCCGACTCGGCCTCGGCCATGACCAGCGACGTAGTTTCTCGACCACCGACGTCGACTTCTATGCCTGGACGCAATGGATCTTCCTGCAGATCTATAACGCGTGGTTCGACCCGTCGTTAAACAAGGCCCGCCCGGTCAATGATCTGATTGTCGAATTCGATAGCGGCGCAAGGCGACTCGACGATGGCCGGTTATGGTCGGAGCTTTCCTCCGGGGAGCGCGC
>JAPLAO010000262.1 GCA_026393245.1 Mycobacterium sp. | reverse complement strand
GCTGGCTGATCCCGGTGTCGCGCAGGCCTTGGGCGGCACCGTGACGTCGGTCATCACCGGGCTGGCTGCCGATGCGCAGGTTCAGGCGGCAATCGGCGAGCGGCTCACCGGATACCTCACCTCAACGATGGGCAATAGCCCGGCCGCGGCGGGGATCGCCGCGACGGTCAGTGACGCTGTAGTCGGCCTGCTGGCCAACCCCGCAGCCGGTGCCGGGCTGGGAGTTGTGGGCGGCACAGCCGTCACCGTTCTGCTCAGCCAGTCCGGCGTGGTCGCAGCGGTGGGTGACGCGGCCGGTCAGTACGTCGCGGTGGCAGCAGGAAGCAATCCCTCCGCCGCAGCCGACGCCGCGTGGCAGTCGCTGCAAGCCGACTCGGCGTTCCAGGACGCGGTAGGTGTCGCCGTCACCGCGGCCGTGACTGCCGGGTTGACCAACACCGGCCTGGTGCAGGCACTGGGCACAGCCGTCACCGACGTGGTCTCCGGCGTGGCAGTCGACCCGGCCCTGCAGGCGATTCTCGCCCAGCAGGTTTCCGGCTATGTGAACGCCGCGCTCGCGGGTACTCCCGCGGCGGGGATCGCCCCGGCCCTCGGTGATGTCATCGTCGGTGTGATGTCCAACCCGGCTGTCACCGGGGCACTCGCCGACGTCGCCGGTTCGATTTTGGTGGACTTCCTGGGTCAGCCCGGTATCGCCGCAGGCGTGGCAGGCATCGCCGGCCAAGCCGCCACCGCTCTGGTGGCAGGCGCTGATCCCGAGGTGCTTTTGGCGGCCGCTTGGCAAGGGCTGCAGGCTGATTCGGCATTCAACCCGGCGGTGGTAGCCACCGTCACCAATGCGGTGAATGCACTACTGACCAACCCCGACCTGGTCTCGGCGCTGGGGGCCACCACCGCGGTGCTGGTCTCCGCGGCGACGGCCGACCCGGCGGTCTGGTCGTTCATCACCGATCTGGTCGGTTCCACCTACGGCGACATGATCGTCGCGACCCTGACTGACCTCGCGGCGTCCGGCGGGTTGGCTGACCTGGCGAGCTCGGCCGTGACCGGGTTCCTCGGGGCGTCCGGTGTCGCTGCGGCACTGTCGGAGACCGCGGGCCAAGTCACTGCCGCGGTTCTGGCTGGTGCGCCGTTGGCCGACGCACTGCAGGGCGCGCTGGCGTCGCTGCAGGCCGATCCGGCCATTGCGGCCGCCGTGGATGCGCTCGCCTCCGATGCGTTGCGGGCGATCCTGGGCGAGTCGGCCGTGCAGGACGCGGTTAGTGCCGTGGCGCGGGATGCTGTCACCAGCCTCATCAGCGGAACGGCTGAAACCCTCGGCTTGGACGCGGTGGCGGGCAACGTGACGGAGGCCGTCGTGGATTCGCTATTGGGCAATGCCGCCGTGCAGAACCTGATCAGCGAACTTGCGCTCGCTATCGCCGACGGCACGCCGGTCGACGCTATCGCCAACACGGTGATTCAGGCCGTCATCAACCAACCGGCACTGCAGGCGGCCGTCGGTGCCGCCGTGGGCCAGGCGGTGGGTGCAATCTTCGGAGCCAACCCGATCGGCTTCGTCGTGGGCCAGGTGGTTGGGGCAGTGGCGACATTCGTGATCGGCGTCGCCGCGGGCATCGCGAACCTGTTCAACCTGTTCGGCGGGGTCACTCCCGCCGCATCGGTGGGCGGCAGCAGCTATCTGATCGAACAGGGACGGGTGCTGGCACTGCTGGGCTAATGACCCGGCGGGCCGGATCAGCGGTGGGAAGCCACCAGCAGCCCGACCGTGGTGGAGGCGTCCTCGGGTGCCGCCGCCGTCATCATGGTGTCGTGCGCCTGCTCGGCGTCGGTGCCGGCGGGCACGACCAGCAGGACAACGCTGTTTCCGCCCAGGCCGAGAACCTCGATGGTGTTGCCGGGCTGGCGACGGTAGCCGGCCAGTCGGACCACGCGTCCGCCGATCACCGTCTTGACCGGTGCCGTCGCCCACTCACCGAGTTGGTAGGTCACATGGCTGATCGGGCCCAGGCGCACCGAGAGCACGGCGAGCAGATCCGGCAGTTCGGTGAGTAGGTCGTTACTTGCCGGCCACCAGGCGCCGTCGACGAAGCCGGTGGGGGAGGATCGAACGGATGCCTTGGGCTTGAGACGCAGTCGTGGTGTGTGCTCGGGCGTGGGCTGGTCCCAGTCGGCGACTGCGCGGGTCGTTGTTGGCGTCATCGGTGTTGGCGTCATCAGACGCTCCCCTCTGCGGCCGGGAACCGGCCGGAATCATTCGGGGTAACGCAAGCGGAGAGGCCGTGCGCGGAATCCCCCGATTCCATCAACCTACTCGCAATACCTCGGGCCGCGAAAAACTAATGGTTCCAACCAATTTCGCGACCGGGCAAGTAAAAAGTGGGCCGGCAGGTTTCCCTGCCGACCCACTAGTTGCTGGCTTTTGCTACTCGGGGCGAACCGCGAGAGCCTGGGGGCCCTTGGCACCCTGGCCGATGTCGAAGGTGACCCGCTGGTTCTCCTCCAGCGACCGGTAGCCGCTTCCGGAGATTTCGGAGAAGTGGACGAAAACGTCCTCAGCCCCACCGTCGGGTGCGATAAAGCCGAAGCCCTTCTCGCTGTTGAACCACTTCACAGTTCCCTGTGCCATTCTCTGCTTCTCTCATTCAATCGAAAGAACGCCTAAATCGGGCGCCCCACCTAAACCTAGCACGGGAAACGGGGCCCTGATTACGCGCGATTGCAGAACGTTGGAGCGCAACGCCGAACGCTATTTGTCCTCGTCGGTGAACCGACTATTTGTCCTCGTCGGGGAACCGACTATTTGTCCTTGTCAGAGAACACCGGGTTCTGCACCGGCTCCGACGAGTGCTCGACGGTGTGCTCCTTTTTCTGCGCTGCGATCTCGGCTTCCACGGGGTGGGAGAAGAGGCTGTTTTCCACGGGTTTCCTTTGTCTTCAGGCCCGGCCGCGAACACTTGGGGCGGCTGGGGTGGGGAATCGCTCGAGCAAATCCATCTGCGGATCGGGGCTCGGTGTCGC
>JAPLAO010000265.1 GCA_026393245.1 Mycobacterium sp. | reverse complement strand
GAGTAAACAGCTCACCTGATGAACATCGGCTTTCGGGCACTTCGACCTTCAATCGCTCACAAGCACCCGAAGCGCCGCGTGGCCCCGGCGGGCATCTGTCCCGGTGGCTATCCACGACTTGTGGTCGACGTCCTGTAGTACCTTCCACAGCGCCTCGATCCGCTGGCGGTCGCTGCCGATCATCCGGGCACGATCACCAATCGGGTCGGTCACTGCGCAAGCCAGCACGGCTGCGTCGTCGAGGTGCCTATCCTGGTCGCGAGAGTCCTCCACGTAAGCCGCACCTTTGAGCACTAATGCCCCGAGGACGTCGGGGATGCTGAGCACTACGACGACCTCGCCGGCCGTCACTTCACAGTTCACCGTCTTGCGCAGCGCTGACGTGCCGCCGGGAACTGCAAATACTTTTCGGCGCCACGCCTCGGGATGTTGTTTCGGCGATAGGCNGAACTGCAAATACTTTTCGGCGCAACGCCTTGGGATGTTGTTTCGGCGATAGGCGGTCGGCGACCATGACATCGATCGTCTCGGCCCCCCGGGATCCGCGAGCGAATCGGTGTATAGGCCCGCCACCGATCGGTTCACGCAACGCGTAGCCGAGTCGTTGCAACTCCTGCTGCACACCGGCGAATGTGGCTGCGCCAGAGTCGATATGCAGGATCATGTCGACATCACGGGTAGTACGGGTCAGCCGCAATCCGGCATAGGCGGCGTGCAGTTGCACCATCAGTCCGCCGATCAGCGTCCACTGGGTGGGCGGAATGGCTTGTACGATCTCGACGACTTGCGGCCATGGCGGTGGCCATCCACCTGCCGGCGCGGTCAATTGCCACAACGGCCGACCGTCGGGTGCCGAAGTCATCAGATCACTTGTGGAGATAAGCGCCGATGCGGATGGGTTTTGTCGGACCGGAATGCGTCGAGCAAGTTGTCCAAGATTCGCAGCCCGGCTGCGGACTCCCGGGTGTCCAACGACTCGGCCAAGTCGACTGCAACCGCCGCGGTGAGCACGTGGTCGACGGCGTATCCAGAATTGTCGGTCACCACCCGTACGGTCACATCACCGTCGCGGTCCTCGACGAGTCCCAGTGTTGTCACGAGGTCGGCGAAGTCGCGAGCGCGGACGTAACCATCGGCTCCCCTATCGAGTGCTGTGAGATCAAACAACTCCGACATCGCCGGATCACGCAACGCGCTGACTCCGGAGGGCAACAGACCCTCGTCTTTTCCCCAGCCGCGCATCCGGTGCACTGTCGCGCGGCGGCGCGTCATCCAGCACAGCTCAGAAGCGCTACTGGCGCGCAGCCGATGTCGCAGCCGCGACATCGCCGCCGCGTCCAGCCAATCGGTGCGCTCATCGGAGAGCAACGCGAGTGCCGCCCATGCTGTGGCCGCTGCCCACGGCCGGCCGTTATGGCGCCCATACTTGGCCAGGCGGTGCACCGAAGCGCTGTCGACGAGTAGCGCACCCCCCACAGTGCGGCTCACGATAAGTTCTCCCGCGCGCGCGAGCCGGGCGACCTGCCGCGGTGAAATCCCGAGGATCTCGGCACATGCGACCGTCGTCATCTCGCTCATACATATATTGTCGCGGCCAAGACTTATTTACGCAATATCAACAGTTCAGAGGTGGATCTAGGCGACGGGCCACCGACTCAATCATGCTGCCCGCCGACCATCGCGGACCTGCGCGCAGGCAAGTTCAAAGCGCGCCCACTCCCGGGTGTTCGGCCGCTCGGTCGCTGGAGCCGTCACCGAGGCGACCGGGTCAGACGAGCCGAACAGTGCGGCGAGGCGGCTGACATAGCCCGCGGGACTGTCCCCATAACTCTGAAAAACCCTTTTGCGAAACCATGCTTCGGCTTCAACAACGCCGGAGGTGAGATCGAGTTCAGGCGCGGTGATGCCGGGGCCGCACCGGAGGAATTGTTCTTCGTAGCGATCGTCCCACCGATCGATTCGCCACCCCGGCCAGAGCCGGCCCAACCACCGGAAAAGACCCGGGTCCGGATTCGTCAACCACACACCAAGGGCCTTGCCGGGAACGTCGACGTGCACACCACTTTCCGGAATCCTTCCCAGTTCCAGGGCATGGAACCCCGCCCCAGGCAGCATCTCAAGGAGTTCGGTTCCGTGCCACGCAGCGCTACTACCCCACCACAGTGGCCAGGCTCGAATCATTCCGTCGGCGCCGAGCACCGTGACGAGATGGTGTAAGCGCGTCGTGTCGTCAGCGAGCGTCAGTTCAGGCCGAGAAGGTCTGTCGCGCATAGGAAAAGAAGCGCCGACGTAGGCAGCGATTTCAGCGGTTGCGTCATAGGCCCATGAGATCGAATAGCCCGGCCACATGATCGCCAGCACCTCGAACATTGCACGCCGCTCGTTCATGGTCGCCATGAGTTCCTCGCCGAAGAACAGCAACGTGCGCTCAACGAGATCCAGCACTAGGCCACCGTCAGCCCACAACTCGTCGGTCCAGAATGTCCCGGCTTGCTGCGCACGAATGTAGCGCTCAGCCATGTCTGGCCCCGCGAGCAACGCATCCAGCATGCGGCACCCCGCCCAGTGCGAGTAGCGCAGCTGCCAGCCGTCACGATCCACCAGCACTATGTTGGCCCTGTTTCCCATGATCGTCCTCCACAGAAAAGGCACCGCGCCAATGGCGGCACTCGATTGTCGGCAGTATCTGTCCGGGGGCTGACAAGTTCACTACTTGAAGGCTGGCAACGGATCTCGGTTGTGGATTCAGCGCCAGCCATGAGCGTGCAGGTCGTGCTGGAGCGAGTGGGAACGTGTGGTCCCGAATTGCCGGCGAACGACTCGGAGTCTCGCACCGAAAGCGAAACCAAACGTATACAGCTATGCGGGTGAGGCCTTTACGCCACGGCGCTACTCGGTGAAAATCGCCACCGCGCGGGTCCATCCCGCCGATGCGGCGTGAATCTTCACCGGGAAGCAGGACACCTCGAATCCCGACGCGGGCAGTGACTCCAGGTTGTGCAGCTTCTCGATGTGGCAATAGCCGATGGTCCGGCCGGCGCGGTGGCCCTCCCAGATGATCGACGCGTCGTGGCTGCGGGCGTACCGCTGCGCGGTGTAGCTGAACGGCGCGTCCCAACTCCAGGCGTCGGTGCCGGTCAGCCGCACACCGCGCTCAAGCAGATACAGCGTCGCCGCACGACCCATGCCGCATCCCTTGCCGACGTAGTCGGGCTGGCCGTAATGCGTTCCCGCACTTGTGTTTACCAGCACGATCTCCAGCGGCCGGAGCTCGTGGCCGATGCGCTCCAGTTCGTGCTCGACATCGACCGCCGTCACCACGTAGCCGTCGTCGAAGCGACGGAAGTCCAACTTCACCGCGGGCTGCAGGCACCACTCGAGTGGAACCTCGTCGATGGTGATCGCGCGTCTGCCACCATCCATCGTCGAGGCGTAGTGGTACGGCGCATCGAGGTGCGTTCCGTTATGGGTGCTGATCCGCACGCGCTCGATGGCCCAGCCCTCGCCGTCGGGAAGGTCGTCCACGCCTGCTCCGGGGAAGAACGACACCACCTCGGCCGCGGTCTGGCGGTGGTCGTAGTAGTCGATCTCCGGCAGATGCCCCGGCGGGTCGGAGGCGATCCCAGCCTGCAGCGGAACCGAAAGGTCGACGAACCGGCGCCGGGTCATGGCCGGTAATCGTACGGCGCGGCCGGACGCCCGCGCGCGCGGCGAGAATTCCGCAGCATTTGCTGAGTACGGCTTCGGTAACTCCAGTCGCGCGTTCGGCTCGAATTCGACCGCGTACGCCCACGACGGCAACGGCAACATCGCCCGGGCACTGGGAAATGGGGCTGAGGCCGAGGCCGGTGGCAATTTCCCGGCCGGCCAAGGTTCTTTCAACCGCGAAATCCGGCTCGACTTCAACCCGAACGTGGATCACGTTGCGGCTGCTCACGCGAAGTATGCCTGAGGTGAGCCCGTAGTAGTGGTCCAGTCGTTATGGGACTCTGTTGCCCGGTATTCGGGCGAGGAAGAATCAGCAACGACATGGCATCGAACAAGCGCCGGCGGCATACGCCGGATCAGATCATCCGCAAGCTCGCTGAGGGCAACAAACTGCTCGGGTCCGGCCAGGAGCTCGACGAGGTGTGTCGACACCTCGAGGTCGCTGAGTCGACGTGGCACCGCTGGTTGGCCCAGTACGGCGGGATGAAGGCCAATGAGGCCAAGCGGCTTAAGGAGCTCGAGGCGGAGAACGCCCGGCTCAAGAAGTTGGTCGCCAATCAGGCCCTCGACATCGACATGCTCAGGGAGATGTCGGCGGGAAAATTCTGACCCCGAACCGCAAGCGCAGTGCCGTCACGGCGTTGCGGGAGCGGTTCGGGGTGTCTGAACGCCGCGCCTGCACGGTGGTGGGCCTCCACCGTTCCACGATGCGCCTGGGGCCGCCGCCGATCACCACCGAGGAGGCTGAGTTGCGTGCCTGGTTGCGCACGTTCTCCACTGAGCGGCCTCGCTGGGGGTGGCGACGGGCCGCGAAGATGGCCCGCCGGGCGGGCTGGCAGGTCAACGACAAGCGCATCCGTCGGTTGTGGCGTGAGGAGGGTCTGCGGGTCCCGCAGCGCCGCAGGAAGAAGCGGTTGAGCGGTGTCGGTGTCGCCGTGGGTGCGATGTCACCGATTCGTCCGAACATCATCTGGGCGATGGACTTTCAGTTCGATACGACTGCTGATGGGCGCACTGTGAAGATGTTGAACGTGATCGACGAGTTCACCCGCGAAGCCCTCGCGATCGACGTTGATCGTGGCATCGACGCCGATGGTGTCGTCGATGTTTTGGATCGTCTGGTCCTCACACACGGGGCGCCGCACTATGTGCGCTTCGATAACGGGCCTGAGTTCGTGGCGCACGCCGTCAACGATTGGTGCCGATTCAATAGTGCCGGTTCACTTTTCATCGACCCCGGATCGCCATGGCAGAACGCGTGGATCGAATCGTTCAACGGCCGACTCCGCGACGAGCTACTCAACTCGTGGCGCTTCGACTCGCTCCTGGAAGCCCGCGTGATCATCGAAGACTGGCGCTGCGACTACAACGCCAACAGACCCCACTCCGCCCACGGTGAACTCACCCCAACCGAATTCGCTCGACAGTGGACTACGACCCACCAACCCCAAGCCGCATAGCGACGGGACCACCAAACGAGTCCCCCTCAGTCGATTCCCGCCGCAATGTCCTTATTCACCCTCCCATGCTAGTTTGCGGTTGACTTTGCTCACCGACACAGACTGGGACCCCTTTCCGATGACTAATGCCACCGCTTCTCCCCGGATGTCCAAGATGACCGGGCTGCTGGTCGCCGGTGGCGTATTCGGCGCCGTTGCTGCCAGCGCGTTGGCTACCAGCGTGGCGCCCGCCCCCGCCCAGGCACTGGACGCCTGCTTCTCCTCGGGCCTGACCGGGACGCTGAAAACCGGCAGTGCGTCGTGCTCCTCAGCCGGACCGTTGCAGTGGGCCATCGCCATCGGCGCGAACACCAATGCCGAAGTTGCCGGCGGTCTGTTCAACCTGGCAATAGCGGTCGGTGACAACAGCCTTGCCTACACAACGCCGGACGTCGGCGCCAGCTACTTCAACATTGCCACCGCTGCGGCGGGTGGCTACGCGCAAGCCTCCGACGGCATCTTCAACATCGCCACTGCGCGCGGATCACAGCCCGACGGGTTCTCAGGCGCTTTCGCCACGAACGGCTCGTTCGGCGTGGCCCGAGCAATCGGGGTGAATGCCTACGCCAAGGCCGGCGCAGAGGGCGATCTTGCGCAGGCCTCCGCCTTCAACATCGCCGTTGCGCGCGGCGAGAATTCCGAAGCACGTGCCCAATTCGGCTACGTTAACTCCAGCCGTGCATTCGGCTCGGGCGCGGTCGCGGTCGCCAGGGTAGGCAACGGCAACATCGCCCGGGCACTCGGAAATGGATCCGTTGCCGCCGCCGGTCAGGGAAACTTCAACACCGCCACCGTGATCGGAAATGGATCCCTTGCCGCCGCCAACCAGGGAAACTTCAACACCGCCCGAGTCTTCGGCGACACCAGCACTGCCGAGGCCGGGCCCGGCAATGGTCGGCGAGCCATCATCGTCGGCTCCAACCAAACCAAGAACGATCCGCCGCAGGACGCCAGTGCCAGGCGGGCAGCCGCCAGCATCAGATCCGCAGCCCAACGCTAGCCCGAAGGCGGGGGTGGATCATGTCGGAAGAGTGACACTCTTCGTCTTGCTCGCGCAATCGCCGCGGCATCACTCGTGGCGCTTCGACTCGCTCCTGGAAGCCCGCGTGATCCTCGAAGGCTGGCGCTGCGACTACAACGCCAACAGACCCCACTCCGCCCATGGTGAACTCACCCCGACCGAATTCGCTCTACAGTAGACCGCGACCCACCAACCCCCAAGCCGCATAGCGACTGGACCGCCAAACGGGTCCCCCTCATGCCCGTTAGTCGCGGCTCGCAGATCGTGCATAGACGTGCGGGTCGTTCAGAAGTGCGCAGAACGTGTGGTCCCAAATTGGTCCCAAGGTTCACCGCCGCGTCCGAGCATCGCTTGAACGCCGTTGCCTGCTCGCGAATCCTCCTGATCCAGCCGTCGACGGCTTCGGGCAGCGCTGCTGCGCGCCGCAGATGATCACTGCTAGCTGATATCAGTCTAGACTGATATAGTTCGGTGGTGCGGCGATGGGAGGTTGACCTGACCCTCATCGAATCGTGGATCGACAGCCTTGATGAAGAGGAATACGACAACGTGGTAGCGGCGCTTGAGCAATTGGAGGAACACGGACCGGTCACGCGCCGACCTTTCGTCGACACCCTCGAAGGATCGCAACACCCCAACATGAAGGAGCTCCGGCCTCGCGCCACGAAGGGCGGATCCCACATACGGATACTCTTCGCCTTCGACATCCAGTCGCGGGCCATCTTGCTGG
>JAPLAO010000255.1 GCA_026393245.1 Mycobacterium sp. | reverse complement strand
CTACGCACCAGGACTGTGTCTCGGCCAGTCGGGTCGCAGCGAAGCCGGTCAGCGTCGCGCGCAGCCCGGCTACAGCACCCGGTCGATCCACCGCTGTGGGTTTTCGATCTCGGCGGGCAGTGGCAGCGTATGTGGGCCGGTCCAGACCGTATTGAACCGCGCCATCCCGACCCGGTCCACCACGTGATCGACGAACTCCTTGCCGCGGGTGTACTGACTCAGTTTCGCATCCACGCCGAGCAGTGCACGCAGCAGACGTTGCAGCGGTGGTTGCTTGCGCTGCCGGCGGTCATCGAAACGGCGCCGGATGAGATGAACGGACGGAACCACCGCGGGACCAACGGCATCCATCACATGGTCCGCGTGGCCTTCCAACAGGGTGCCGAGCACCAGAAGCCGGTCTAGCGCCTCGCGTTGCGGTTCGGACTGCACAGCACGAACCAGTCCCAGCACACCGGCGTTGGCTGGGTCCGGTGCACCCACCGATACCCGACGTCGGTCCCTGACGAATTCAGCGAGACGGCCGATCACCTGGCCGACCTCATCATCGCGGTCACCGGTCAGCACACCGATCGCACGCGACATATGTTGGGTGAGCCAGGGATTGGCGGTGAACTGAACGCGGTGGGTGACTTCATGAAGGCACACCCATAGCCGAAAGTCCTTGGGCACCAACCGAAGTTGACGTTCGACGGAGATCACATTCGGATAGACCAGAAAAAGGCAGCCGCCATCATCGGAGGCGAAGGGATCGTATTGGCCGAGAATTCCCGAGGAGACGAAAGCCAGTCCGGCACCGGTCTGCGCTCCGGCCATCCGGCCCGAGGCGGAGGTGTTCGGAGTTTCGGATCCGCCGGTCATCACCCGCATCGAGTCCGCTGCCACGCGAATCCATTGCTCGCGGTTGATGATTCGCGCCTCCGGAACCGGGCTATCGCTGTAAAGCCCGGTGACGTCGCGGACCGGACCCTCGGCGTAGCGGGAGGCCGCGGCGAGTTCGTCGATTGCCTGTCGGCGCGTGTAGTCGGTCGTGGCCGGGCCGGGCCGGGTCAGTCGGGCCCCGACAGTGCCGGCGAACCGCCAATCGACCGCCTTCCCGACGGACACCTGTGCGGACCGGCTCATGAGGCGCAACCGCAGGTACGCAGCGTTGCAGCCAGCGCATCAATGGCGGTTCGTCCCTCAATCCCTGCGTTGTTGGAGATGAATGCGAATGTCAACACCCGGCCACTGGTATCGGTGACGATCCCGGCCAAGGAGTTGATCTTGGTCAGCGATCCGGTCTTGGCGCGCAACCACCCGGCCGGAGATTTCATCTGATCGCCGCCGATGAACCGGTTTGACAACGTGCCGCTACCACCCGCGATCGGCAGCAGGTCCACCAACGGCCGAAGGGCTGGCTGGTCCGAACCGACAGCGGCGCCGACCACCCCGTCAAGGGTCTTGGCTGTCAGCAGGTCCGCCACCGACAGCCCGCTGGAATCCACCAGCGCGGCACCCGTCGTATCGATCTTGGCTGCCGAGAGCTTGCTCAGTACCGCGTCGACACCACCCGCGAAACTCAGGGGCCGACCGGTGGCCTTGGCTACCTCGCGGGCGATGGTCTCGGCCATCACGTTGTCTGAGGCATTCATCATTTCGAGCAGCCGCTCCATCAACGGGGCGGACTGCACCGACGCCAACTGCCGACCTTCGGCCGGGCCGGGCGCGAAGGTGACCCGGGCCGGGTCGACACCGAGTGCCACGGCCAGCGCGCGTCCGGCGTCCAGGGCCGGCGTCGGCGATCGGCGAGATTCCAACGTGGTCGGCTGAATGCGGCCGGCGTCGAGCATCACCGACTGAATCGGGGCGATATCCCCGCCCTTGATGTCCTCCGGATCCCAGCCGGGAGCCATGTCCGGTCCGGTGAACAACGACGTGTCGACCTGCACCGCAGTCGGTGTCAGTCCGCTCTTGCGCACCTGGTCGGCAAGGTCGGAGATCCGCGCCGCGCCGCGGTACCAGGTATCGATGCCCGGCGGCGCTGCGGACAGGGTCGGATCACCCCCGCCGATGAGCACCACCACGCCCGGCATCCGGGTCTGGTCAGCGGCCTGGACCGTGGTGGTGACGCGGGCACTGCGGTCCAGAGTGAGCAGGGCGGCACCCGCGGTGAGCACCTTGTTCGTCGACGCAGGCTGCATCGGCATGCCGGCGCGCTGCTCCCAGATCTGTTGGCCGCTCTTGGCGTCGGTGATGATCCCGGTCAGATTGCCGAGGTTGGGATCGCTGACTGCCGCAGCCAGGACGGCCGTCAGGCCGGCCGTGGTCGGCATCAGGGCGGCATCCGCCAGGGGCACGACAGCGGGCCGCGCACTGGCCGGCGCCCGCGGCGGCGGCACCTGCGCATTGCTCTTGCCACCGGAGGTCAGCAATGCCGCGGCCGCG
Source organism: Mycobacterium sp. (assembly GCA_026393245.1). Lineage (GTDB taxonomy): Bacteria > Actinomycetota > Actinomycetes > Mycobacteriales > Mycobacteriaceae > Mycobacterium. The sequence continues at coordinate 1,559 of JAPLAO010000255.1, read as the reverse complement.
ACGACCACCGCGACCACCGCAATCACCGCCGCTGCCAGCACCACGTGGGTGCGGCGCGCAGGCGTGCGAACCATGACTCTCCTGACTGCTTTGGACTCCATTGTGCCCAACGGGCCACTGGCAAAGGGTATCGCTCGGTTAGGGTATTGCCGGTCGCGACGGGGCGACCGGCCAGGCCAGAAGGAGACGCGCGGTGCAGTTCGACGTCACAATCGAGATTCCAAAAGGCCAGCGCAACAAGTACGAGATCGACCATGACAGCGGCCGGGTTCGGCTGGACCGCTACCTGTACACGCCGATGGGGTATCCGGCCGACTACGGGTTCATCGAGGACACCCTGGGCGAGGACGGCGATCCACTGGACGCCATGGTTCTGCTGCCGGAATCGGTGTTTCCGGGTGTGCTCATCGAGGTCAGGCCAGTCGCGATGTTCAAAATGGTCGACGAGGCCGGCGGCGATGACAAGGTGCTGTGCGTGCCGGCCGGCGACCCGCGCTGGGACCACATCAACGACCTCGGCGATGTGCCTCCCTTCGAACTCGAGGCGATCAAGCACTTCTTCGTCCACTACAAAGATCTCGAGCCCGGAAAATTTGTGAAGGCCGCGGAGTTCGTCGGCCGCGCCGAGGCGGAGGCCGAAGTCGAGCGTTCCCGAGTCCGCTTCGCCGCCGAGGGCCACTGATCTCCCCCAGCGTTCCGGCCCGGCGTTCGATCCCCTACTCGGTCCCCGACGAGAGTTTTCCTGGCTGTAACGCGCGGTAACCCGGCCGTGGCATCGATTGGCGATGCTGGCACGCGTGTTGCTGCATCAGGACGTGGGGCTCGAGGCCTTCAACGGGCTACCGACTCGCAGGGCCGTGCACGCGCTTTATGAGTGCGTCAACAGCGTGGCAATGGCCGCGGACCTCGCCAGGACGCGCCCCTACGGCGACCACGCCGCGCTGTACCGCGCCGCCGACGCGGTGCTGTTCGCACTGTCCGAGGATTCGATGGACGACATCATGGCGGCCCATCCCAGGGTCGGGAGGCGGCCCGGCAGCATCCACTCGCGGTCTGAGCAGTGTTCGCTGTACGACCCCCGCCCCGGGGTAATGCACCTGTTGGCTGTCGCGGCGCGAGGTTACGCCGAGAAGTTCGGCTTCGAGTTCGTCATGCATGTCGGCCGGAGCGGCGCCGATTGCACGTCCACAACGGTGCTCGCCGCGATCGGTGATCGGATGCATAACAACCCCGAAACCGAGCGCAAGGTCGTGCGCAACGAGATCGCGAAGCTCAACCGCAGCCGACTCGAGCGCATGATCGGACCCCGGGGCGGTTACGACAACTGGGTGTGAGTCCCTCAGCGGGCGTCGGCAACCCGCGTCTTGTAGAGGCTGGCCACCGTGGTGATCAGCAGCGTCACGATGATCACCGCCAGACTCAGCAGGGTCGGGATTTCCGGCACCGGAACACCCGCACCGCCATTGATGAACGGCAACTCGTTCTCATGCAGTGCGTGCAACAGCAGCTTCACGCCGATGAAGAACAGGATGAACGCCAGCCCCTGAGACAGGTAGACG
>JAPLAO010000256.1 GCA_026393245.1 Mycobacterium sp. | reverse complement strand
GAGGAGAGGACCCGGTATGCGGCGTCGCGGGCCGCAGGCAGGTCCGCTCCGGTTCCGACGACCGACAGCACTCGTCCACCACTGGAGACCACCGCCCCGTCGTCGCGCCGGGACGTCCCGGCATGCAGCACCCCGTCGGCCTCCGCGCCGGAGATCACATCGCCGAATCGGGGGCGGCCCGGGTAGTTCTCCGCGGCCAACACGACGGCCACCGCGTAGCCGTCATGCCACTGCAGTGGCGCGCAGTCCGCGAGAGTGCCGGTCGCGGTCGCGTAGAGCAGTCCGCCCAGCGGGGATTGCAATAGTGCCAACACCGCCTGGGTCTCGGGATCGCCGAAGCGACAATTGAATTCGACGACGGCGGGCCCCTCGGTGGTCATCGCCAGACCCGCGTAGAGCAGACCCGAGAACGGACAACCCCGCCGCACCATCTCAGCGGCAACGGGTTCGACGACATCGTGGACGATTCCGGCCCGAACTGACTCCGGCAACCATGGCAGCGGTGCGTAGGCGCCCATGCCACCGGTGTTGGGCCCGGTATCGCCGTCGGCGACCCGCTTGAAATCCTGCGCCGCCACCATTGGGACGACGGTGACTCCGTCGACCAGACAGAACAGTGACACCTCCGGGCCATCGAGGAATGACTCCAGCAGCACCGGGTGCCCGGACTCCAACAGTGTTGCAGCATGCGCGCGAGCAGCATCCCGGTCAGCGGTGACCACCACACCCTTACCGGCCGCCAGACCGTCGTCTTTGACCACCCATGCGGGCTGGCCGACAGCGGGGCCGAACCGATCCAGGGCGGCATCGAGATCTGCTGGGCTGTCGACGGTCTCGCTGGCTGCGGTGCGCACCCCGGCGGTGGCCATCACATCCTTGGCGAAGGCCTTGGAACCCTCGATTCGCGCGGCGTCCCGAGACGGGCCGAAACAGGCGATGCCCGCACTGCGGACTGCATCGGCCACTCCCAGTGCCAGCGGAACCTCCGGACCGATCACCACCAGATCGGCCCGAACGCGGGCTGCCAATGCCGTGACCTCCTCGGCGGAGGTGACGTCGACGTCGTACTGGTCGGCCACGGCGGCGGTGCCTGCGTTACCCGGCGCGACCGCGAGGTAGTCGACGCCCGGGTCATTGCGGAGTCCGATCAGCAGGGCGTGTTCGCGGGCACCTGATCCGATTACGAGGACGCGCACGCGCCTCACCCTAATCGACGCCTCCGGCGGGTCTAGTCCGTCGACTTCTTTCCGCTGTGCATCTTCACGGCGTCACCGGCGTTAGCCTTCCGGTCACCGGCTTTGCCGGCGTCTGCGGTCTTTCGGCGCTTGGCGGCGACCCGTTCGACCACACCGTTGAAACCCGAGCCGAGCGGGAAGCCGACGTAGTGGGTGATGAAGATCGCCATCTCGCGCAACTCGTCGGAGGTCATCTCCGCGTTTTCCATGGCGGCATTGACCTGGATCTCGGCCAGGTCCGGCAGGCCGAGTGCGGTCACCACCGACAGCGTGATGAGCCGCTTGTCCCGCATCGACAGTCCGGGCCGGCTCCAGATATCACCGAACAGGTGGTCGACGGTGAGCGCGAAGAAGTCGCCCGGCATATCGGACATCTCCCAGGCGTAGACCTCGTTCATCTTCGCCAGACCCTTGCGGCGCAACTCGTCCATGGCTCACTCCTTGTTCGTCGGCACGGCTGATTGGTCATGCGGTACACCGAGCCCGGCTGCCAGGTTTCGCAATGCGATATCCGCCAGTGGGAGGTCGACATCCAGCGACTCCCCCAGTGCTCGAGCAAGACTCAGGTCTTTTTCACCCAGGCCGCGGGTGTGGGTGAAGGTGTCGTACAACCAGTGGCCCGGTTCGAGTTCGTGGGTGTTGTCACGCACCATGATCGCTCCTGCGCCACCGGTCAACGCATCGGTGTGCCGGACCACCCGGCCCAGAGCCTGAAGATCCAAGCCCGCCGCCTCAGCCAGTGCCATCGCCTCGGCGGCCGCGGCGAAGGAGGTGAAGGTCAGCATGTTGCGCGCCAGTTTCATCCGCGTTCCGGCGCCCGGTTCACCGGCGTGGATCACCAGCGACGCCCACTGTTTGAAGACCGGTTTGATGCGCTCGTAGACATCACGCGGCGCGCCGACCATCGTCGCCAACTCGCCCTTCTCCGCCGCACCGGCACCTCCGCTGACCGGAGCGTCGATGACGTGAATTCCCTCGCCCGCGAGTTCGGCTGCGAGTTCGGCGGCGGTGATG
>JAPLAO010000201.1 GCA_026393245.1 Mycobacterium sp. | reverse complement strand
GGCTCATCGAAGGTGCACGCCGTCGAGCAGCAGGAGATCCTCGACGAGGCGTTCGGATAGCCCGACGACGATGCGGGACAGAGTCCCGAGGAGGAGTCGGGCCATCGGATGAGGCGCGCTAGCGCCGAAGACGAACGACGAGGAGCATCAGACCGGCGCGAGGCGTTCGGATGATCCGATGACGATGCGGGACGCAGTCCCGAGGAGGAATCGGGCCCTCGGCTCAGCCGAACAGTGGCAGCAGCGGCGTGCCGTTGGTCAGGGTGTCGGCGATGTTGCCGACCGCCTTCGGGCACAGGAACGAGATGGCCATCCCGGTGAACATGGTGGCCGGCCCCAGCGGACGCCCGATGGAGTCCGACACCTTGCCGACGATATCGGCGGTGTTCTGACCGCGATCCGCCAGCATCGGGCACAGCGACTGCCCCAATGCCACCGCATCGCCCGGCGCCATATTGGTGATACCGAGGCCGTCGAGGGTGGACAGGAAATCATTGACGTTGCCGTTGCTGTCGGCGCTCGCCGGGGCAGCGAACACACCGCTGATGATCCCGGCGACCAGCACCAGCGAACCCGCGCGCGAAAAAGAACTCAACCTCATGATGGGGTCATCGTAGTGCGATCCGCGGCCGTTACGCCCGGGAATGCCCGCTTGCTACCCTGAACCCACTCGACACCCGTCAACAGGGAGTATTCATGCAGGGATTCGCCGGCAAAGTGGCAGTGGTCACCGGAGCGGGATCGGGAATGGGCGCCGAACTGGCCGTGCAACTGGGGCGGCACGGGGCATCGGTGGCGATCAGTGACGTCGACACCGAGGGCCTGGCGGTCACCGAAGGACGGCTCAAGGCCATCGGGGCGCCGGTGAAATCCGACCGCCTCGACGTGGCCGAGCGGGAGTCGTTCCTGCTCTACGCCGATGACGTCAAGAACCACTTCGGCAAGGTCAACCAGATCTACAACAACGCCGGCATCGCCTACAGCGGCGACGTTGAGGTCACCGCGTTCAAGGACATCGAGCGGATCATGGACGTGGACTACTGGGGCGTGGTCAACGGCACCAAGTCGTTCCTGCCGCATCTGATCGCCTCCGGCGACGGACATGTCATCAACACCTCCAGCATTTTCGGGCTGTTCGCGGTGCCGGGTCAGGCCGCCTACAACTCGGCGAAATTCGCGGTGCGCGGATTCACCGAGGCATTGCGCCAGGAGATGATCCTCGCCGGCCACCCGGTCAAGGTGACCAGCGTTCACCCGGGCGGCGTTAAAACCGCGATCGCACGCAACTCCACCGCCGCCGACGGACTCGACACCGTGTCGATGGCCGAGTGGTTCGACACCAAGATGGCCCGTACCTCCTCCGAGCGAGCGGCCGAGATCATCCTCGACGGCGTCGCCAAGGGTAAGGCCAAGGTGCTCGTGGGTGCCGACGCCAAGATCCTCGACGCGTTCGTCCGGATCAGCGGTTCGGGCTATCAACGCGTGGTGACCACGCTGGCCGCCAGGTTCATGCCGAAGATGCAGTGAGCTCCATCAGGGCTCAGTGCCCCAGAGGGTTGGCGGTCAGCCAGGCCTCGGCCACCGACCGGGGATCGGCGCCCGCCCTAACCTGACGCAGCATGTCGACCAGGGCGGCGGTGTCGAGCACTCCCGCGATCTCGTTGATCGCCCGCAACTGCATCTGATTGAGCTCATTGCGCCGGTACAGCGCGACGACGTTCTGCGCCGGTATCAGGGTCGGCTTTCGGTCGACGAGTACGACCACGCCGTCGGGCACGTCGGGGGCGGCCGTACCGGTCCAGGCCGCCGTGACTGCCCCGGTGCGCAGGGCGTCGAACATCGCAGCCGAGTTCTGGAATTCACGTGGCGTCGGCAGCGCGCAGCTCCCGACAGGCGAAGGACGATTGGTGCCGACGACGGCACCGATGCTCACTGCGGAACAGCGATCCACCAGCGCGGTGAGATCCCGACTGCCCCACGCCGCCGCAGTCGCCGCAGTGACGGCCAGCGCGGCCTTATCCTCCGCCGCCACGGCGTAGTCACCGGCGGCCACGCCCTCCGGCAGGGCACCGACCATCGTCCGATACACCTGCGCGGCGGAACGAGCGGTCGAGCCTGGCGCGAACCGTTCCAGGAACCGGCCGGTGAATCCGGGCGCAACGCTGACCGAACCGGTATCCAGCGCAGCCACCGGGTCATCAGAGACGTCGACGACGGCACCGGTGCCGTAGTAGCGCAAACCGGCGGCGTAGACATGGGCCAGCAGAGTCGTCTCCGCATCGGCCGTCGCGCCCACGGTCAAAGTAGGCACCCGCGCGGGTGCACCGCAGCCGACCAACATCCCAACAACAACGAGCAAGAGCAGCCGGCGCAGCGCCGTCGGACTCATCGCGGGTTACTCACTCCTCGACGGCGGCGGCCACCGCAGCCGCCACCGCGGGCCCCACCCGCGGATCCAACGGGCTAGGCACGATGTGATCGGCGGCCAGATCATCGCCGACGACGGAGAAAATCGCCTCTGCCGCAGCGACTTTCATCTTCTCGGTGATCCGCCTCGCGCCCGCGTCCAGCGCCCCGCGGAACACCCCCGGGAAGGCCAGTACATTGTTGATCTGGTTGGGGAAGTCACTGCGGCCGGTTGCGACGACCGCGGCGTACCGTTTGGCCACCTCCGGGTGGATTTCCGGATCGGGGTTGGACAACGCGAACACCACCCCGCCCGGCGCCATCGTGGCGATCAGCTCCTCGCCCACCTTGCCGGCCGAGACCCCGAGGAACACGTCAGCGCCCGTGAGCGCCTCGGCCAATCCCCCGGTGCGGCTCTCCGGGTTGGTCCGGGTCGCCAACTCGGCTTTGACCGGATTGAGGTCGCCGCGGCCGGTGTGCACGATGCCCTTCGAGTCCAACACTGTGACGTCCTTGAGTCCCCTGGCCATCACGATGTTGGCGCAGGCCACCCCGGCGGCACCTGCGCCGGAGATGACCATCTTCAGCGTGCCGATATCCCGATCGAGCACAGCGGTGGCACCCAGCAGAGCCGCTAGCACCACGATCGCCGTCCCGTGTTGGTCGTCGTGCATCACCGGGCAGTCCAGCGCCTCGATCACCCGGCGCTCGATCTCGAAGCACCGCGGCGCTGAGATGTCCTCGAGATTGACCGCGCCGAAACTCGGGCGCAGCCGCACCAAGGTTTCGACGATCTCGTCAGGATCGTTGGTGTCCAGAACGATCGGGATCGAGTCCAGCCCGGCGAAGGTTTTGAACAGCGCGCTCTTGCCCTCCATCACCGGCAGCGACGCCGCCGCGCCGATGTCGCCGAGGCCGAGCACAGCGCTGCCGTCGCTGACCACGGCCACCAGTCGATGCGCCCAGGTGTAGCGGGCGGCCAAGGTGTGGTCGGTGGCGATTGCGCGGCACACTTGGGCCACACCCGGGGTGTAGGCGATCGACAATGCCCGCTGGGTGTCCAGCGGCGCCTTCAACTCCACCGAAAGCTTTCCACCCAGGTGCGCCGCGAAGATCTCCTCGTCGTCGAGGACGATCTGGGGGGTTTGAATGGCGGAGCCTCTCACCGTTTCCGGTCGAACATGGCTGGGGGGTACCGCGCTCAAATCAGGCCGAGTGTGGTGACCGCGTCGCGCTCGTCAGCCAGTTCGGCGGTCGACGCATCAATGCGGCCACGGGAGAACTCGTCGATGGTCAGGCCCTCGACGATCGTCCAATCGCCGTCGCGGGTAGTCACCGGGAACGACGAGATCAGTCCCTCCGGCACGCCGTAGGAGCCGTCGGAGGCAACCGCCATCGAAACCCAGTCGCCCTCGCTGGTGCCGAGCAGCCAGTCCCGGGCGGCGTCGATGGTCGCCGACGCGGCCGAGGCGGCCGAGGACGCACCACGGGCTTCGATGATGGCCGCGCCGCGCTTGGCGACGGTCGGGATGAAGAAGTCCTCGATCCACGCTTGGTCGTTGACCACCTTGGCCGCGTTCTTGCCGCCGATCTCAGCGTGGAACAAATCGGGGTACTGGGTGGCCGAGTGGTTACCCCAGATCGTCATCTTCTTCACATCGGTGACCGCCGCGCCGGTCTTGCGGGCCAGCTGCGAGATCGCCCGATTGTGGTCGAGGCGGGTCAGCGCGGTGAACCGATCGCGCGGGATTGCCGGCGCATTCGTCATGGCGATCAGCGCGTTGGTGTTGGCCGGGTTGCCCGTGACGCCGATCCGGACATCGTCCGCGGCGACCTCGCCCAGGGCCTTGCCCTGAGCGGTGAAGATCGCGCCATTCGCCTCGAGCAAATCACCGCGCTCCATGCCCGGGCCGCGCGGACGAGCGCCCACCAGCAGAGCCAGGTTCACGCCGTCGAAGATCTTGGTCGGGTCCGCGCCGATCTCGACGCCTGCCAGCGACGGGAACGCACAGTCGTCGAGCTCCATGACCACACCCTCGAGCGCCTTGAGGGCAGGCTCGATCTCAAGCAGTCGCAGCTCAATCGGACGGTCGGCGCCGAGTAGCGAGCCACTCGCCAGCCGGAACAGCAGGCTGTAACCGATCTGGCCGGCGGCGCCGGTGACGGCGACTTTGAAAGGCTTTGTGCGCACGGGAGGTACTCCTTGTCGGGAACGCGAATTGTCGAGGACATCAAGCTGGTTGTCGAGGACATAAAAGCTGGCGCCCAAAATCTAGCGCACCCACAGCAGCCGGGGACCTCCGGTCTCATACCTGCGGCCACGGGTGGTCGCAGGGGGTCGAAGCGCCAACCTCGACCACGTACCCTTAACAATCAATAGAGTCCGAACCCTGATGGTAGCGGGGAGGTAGTGCCATGGTGCAGTTCAAAGGTCGCCCGCCGATCTTGCTGGACGTCAACCTCATCCACAATCCCGAAACCCATGATGACGACGTCGCCGCCGACCAGATCCCGATGCCGGTGTCGGAGGCAATCGTCGATTGTGCCGTCTACTGCGACGGCGAGCGACTGCCCGGCAACTACGGCTACGAGGCCGCCTTGGAGAAGGTCCACGACCTAGAGGCACTCGGCCAGCCGGCCTTTGTCTGGGTCGGATTGCATGAACCCGACGAGCATCAGATGCAAATGGTCGCCGATGTGTACCAACTTCACCCACTGGCAGTTGAGGACGCCGTCCATGCCCATCAACGACCCAAGGTCGAGCGGTATGACGACACGCTGTTCCTGGTCGTCAAAACGGTGAACTACGTACCGCACGAGTCGGTGGAACTGGCGCGGGAGATCGTCGAGACCGGGGAGATCATGATCTTCGTCGCCAAGGACTTCGTGGTCACCGTCCGCCACGGCGACCACACCGGCCTGGCCGCATTGCGCACGCACCTGGAGGAAGAAAAGAAGCAGCTGGTGCTGGGCCCGTTTGCGGTCATGCACGCAATCGCCGACCACGTCGTGGACTCCTACCGTTGGGTGGCGCACGCGATGGAGGCCGATATCGACGCCGTCGAAGAGGCCACGTTCTCACCCGACACCAGGACCTCGATCGAGCCGATCTACATGCTCAAGCGCGAAGTGGTCGAACTTCGGCGAGCGGTGTCGCCCTTCACCGAGGCGTTGACCCGAATCAACTCCGATCACCAGGACCTGTTGGGTAAGGAGGTCCGCCGCCAGATGCGCGACGTGCTCGACCACCAGATCCATGCCGCCGACCGGATCTCCAGCTATGACGAGATGCTGTCGTCACTGGTGCAGGCCGCGCTAGCCCGGGTGGGCATGCAGCAAAACCGCGACATGCGCAAAATCTCGGCCTGGGCGGCGATGGCCGCGGTGCCTACCGCCATCGCCGGCATCTACGGAATGAACTTCGAGAACATGCCCGAGTTGGCCTGGCGCTGGGGCTACCCGGCGGTACTGCTGCTGATGCTGTCGATCTGCGGGTTCCTGTACCGCACATTCCACCGCAACAACTGGCTGTAGCTCAGGGTAGTTAGCCCGGGCGCTGTGCACGTCGCCCCGGATCGAGCGCGTCAACCCCATCGTCGGCCCACGCTTGACGCATCGCCTCGGCTCCTTTGAGCCGTACCCAGGCCCCTTCGGTCTGGGTGATGGGCACCGCTGACAGGAACTGCACCGGATCCCGGGGCGGGTCCAGGGTCAGGTCGGGAATCTCAGACTCGCCCAGTAGCACGGCGGTGAACGGCGCCCCGGTCCACAGTGGGCCGGACAGGTCCACAAGCGCGCCCGCGCCCAGCACCACACCGTCGACGGCCGGTGTCGCGGCCACCACGGCAAGACTGCGAGCCAAGCCGTCTGTCGGCGCGCCGTCGCGCAGGCTCATCGTGATCTCCGCGCGTGGACCACGAATCGGATCGGCGAGCGCTGAGGCAGCGTCGGTCATCGGGTAGCGCGAACATCCCACCGAGATGTAATGAAATACGCCTTCGCGCCCGCGGCGTTGGTCTGGTCCGAATCGCAGCACATCGATGCGCTCCACACCGAGAAAGGTGACACTGGCGACTAACGGCTCAGAGTCCACGCCCGCACTGGTGAAATAGTCCCGGAGGTGATCGCGCACCGCGGCAAGCGGATCAGTCACCTCGCCGGTGCGCTCAGGTTAACTCCGGTATCGG